>NZ_DFOE01000025.1:0-88720 GCF_002376635.1 Sphingobacterium sp. UBA3549 | reverse complement strand
ATAGATGGGGCTGGTCCATCGGTAGATGTTCCGTTCCCATCCTTACGCGCTGCGGGCCCAGTGGCGGTCCACTTTCTATGTACTATCATTCGTATTTCTACCAGATATTAGCTAATTTAGTGCTTATTGCATTTTATTATGATGAAAATTAAACAGATATCGATATTCGTTTTTTTGGTCTTGTTCTTTCTAAAGCATGATCGACTAATTGCGCAGAGTAAATCTCTAGACGACGGCGTATTACGCATTTTGGCCATCGGTAATAGCTTTTCCGAAGATGCTATTGAACAAAATTTATATGAATTAGCGAAAGCAGGAAAGAAAAAGATAGTGATCGGAAATCTCTATATTGGTGGGGCTCCTTTAAGTTTACATGTAAAGAATGCAAAAGATGATAAGCCTGCTTACCGCTATCGCAAAATCAATATTGATGGCCAAATGTCTGAGAAAGCAAATGAACGCTTATCTGACGCGTTAATAGATGAAGCCTGGGATTATATCAGCCTTCAGCAAGCGAGTCCGCTATCAGGTGATTATGAGTCCTATGCGAAAGATCTTCCCCCCTTATATGAGTACGTAACGAAGCATGTTGCATTTCCTGAGACGAAGTATATACTGCATCAGACTTGGGCATATCAAAATGGGGCATCTCACGAAGGTTTTATCCGTTATAACCGTAGTCAGGATAATATGTATAAGGCTATTGCCCATACTTCGCGAGAGGTCTTTAACTGGGGGAATTTTGATCTATTAGTCCCATGTGGCACAGCGATCCAAAATGCACGCTCAAGTTTTATGGGGGATCATTTTACACGCGATGGTTATCATCTAAATTTAGATTACGGACGTTTTATTGCGGCATGTACCTGGTATGAGTCTTTGTTCCATGAAAGTGTGTTGGGTAATACATTTTTACCCCTCAAAGTAACCTATGTGGAGGGAACTATTGCGCGGGCTGCTGCACATAAAGCAGTGGAAGCTCCTTATGCAGTAACGGTATTAAAGGATTTTCAATTAGTCAATTAATATTTATATGAGTATCAAAAAGAGTTATTTGATCGAATTGCATCAAGAAACCAAAAACACAAGACGTATTTTAGAGCGTATACCGGATGATAAATTGGATTGGCGTCCGCACGATAAATCAATGAGCTTGGGCGAACTGGCTTCTCATGTGGTTGGACTACACAACTGGGTACATCAGGCAATACCAAAAGATGTATTTGATTTTAAAGTGGATTATCAACCTGTTAAAGTGTCTTCTGTAGAAGAATTAAAGGAGATCTTAACAATAGGATTGGAAAATAATAAGGCCGCAATTGAAGGTATTCAAGAGGAAGACTGGTTTAAAGAGTGGGTTTTACAATCTGGAGATTATGTCATTGCACGTTTACCCCGAGCTGGAGCGATACGTTTTATTGTTAATAACCATATAGTACATCATCGTGGTCAGTTAACAGTATATTTACGATTGTTGGATATTGCTGTACCGGGCTTATATGGACCATCGGCAGATGAAGCAATGCCGATTTAGTGCGTATCGTCGCCAATAAGAATAAAAAAAGGGAATCAAATTTTTGATTCCCTTTCTTTATATACTTTATCAGCTAATTATTTAGCCAATTCTTCAGCGATTGCTTTTCCGATTTCAGCTGGAGACTCAACAACACGAATGCCACACTCACGCATAATTTTCATTTTTGCAGCAGCTGTGTCATCTGCGCCACCTACAATTGCACCAGCGTGTCCCATACGACGTCCTGGAGGCGCTGTTTGCCCTGCGATAAATCCAACAACAGGTTTAGTACCATGCTCTTTGATCCAACGCGCAGCTTCAGCTTCCATTCCACCACCAATTTCACCAATCATGATGATAGCTTCAGTTTGAGGATCATTCATTAATAATTCAACAGCTTCTTTTGTTGTAGTACCGATAATAGGGTCGCCACCAATTCCGATTGCAGTTGTAATTCCTAATCCCGCTTTCACCGTTTGATCTACAGCTTCGTAAGTCAAAGTTCCTGACTTAGAAACTACACCTACATTACCTTTTTTGAAGATAAATCCTGGCATGATACCGATTTTAGCTTCGTCTGCAGTGATAATACCTGGACAGTTAGGACCGATTAAACGAGAGTTTTTGTCGCTTAAATAAGATTTAACTTGGATCATATCCTTTGTCGGGATACCTTCTGTGATACAAACAATCACTTCAATACCTGCAGCGGCAGCTTCCATGATCGCATCTGCAGCAAATGCTGGAGGTACAAAGATAATAGAAACATTAGCTCCTGTAGCGTCTACTGCATCTTGAACAGTATTGAATACAGGACGGTCTAAGTGTTGTTGACCACCTTTACCAGGAGTAACACCACCAACTACATTTGTTCCGTACTCAATCATTTGAGTAGCATGGTAAGTACCTTCGTTTCCAGTGAAACCTTGAACGATTACTTTTGAATCTTTATTAACTAATACACTCATTTCTTCTTTAAATTTTGCACACAAATCTACTATTTTGCTTTCTAAAATGGAAGCAATGTGAATAGGAATGTGACCTTTATTGATAAATTTTTAATTGGAATTGCGTTTTTGGATAAAATCCCAAAGAATAATGCCAATTGCGACAGATACATTGAAGGAGTGTTTAGTTCCGTATTGCGGTATTTCGATACAGGTATCAATTTTTCTCATGACCTCTTCATCAACCCCATTGACTTCATTTCCAAAAATCAATGCATATTTCTGATGATTTTCGGGTTCAAACTCCTGTAGCATGACACTGTTATCTGCTTGCTCAATGGCAACAATGACATAGCCTTCTGACCGAAGCTGATCGACGACAGCTGTCGTATCCTGGTGATATTCCCAAGCGACCGATTGAGTTGCTCCTAAGGCTGTCTTTTCGATTTCGCGATGGGGAGGTGTTCCGGTGATGCCACACAAGTATATTTTTTCAATAGCAAATCCGTCTGCTGTACGAAAGGCCGAGCCTACATTATGCATGCTCCGTACATTGTCCATAATGATTGCGATTGGAGTTTTTTCTTGTTTTTTAAACGATTCAACATCTGTACGTTGAAGTTCATCCATCGATAATTTTTGCATGCTGCAAATATACTAAACCTAAAAAATAAAATAGATTTTGAATATTGAAAATAAGGTGTTATTTTTGCAGTCCGAATTACAAGAAAAAATTGAATAAAAATTAGCTAAAAAAAATGGCAAATCATAAATCAGCGATCAAAAGAATTAGAGCAAACGCTACTAAACGTTTAAGAAACCGTTACCAAGCAAAAACTACACGTAACGCAATCAAAAAATTACGTCATACTACTTCTGCGGAAGAAGCAAAAACATTGTTACCTCGCGTAATTTCTATGCTTGATCGTTTGGCAAAGAAAAATGTGATCCACAAGAAAAAAGCTTCAAACAACAAATCTAAGTTAACTAAATTTGTTAACAGTTTAGCGTAAGCTTTTTGTATAGATATCGAGGGGTACAGCTCGCTGTATCCCTTTTCTTTATGTTATATACTTTGGATTTCTCTTTCCAAGCGAATTGTAAATAAAAAAGCATCGATATTCGATGCTTTTTTATGTTTAAGCCTTTCTTGCAAACCTTATTGGTGCAAATTGGGCAGCAATTCGGCAATAACCTTTTTCAATTTGTTTGGATCTTTCATATAAGGTTCTAAATCGTAAAGTTCTACCTTTTTGAAGTCAATCGGATGACTTTCACTTTGAAGTGAAATGGTACCTTTAGTCAATAGCTGACCATCTTTTTTTACACTTGGGTCAAAATCGCTTACGTTTCCGCCACCAATTTGGGGTTTAGTATACTGTAAGACTACTTTATCTTCAAGAATATGCTGTACTAAAGAGTCGCCCAGCACCAAAAAATCCGCAGTTACCCATTGGTCCCCGGCATAAGTTTTGGATGTTGAGCTGATGCAATGTGGAGTGAATAATTTGTTGTCCATAACAACGTTTGTACCTGGAGTGCATAGATTGCTTGTGGTCCGTTCATCTTTGCCATTTCCGCCCAGCAGCTGTCCTTCAATTGATATTGGGAAGTCCTGATCTACACCCATGGTTTTCGGATCTTGTCCATGTAACATGGCCCCACTATTACGCCAGGCCCAGCCTTCGCCACCATTAGCCTGTTCACCAACAAATCTGTAAGTGACACGTAATAGATAAGCAGAGAATTCTTTATTATAGAACAGGTGGCCATACTGAAAATTGAAATTATCATAGCCATCATATCTCACCTTAAGTAAACCGTCTTCTACGCGAAATGTATTTTTATAATTATCCCCAACTTTGTGATTTCTAATTTTAGGGGTCCAGTTCTTTAAGTCTTTCCCATTAAATAATTGAATGGGTTTGGGTTTCTTGTCTTGAGAGTTGGCAAATAGATTCGTGCTAAGCAATAGAATTCCAGTACTATAAATGATATGTTTGAATTTCATCCTGAATTAGGTTTATTGACCTAAATTAGGTAAACATTTTTAAATAAGCAATTCTTTTTGTTTGACATATTCACTGGGACGGATACCGACAACCTTATTGAATGTGTTACTAAATGTGGGTAAGCTATTGTACCCCACTTTGAGTGCAACTTCATTTACGCTCAATTTTTCGTCCAAAAGCAGCTTAAGTGCCGTCAGCATTCTGAGAATTGTGTAATACTGAATAAAAGACATATTTAATTCTTTTTGAAACAATCTGGCTAATGTGCGTTCGCTGATATTAAATAATCCAGCAAGCTTTTTGAAGTTGACATTTTCCGTTATATTTTCTTCGAGGTAAGTGACTATATCCTTTAATTTTTGGTGACTGGGATAGGGCAGCGCTAATGGAAGTTCATGTAGGGATAACTCCGGAAGGATAAGTTTAAATGCTGTAGCAATGCTGTATTTAGGTTCTTCAACTGGAAATATATTGCCGTTCCAGCGGTTAGTGAACATGATAAGCTCTATCAAAAGATCATTTACGGGATAAATTCCCATCTTGCTGTAAAATGGAGCATCATTATTGGCTTTTGGAAAGTACAAATTACGCATAACGACCTCGGGAGTACTTGGATGAATACTATGCTTTATACCGGCTGGAATCCATAAATAATGACGCGCTGGTAAGAAATAAGACTTTTTCTCTGTTTTAATAAAAACAACACCGCCTTCGGTGTATAGAAATTGATCCTTATCATGGCGATGCTCGGAAATATAATGCTCTGCTATAATAGCATGGTGACAATAAATGCTATCTTCAAATGAGTCTACTTCCGTCATGTAATAACGGTTGACATATTTTGCATCTGTCGTTATATCTTGTGTATTCATCTTAAACTATCATCCTATGTGACAAAGGTAAGACTTTTTTACTAGACCACACTTTTTACTTGGTAAAGGTGAGTGTATACTTACAATAAAGCGGCTTTTCTTTAGTTGGAAAGTTAGTATTTACTTACTTTAATGTTAATGCATTTAAAGTAAGTTGTTTATTTACAGTATGATATAAATTATGAATCTAGATGATGTAAACTATTTTTTTGCTATGATTTGTTGTATATTTTTGATCTGTAGCCAATTGCGTTTTCTTAGTCGCATTTGGATAATTTTGTGTCACATGACAATAAATATAGCGTTGGAAAAAATGCTAAAATTGTTTGGTTTAGAGATTGGTAAAATATAATAAATAGCTTTCAATTTCTTAAGTTTACAATAACTGAATAAAATAAAATTATAACACTATGGCTTACGAAAGAATAAAAGTTCAAAGCTTACATGATAAAGTAATTACAGGTGAAGAAGCCGCTAAACTATTTCAAAATGGAATGGTGGTTGGATCGAGTGGCTTTACGAAGGCTGGAGATAGCAAGGTTGTATTACCGGCTTTAGCTGAACGCGCCAAGGTGGATCCATTGAAAATAACCTTGATCACTGGGGCTTCTTTAGGGCATGGAACTGACGGTAAATTGGCCGAGGCAGGAGCATTATCCAAGCGCATGCCTTTCCAGGTAGACCGTATTCTACGTAATAAAATAAATGCTGGAGATGTATTGTTTATTGATCAACATCTAAGCGAAACAGCAGAATTGCTGCACAATAAGAATTTACCTCAAGTAGACATTGCCGTACTCGAAGTTGCAGCAATTGAATCTGACGGAAGTATTGTTCCAACGACTTCTGTGGGTAATTCAGCGACTTTTGCTGCTTTGGCTAAGCAGGTTATTTTAGAGGTAAATACAGCGATCCCGATGAGCATCAAGGGAATACACGATATTTACCAGGCAGAAGATTATCCACGACGTAATGTTATTCCAATCGTAGCTCCTGAAAATAAAATTGGTCGTAAAACTATTCCTTTGGATACAAGCAAGGTGGTGGGGATTGTCTTTACGAATGAATTGGATAGCCCTGCTGATATTGCTGAACCAGATGTCAAAACAACAGCCATAGCAAAGCATATTTTAAACTTTTTTGAAAGTGAAGTGGAACTTGGCCATTTGTCAGAGAATTTAATGCCGCTTCAAGCGGGTATTGGAAAAGTTGCCAATGCTGTTTTGACGGGATTTATACATAGTAAGTTTCGAAATTTAACTATGTTTTCCGAAGTGTTGCAGGATAGTACGTTCGATCTCATCGATGCCGGGAAACTTGATTTTGCTTCGGCTTCTTCAATAACAGTCTCGGAAGAATGTTATTCAAGAGTGTTCGATCATTTGGATCGATACCGTGATAAAATTGTGTTGCGTCCGCAAAATATCTCCAATACTCCTGGATTGATCAAACGTTTGGGGATTATAGCGATCAATACTGCCATTGAGTTTGATATTTATGGAAATGTAAATTCTACCCATACTTCGGGTACTAATATTATGAATGGTATTGGAGGATCAGGTGATTTTGCACGAAATGCTTATTTGAGCATCTTTGTCACTCAGGCAGCCTCTAAGGGGGATGCGATATCTCATATTGTTCCGATGGTTTCCCATGTAGATCACACCGAGCATGATGTTGATATTTTAGTAACAGATTTTGGTTTGGCCGATTTACGTGGTTTAGCACCTCGCGAACGTGCAAAAGTTATTATTGATAACTGCGTACACCCTGATTATAAGGAACAGCTTTTAGATTACTACAACCGAGCTTGTGAAAGGGGGGGACATACTCCGCATTTATTAGAAGAAGCTTTTAGCTGGCATATTCATCTCCGTGAAAAAGGCACTATGAAAAAACATAAATAGCGCTCTTCCAATGGAAGTATCACGTATTTTGCCACCGATTATAATCGGATTTTGATCACTTAATTGCAGCGATTAAAATCATGAGGTCGCAACAGTGGTCACGTTATCGTTGAGGATTACATGGACGTTAGATCAAACAGTTTGGATAGGAGGAGTGCTTGGAAAATGCCGTTACAACAGCTGTTTTAACGGCATTTTTACGTTACATTTCCTTTAAACTCACTTCTTTCTTTTCGCCATCTTTTTCGATAGTGACACGTTTTTCGATATTAGCCTTATCGACATAGGATGATCTTGCCGTACCATAATTTGTGGTGGAACCTGTATAGCCCCAATAATTATAATAATTGGTATAACCTGATACGTATGAATAGTTATAAGAATTGGTGAAATCGAAGCTTGCCATGATCACGTAACTACCAGGCATCAGATCTGTAAATTCGAAATGGCCCTCATCGTCGTATACCTTTGCTTTTTTAACGGCATATCCGAAATCAGGGTCTAATGGCACTTCCTGAACCTTCTTTTGTTTTCGTATCTTTTTATTGACTTCCAACCATTCTTCGTAATAAGGAGAGTTGGCGAAGAGTGTGATTTCTGTACCTTTGGGAGCATACTGCTTTTTTGCGGTATTGACAAGACCACCAAGTTTTTTTCCTGAGCTAGACCTTGCGTAAGCCGTCCCGATGATGACACTATTCCCTCGGGCTATTTGCTGGGCAGCTTGTTCTTTGTTGAATCTATTTTTAATAGGTTGATAGTCCAGCTCTTCGTTTACTGTAATTTCCCATTTTCCGTTACCCATGGACATCTCACGTTGCCATAACCGTCGATCTTTCTTATCGACTACGTAATTATAAATGGCACCGGTACTCTCTTCTAAAAGTGTAACTAGCCAACTGTCGTGCTTACCCGTTTTTGGGGAACCATAACTGTAGCTTTTTACTTCCTTGATCGTGTAGTCTTCAACGAAAATGTCCGAATTGCTATTGTAGTAGAATTGTGGAATGCGCGCTTTATAACCGAGATCTAAAGGGAGGGTTAAAATCACGTGATCCATCCAGTTAAAATCTATAAATGGCTGAGTCGGATTCAACGTAATCTTTTTATCTTTTTTAGTTTTCTTCGAATAATAATTACCTGTAATTGTTTCGCCAAAGCTGAGGTTTAACTTCGTTTCCTTTCCATCGCTGGAATAGCTAATCGGTTGAAGCGTTTTTGCATCGGCAACAGTGGTTCGCATCGAAGTCCATGCATTATCCTTTGGAACATAGGTATTGGTTAAAGTCAGTTGATTATTAGCGGCGATAATGTTGTAGGTCAATGACCCTTGCTTATCCCAGGTGTTATCTTTGACATAATAAACAGTGTATAGCGATTTTTCTGGTTTAATATAGTTGGTGTTGATATCGCGACTACCCGGCGTGACGGTTTTCTGACAGAGGCCAACAGCGGGAAGTAAACCTACACTTAAAACAAAGGCATATATTTTCATATGTGTGATCATATAGTTAATGAAAAACAAGCTGTTTTCTTATTTCGATTTATGTATCTAAGGTAATAAAAAACTTTTTGATTTTTTGTCACTGTCGATTCATTCAATGACTTACTGTTTGCGCGGATGTGAGGGACTATAGTCATGCCAACGATTTATCGCTTAGTGTTGTTCTAATTTTAAAGGAACTGCTTTTTATAAATTGATATTCCGTTATTGGAGTATTTTTTATTGTTGCATAAGTGTACGATATAGTATATGGAGAAACTACAAATCACTACGGAAAAAATTGAAGAATGGATTGCGGCTGGCTATGACATTCTTCAGGATGGAGAGTTAATTAAAGTTGAAGGTGATATCCCCGAATTTCTAAAGCAATTCGCGGAGGATACAGCGGATACAGCACCCAAAACTTATTTATTGAAGGAGCTACTTACCTGGCCGGAAGAAGAACTCAAAAAAATATAAATGGGGTTAAATGTTATGCGCTATTTTTGAGCTCCTTAGAAGACGAATTGAGTAGGTGTTTTATTGCTAAAAACATTGGATGAGTGATGTAATAATTTGAACAGCAGAAGATTTGACCGGTTTAAAATCGGAATTATTCATTATATTTAGTTAACCTAGTTAATTCGATATGTCATATAATATCCCCGAAAATTTGAAAGGTCTTTCTGCAAGCGAGGTTGCTGCTGCTAGATATAAATATGGTTGGAATCAGTTGAGCGAAAACCATAAGAGTACCTGGTTTGAACTACTTGTCGGTATTTTGAAGGAGCCGATGTTGATCCTGTTGATTGTAATCTCCATTATTTATGTCCTTGTAGGGAATTATGGAGAGGCTGTGTTTATGTTTGTTGCTATTGTTGCCGTCACGGC
This sequence comes from Sphingobacterium sp. UBA3549, assembly GCF_002376635.1. NCBI lineage: Bacteria > Pseudomonadati > Bacteroidota > Sphingobacteriia > Sphingobacteriales > Sphingobacteriaceae > Sphingobacterium > Sphingobacterium sp. UBA3549. The sequence continues at coordinate 79,092 of NZ_DFOE01000025.1, read as the reverse complement.
AATTTCTTTTTATCAGGATAACCGCAGCAAGAGAGCTTTAGAAGAACTAGAAAAGCTAAATGAACCATTAAGCACTGTGATTCGAGATGGTAAAGTTACTGACATCCCGACTCATGAGATTGTTGTGGGAGACCTCTGTATTACTGAAGAAGGGCGTATTATAAACGCCGATGGTCATATTTTACATAGTAACGATTTTTCTGTTAATGAATCTTCTTTGACGGGAGAGAGCTTTTCCGTATTTAAGGATAATAAATCCGAAGATAACATGGTGTATGGCGGAACGGTTACAGTTTCTGGCCTTGCAGTCTTTGAAGTTACAAAAACCGGCAAAGAGACGCGTGTTGGTAAGATCGGCGAGTCTATAAGTAACATTAAAGAAGAGATATCACCGTTGCAACTGCAAATTCAAAAGTTTGTAAAAGTAATGGCCATTATTGGTATCCTAATTTTTTTGTTTGTCTGTCTATATAGTTTTATTGACAGTGGTAATTTAGTGGCAAGTCTGCTCAATGGGCTTACTTTGGCCATGTCAGTACTACCTGAAGAGATTCCTGTTGCATTCACAACATTTATGGCACTGGGTGCTTGGAAACTTATGCGTCAAGGAATTATAATCAAAAGAAGCAGTATTGTTGAGACGTTGGGTAGTACCACTGTGATCTGCACGGATAAGACGGGAACGATTACCCAAAATTCAATGCAGTTAAAATACCTGTATAATTACGCTAGTGATGCCTCGTATAAACAGGAAGAGTTTGGTGATCCAGCGCTGAGTGAACTTATCGATTACGCCATGTGGAGTAGTGAGCCTGTGCCCTTTGATCCGATGGAAATTACGTTGCATAAAATATACGAAAAAACGCAGCAGCAGGACCTTAGAAATGGATTCAAGCTATTTCATGAATATCCCCTGGAAGGCAAGCCACCGATGATGACTCATCTTTTCGAAAATCGCGATAAAGAAAGGATTATTGCAGCTAAGGGCGCTCCTGAGGCTATTCTTAGTGTCTCTAGGCTTTCCGATAATGAGAAAAATAAAATTAGAGGTATTATTACATCCTATGGAGAGCAGGGATTTCGTCTGTTGGGCGTGGGCAAGGCGAAATTCGAAGGCGATAATTTTCCTACAAAGCAACAGGATTTTGCGTTTGAATTTTTAGGACTGACCGTGTTTTATGATCCACCTAAAAAGGATATTGAAAAAGTTTTCGAGCATATCTATGCCGCGGGGATTAAAGTTAAAGTAATAACCGGTGATAATGCTGACACCACTAAGGCAATAGCGGCCCAGGCTGGAATTATTAGCTTAACCCCGCCAGTCAATGGCAGCGAAATAGTGAGCCAATCGGAAGCTGAAATAATAGCGTTAGCGGAGAGAACAACCTTATTTACAAGAATGTTCCCAGATGCTAAATTGGCCGTTGTAAATGCGCTGAAAAAGAACGGTGAAGTCGTTGCTATGCTTGGCGATGGAGTAAATGACGGGCCGGCATTGAAAGCTGCTCATATAGGAGTGGCTATGGGCGATAAAGGTACTGAAATTGCAAAATCAGCTGCAGCACTCATCATCACGAACGATGATTTAGAAAAATTGACCATCGGTATAGCAGCTGGGAGAAGAATTTATGCAAACATCAAGAAGGCGGTTCAATATATTATTTCTATTCATATCCCCATTATTTTAACCGTATCGCTTCCATTGTTTTTGGGTTGGGTATTTCCACAGATTTTTAGCCCCGTACATGTAATTTTTCTTGAGTTAGTGATGGGGCCTACTTGTTCGATTGTCTATGAAAACGAACCAATTGAAAAAGATACCATGAAACGTCCTCCCAGAGCAATGAGCGATACCTTTTTGAGTATCAATGAGCTTGGCATAAGCATCGTTCAAGGGGTTATCATCACGATAGGGATTCTATTTGTGTATCAACTTGCCGTTCAGCAGGGTGATACGGAAGAGAAAACAAGGGCAATGGTTTTCTCCACTTTAATTTTTGCTAATATTTTGTTGAGTTATGCAAACAGATCTTTCCACTATAGCATCTTTGAAAGTTTTAAAAATAGAAATCTGTTGCTGTTGGGTATTTCAATCGCTGTGCTCCTATTTTTGGCTGTGATACTCTATGTGGGGCCGGTGGCCGATTTTTTTAACGTAACAGCGCTGAGCGGACATGAATTAGGCATAACATTCGCCGTTGCCGCTGTATCTGTGCTATGGTTCGAGGTTTATAAACTGTTCAGAAGAATTGCCCATCAAAAATCGCGGAAAAAAGAATGTAAATATAGTTTTGACAGCCAAAAGAAGACGCAGTCAAATCAGGGATATTACTGAATAAATTTTGAAGTGATTCCTCTTTTCTTGATATAGAAATTCAGCGCTCGTCCTGCTTCGGTAGGACGATCCGTACTCAGTATATCTGCACCTCGATCAATAAATCCTGCATAAACTTGAATGCCTTTTTTATCTGCTTGTTTGTCCAAATTACCAAGTGTACCCAATATACACATGATACCATGATCGTGGAGTATTTTTGTCAACTGAGGATCCGCTTCTCGCGTTCCTACAAAGGCTAATAGGCGGTTGTCTGGAATATCTTTTTCATTAAGCCTGGCAAGATCGTTCACGGTATTGATAGAAGCCGAAATCATTAAGTCGCCAGCGAGATTATGGACCTTGGCTGCTTGGTTGGCGCTGTAGGTAATGATGACCACACTAGATTCTGCACGTTGCTTACGGATAGCATTGATAACAGCTTCATAAGGAACATCATTCTTTATATCTAAGGTGAAAATTACCTTACCTTTTCCCCAAGATAGCGCTTCTTCCAGCGTTGGGATCTGATATGGTGTTATTTTTTTGTAATTATCCAATAGACGTAGCTGTTTGAGTTCCGACAAGGTGCTGGCGTTCACAGGCCCTCTGCCCGTTGTTGTACGGTTTAACGTATTGTCATGCATTAATACCAATGCTGAATCTTTGCTGAGGCGTACATCACACTCAATAATGACTGGCTGCAAGTTCGCATTATAAGAAAATGTTTCGATAGCATTCTCGGGGTATCCGGATGTCGGGCCACCGCGATGCAAACTGACCAAAGGATAGCGATTATCGTCATAGGTCAAAAACTGATATAATTCCTCAACATGCTGGAGTTTTAAGCGTTTACCTACCGGCAAGCCGTCCGTATTGTCTCCATGCCGAAAGCAACTGCTTAATACCAGGCAGATCAATAAGAGGAAATAGTGGGCGATACGAGATTTCATTGTTTATTTATTGTGCTCAATAATCAGATCGGCCAGTTCTTCGACACTGGTATTTAATTGATCGATTGTTAGATGGGCTTGCGTATAATGAGGCTCTCTTTCGATCAGTTTTTCTTCAATAAATAAGCGGAGTTCTTCAGGTGATTTTCCGATCAGAATCGGTCTTTTGTGAAGTTTTGATTGCGAAAGCCTGTCAAATAGTGCTTTTGGAGACATGTGTAAATACACTGCATAGCCGTTTGCCTTAATCCAATCCATATTGTCGAAGAAACAAGGTGCACCGCCCCCTGTTGAGATTACAGCTGCTTTCTCCGCAAATTTACGCAATTGCTCGCGTTCCAAAGCGCGAAATGCATCTTCGCCATATTGCGCGAAATACTCAGTAATACTCATGCCGATTTGCTTGACGATCTCCTCATCAGTGTCTATAAATGGCAGCTCTAGTTTACTGGCAAGTTTTTTACCAAGGGTAGTTTTTCCACTTCCCATATAACCAATCAAAAATATAGGTTTAGGCATAGGTATTATTTGTCTTTACTTAGAAATTCATCTTCAATGGATTTGGCATCCGGAAAATTATTATAATGCCATTTTCCGATCACGTTTCCTCCTTTTAAGAGTAGTACGCCTGGATTTGCTCTGACCATACTTTTCAAAGGAACTAGATCGGCGTAGAATATCTCCGCGATTAATTGCATTTTATCACTCAGATATTGAGCGTCTTTCGATGCTGACGCGGTTAATAGGACGACACGGAGTCCGTTATAATCCTTTGTTAACTGGATAGCGGATTGATTGATCTTTTGGATGGCATCAATATTGGCCGTCGAAAGATCTTTTGCAACGATAATAAGATTGTAATAAGGGTTTGCAATGATTTCTTGTGTGTGATCAGCTCCGTCTGCATCAGTGATCAAAAGATCTGGAATAGGAATATCATAACCCTTTTTGACTAATTTACTCTCAGGTTCACCTATAATTTCCCATGATTCATCTTCCCATAGTTTATCAGCCATATAAGTTTTGTCGTTGACCTTTTTAGTTTCGCCTGTCTTTTTATTTTTCATGGTATAGATTTGCTCAAACAGATCCCCTTGTTTGCCTTCTGGCAATACCATTAACGAAGGTAAATTGTTGCCAACCTTATAGGGTAAAAAGTCAATAAATGGGAGGTAGTTTACAGTATAAATACCGATACCTAAGGAGATAACCGCTGTAATCATTGTAACAACAAATTGATTGCCTGATCCTTTGATAATCGATCGCAACTGTTTTCGGTTAAAAAATATTACTAGAATCAACGCCAGCAGCACGAGGTCTTTGGAAAATGATTGCCAAGGTGTGAGGGGGATTGCATCGCCAAAGCATCCACAGGAGGTTACAACCTCGAAAAAAGCCGAATAGAAGGTCAAAAAGGTGAAAAATAGGATCAGCAGGAGTAGGCCCCAAGCAACTGTATTGCCATATAGCCCCAATAATAATAGTGCTCCTAATAGAATTTCAAAACCACAGATCACAACAGCGATTGCGGTAGCATACTCATTAAAGGCTGTGAGATGAAACACCTCAAAGTATTCTTGGAGCTTATAGCCAAACCCGGTCGGGTCATTGGCTTTTATAAAGCCTGAGAATATGAAAAGAAGTCCGGTAAAAATTCGGCAAAACCCTAATAAATAATTCGTTTTGGTACGCTGCTGTGTCAATGTCATAATCCGGTTATTGTTGTGCTATTCCTAATTTAATCAATGCAAAAACTGCGTAATTGAGCATATCCTGATAATTAGCAGGAATACCCTCAGAAACAAGTGTTTGCCCGTCATTATCTTCGATTTGTTTAACTCGGTGTATTTTCATTAAGATCAGATCTGTCATGGAAGATACACGCATATCGCGCCAAGCTTCACCGTAATCATGATTTTTAGCGAGCATAAGATCTCTGGTTTCAGTCACCTTTTCGGTATATTTTTGATTCACAAAGTCTGTATCCAAATTTTCTTCGCCATCTTCTCCCAAATCAATCTGAATCATGGCCATGACACAATAATTTATGATACCAATATATTCGTCAGCGATTCCCTCGCCTACTTTGGAAACTTTTTTGATTTCTAGTGTGCGTATACGCTGTGCTTTGATATAAATCTGATCTGTAATGGAAGATAGGCGCATAATTCGCCAAGCTGTTCCATAATCTTTTGTTTTTTTTATAAATAAATCCGGACAATGCTTGATCACATTGTTATATTCCTGAATGGTATCCATATCGTTGATTGAAGAAACTTGATGAGACAAGTTGTGATTACATTACAAATATAATTAGAAAATAATACTTCCGACGGTCAAATGAATGTACAATTTATGCTTTATTAATAAAATATAGATAATAATTTTGGATATTACCACAATATAAAGTTCGCAGGGTAAAGCACTAGGCAATGCTCAAATACATGGTGTAGATTTCTTGCTTTCTGTTTGCTAAAATGTTTAATTGGGATAGTTTTAAAAGAGTGGATTAGTTTACCAACTTTAGCTAATAAAAAAAATAAATTCATGGATTTTCAACAACCTGTTATTAGGAAAGTAAAGATCATTCGATATGTACAGCCATTTCGGGAGGGAGGGTCTTTACCGGCACTGGTCGATGCTGATGATGGCTTCAGTTATGTCATAAAATTTAGGGGAGCAGGGCAAGGGCGGAAGGCCCTCATCGCCGAATTGATTGGCGGAGAGCTGGCAAGACTGTTAAAATTGCGCGTGCCCGAAATTGTGTTTGCCGATTTGGACGAGTCCTTTGGTCGGACAGAGCCTGATGAAGAAATTCAGGATCTACTTAAATTCAGTGTGGGCAAAAACCTAGGTCTACATTTTCTGAGCGGAGCCATCACATTCGATGCAAATGTTGACGTTATTGCGGCGGAAGAAGCATCCAAGATTGTTTGGCTAGATTCACTCTTAATGAATGTGGACCGAACTGTTCGGAACACAAATATGCTGATATGGCACAAAGAACTTTGGTTAATAGATCATGGAGCTGCTTTATATTTCCATCACAGCTGGGATAACTGGGAGGAACAGTCGTTAAAGCCATTTGTTCAGATTAAAGATCACGTACTGTTAAAAAATGCCAGTAGGGTGGGGGAGATAGATGCGGAATATCGTTCACTTTTTACGGAGACGGTATTTCGTGACATATTAGCCGTGGTACCGGATGAGTGGTTGGAAGATTCCGAACGTGAACTTTCGGCGGCGGATGCGCGAGAAGTATATGTTTCTTTCTTGAAACGCCGTGTAGCCAATTCATCCATTTTTGTAAAGCAAATTGAAGATGCCAGAAAAGACCTTATATGAGTACGCTGTGGTACGTTTGATACCACGGGTGGAACGCGAGGAATTTATTAACGTGGGTGTAGCTCTGTATTGTCGCAAGTACCGTTATGCGAAAATGATTTATTTTGTCAATGAACAGAAAGCGCGGTCGCTTTGTCCGGATATTGAATTGGAAATGATTGAAAATCACCTGTCTTCTTTCCAGCGAATCTGTCATGGAGAAAGAGATGCTGGCAAACTTGCTGAGCTGGATATCACCGAACGTTTTCGTTGGTTGACAGCGAAGCGGAGTACCTTGATCCAATGTTCGGCCTCACATCCCGGTTTGTGTGAAGATCCAGAAGTAACATTGAGAGAGTTGTTTGAGCGTTTGGTTCTTTAGGCCAAATGATTTATTCCATTAGCGAGCGGATTTAAAGTGATGGTCAAAGCCGTTAAGTTTTTTAGTATAAGGCTTAATCTATCAATATTGTATAGTATATTTGTTTCAATAAATTAGTGAAGATGCATGATTTTTATCAACATATCTATGAGCAGCAATTGGCTGTTTTAGAAATGCCTTCTAATAAGAAGATCTGTGGATGGGCTATCCGAATTTTGGATGTGCTCTTTCCGGAACGAAATTCAGGCGATATGAAATCTGTCGATGATGTGAAGCTCGCTTTTGAGCAATTTGAATTGGAACTGGAGCAGCTTTTGAGCAAATCCAAAGCTTGTCAAAGCTGCAATCATTCGGACGTAGCGCATAAATTCTTTGAACGGATTCCACAACTTTATGAACTGATGTGCTGGGATGCCGATGCATTGATGGACGGGGATCCCGCAGCGCAGAACAAGAGAGAGGTCGTACGTACTTATCCTGGTTTTTTTGCGATCTGTATTTTCCGGATGGCCAATGAACTACATCGTTTGGGTGTTCCTTTGATACCACGTATATTGACGGAGCATGCTCATTCCAAAACTGGAATAGATATCCATCCTGGAGCAACGATAGGCCATCATTTGCATATTGATCACGGAACCGGACTGGTCGTTGGTGAAACTTGTACTATTGGTAATTATGTAAAGCTTTATCAGGGGGTAACTTTAGGCGCACTGAGTGTGGATAAGGTTTTTTCCAATGTAAAGCGGCATCCGACTATAGGTGATCATGTGATTATCTATTCCGGTGCTACCATTCTTGGCGGCGAAACACAGATCGGTCATCATTCGGTGATTGGCGGTAATGTGTGGTTGACAAGTTCTGTAGAGCCGTATACCACGGTATACCATCAGGCTACATCAAAGTTTATAGATTCGAAACCAATAAATTAAATACCATGGGAAATATCATAGATACGATTGGAAATACGCCATTAGTCGAGATTACGCAATTCCATACCAACCCGAAGGTGAAGATTTTTGCGAAAATGGAGGGTAATAATCCAGCTGGTTCAGTTAAAGATCGTGCAGCGCTCAATATGATCCGTTCAGCGATGGAACGTGGCGATATTACAAAAGATAGCAAATTGATTGAGGCAACGAGTGGTAACACAGGAATCGCATTGGCTATGATTGCAGGTATATATGGGCTGAGCCTAGAACTTGTGATGCCCGCTTCTTCCACCCGCGAGCGAACGCTTACGATGGAGGCGTATGGAGCGAAAGTTACCCTGTTGGAATCGATGGAAATATGCCGTGATTATGCGGAAGAAAAGGCTGAAAAAGAGGGCTATTATATATTGAATCAATTTGCGAATCGAGATAATTACCAAGCACATATCAAGACCACAGGTCCTGAAATCTGGCGTGACACAGATGGCAAGATTACACATTTTGTAAGCGCCATGGGCACCACAGGAACAATCATGGGTAACTCCATCTACCTGAAAGAAAAAAATGCAGCCATTCAGATTGTAGGTTGCCAGCCCACTCCTGAATCATCCATACCAGGTATACGGCGTTGGCCCGAGGCCTATTTACCTAAGATTTTTGATCCGCGCAGAGTAGATCGCGTTCTCGATATATCCCAACAGGAGGCCACTGAGCTTGCCCGGGAGCTTGTTAAGCGCGAAGGTGTTTTTGCGGGGATGAGTACGGGGGGAGCTTTAGCTGGAGCACTCAAAATTGCGAATGAAATTGAAGCGGGCGTTATTGTATTTATTGCCTGCGACCGCGGTGACCGTTACTTGAGTTCGGATCTTTTTGGCTAAAAAATAACATAAAAAATGCCCGGCCCACTAGGAGATTATGCTAATTAACACAATCTTAGTGGGCTTTTTGGAATTCAGCGTCATGCCCAAAGGTTATGAAGTTGCTGTCGGGGTCCAAAATTGAAAACTCACGCTGACCCCAAGGCTTGGTATCAAGTTTTCCATTGGGGTGTATAGCTACGTTGTTTTCCTGAAGAGATTGATACAAGCGGTCAATATCGTCTGTACGGACGTACACCATACCATAATTTTCTTTGGGTAAAAGTTCTCTAAATTCAAAAAAATGGATTTCAATATGATCTTTTTTTAGCATGAGATAGCCCTCGTAATCGACGTTCCCGATCAATGAAAAACCAAGTTTATGTACATAAAAATCCTTTGTAATGGATTTATTGCGCATCGGTAGTTTGGGGTGAATGGCAGTCAATTTCATCTTTTTATATAAATAAAGTTCCGTTGAATCAATTCTGTTAGTTGCCTCTTTCAAAGGTAGTTATTTATTGTACCTCAACATAATCATATCTTTCAATAACTGGCCATTTTCATATATAGGCCGCTCATAATTTTTGATAAAAAAGTCTTTACGAATTCCGTATTTAACAAATCCATTTCGTTCATAGAAACGAATTTGTGCTAGTCCACAATCGGCGGTACCTACGATAAGGTTAGCATATTGCTGGTAATTGGCCTTAATAAAATCAAGCAATTGGCTTCCGAGTCCCATGCCTTGAAATGCTGGAGATACGGCAATGTTTTTAATTTCCAATGTTTCTGAATCGACTGGATATAAACAAAAAACAGCAATCGGCATTTTCACGTCATATACAACATACACTAGGGAGTCGTAAAGGTATTTATCGATTGCATGTACCGTTTCGTCTGCTAAAAGCAACAAATCATAAGGGTATTCCTTATAATTTGTAATATGCTTTATTTGATAGCGATTGTGCATTGATAGGAATTCGCTAATTTCTGTGAACCTAAAGCTGCGACTAATTGAAATGATATAAAAAGATGACGTCACCTACGTAAGCCGGTTTTGCACTATCTTTGATTTTCAATGTAGCTTCTATGGTTACTTTGATAACACCTCTTAAATTGACGACAGACTTTACCAGTGTATGTAGCTGCACCGCATTGTCAACCAAAACGGGCTGTGCAAAACGTAGGTTTTCGATCCCATAATTGATTTCCATTTTGACATTTCTTACTTCAGCTATTTGTTTCCATAAATAGGGAATGAGGGACAAAGTCAGATAGCCATGGGCGATAGTCGATTTAAAAGGGCTATCAGTTTTTGCTTTTTCACTATCTAAATGAATCCATTGATGGTCGAGTGTTGCATCCGCAAATTGATTAATTTGTTTTTGATCAATAACATGCCATTGGGATTCGCCTAATGATTTTCCTTCAAAGGCTTTGTACTCTTCATAATTGTTAATTATTGTCATATGTAATCTTTTTATCGCGTTTTGTTTTTGTCGGTCCCCCTTATGTATGGTGAAGGGAAGACGAATTTGTGGCTAAATATAACTATACTTTTAAGAATCCTAAAGATATCCTTTATTTAAAAGGTGATGGAGTGAAATAACAAGCTAAGCTGGTCCGTCACCAATTCATTATCCGTTTTGTGTAGTTGCATAAGTATTTTCAACGTAAGATCTGAAGTTTTCGAGTATGGCCTTCCATCCATTACGCTGCATATCAATCGAATTTTCAGATTCAGCATCGAAAATTATGGTGACTTCAGTTACAGATTTTTTAGCATTGAAGTTGACTTCAACATGACGTCCATCAGGCATGACATAGGCTATTTTTTTAAAAGGCTCTAGTGCGGTATAGCTGCCTTCAAAATCAAACCCCATCGATCCATTTTTTGCTTCCATTCGATTTTTGAACTTTCCTCCAATGCGTAAGTCATTGATTGAACTTGTACAGTGCCAATCATCTGAGGCATGGTTCCATTGCATGATATCTTCTGCCGAGTTATACGCGTTCCAGACCGTTTCTACGCGCACGTTGATAGCGGTTTCAATTTTTATCCGTTCCATATAATGTGACTCTGTTTTCTATTTTAATACATGTTTTTTACGTTAATAACAGGAAAATTTGTATTTTGTTATATCTGTTTCCAGATAATTATCAAGATATAATAAAAAGGTTAAAATTGAAACTTATTTTAGTGCAATTAAATGGTTTCTCTTAAAGTTTGTTACCTTTAAGGGATGTAAGACTTAAATACGATTCATATGTCCTTCAAATTCCTTATTATCTCTTTTTTCCTGTTTTCGCCAAGTTTGATTTTTGCGCAGCACTATAAAACGACTACCGATGTTGCGTATTGCAAACCTAACGAGCCGGATTCTTATAAGAAAGAACGTTGTAAATTGGATATTTATATCCCGACAGATCGTAAAAATTTTGCTACCATTGTTTGGTTTCATGGGGGTGGATTAGAAGAGGGGAATAAATTTATTCCACTTGAACTTAAAGAGAAAGGTGTGGCGGTTATAGCGGTCAATTATCGATTAAGTCCTAAAGCAAAAGCCCCTGAATATATTGAAGATGCTGCAGAAGCTGTTGCCTGGGCATTCTCAAACATTGCCAATTATGGTGGAGATCCTTCAAAAATTTATGTTTCGGGCCATTCGGCGGGTGGGTATTTGGCTTTAATGGTAGGCTTAGATAAGCATTATCTTCAAAAATTTGGTGTTGATGCAGATCGTATAAAAGGCCTGGCACCAATCAGTGGACAGACCAATACCCATTATACAATAAAAAAGGAACGTGGACAATCGATGGTGATTCCTCAGATTGATCAGTTTGCACCACTTTCATTTGTACGCAAAGATGCGCCGCCCATCCTCCTGATCACCGGCGATCAGCAATTGGAAATGGCTGCACGATTCGAGGAAAATGCACATTTGGCAGCAATATTAAAGCAGGTTGGACATACAAAAACCTCACTCTATCAGCTGCAGGGCTTTGACCATGGTGGTGTATATGCGCCTGCCTGTCTGCTGATGCTTAACTGGATTAGGCAAATTGAAAAGTAGTTTTATGTATTTAAATAGCGTGTCAAAATAGGCCTTATTGAAATATCATAAACAAAAAATAAAATAGTACAATTGTTCATTCAAAAATTCTACCGACATTTACTTCAGAAGTAACGTATGTAGTTACTTCGCAAATTTCAATCCGTTATGTGGATAAAACGCGGTATCGTATTTATAATCTGTATTATGGGGCTTTTTTTTGCTCCAAATAGGTTATTTGCCTGCCATGCGCCGTCCGAAAAAAACAGTCAGGAAGAAAAATCATGTTGTCTTGATGAAACGCAAAAGACAAGAGACACAGCAACCGTCGATTGTTGTAAAGATAATGGAGCTGAGTCGGCGGCTTCAGACGAATGGGTAGATGACTGCAGTAAGCGCTGTGGAGAAAAGTCTTGCCGTTTCTCCTTTCAATATAGTTTTATTGTGTCAGTAATCGAAGCTCCGCAGATTTTACCGGCGTATGCCGATGCTTCAAGCTCCTATGCACGCTATAAGCAACCTTTTTGTACAGATATATATATATCCATTTGGCAGCCTCCTCAGCTCGCTCAACTATAGATTGATAGCCCTTGCTATGTCTTTTTGGATAGGATTCTGTCCAAGCCCGATTTATTTAGCTTATGAAAATCCCTTTGGATCTATGGGATTCAATGCATACATGTATTGATTGCTGTACCGTAATTTTCATCAGTATTCATTTATATACAACATATCATAATCATGAGATTAATTTCATTACTTGGTTTGGTAATCTCGGTATTACTATCCACTCAATATACATATGGACAAATAAAAAATGCAAAGACAGCCACAGTAAAGATCTTCGGAAACACTACGGCTGTTAAAAAGATAATTGAAAAAGTTGGCAGCGATGGACACACTGCGATCGTTGACTGGGATCCGACATCCAAACTAGCATCTATTACTTATGATCCTTCAAAAACAAGTGCTGATGAAGTTCTTAAGCGTATAGCATTGGCAGGCTTCGACAATGAAAAGTTCCTGGCTCCAGATGATGTCTATGCGCAATTGGCTAAAGCTGAGCAATATGAACGCGTGCTAAAACCAGCATTAAAAAATCGAGCTGAACAGCAGGTCGATCATAATAAGCACAATCAGGGCGGCCTAACAGCAAATAATGCTTCCCATGTTCACCCTTCGAAGATAACAGAACCTGAAAAAGAGAAGACAGCGTTTGGCCAGTTGGTAAACCATTATTTGGGGCTAAAAGATGCTTTGGTGAAGACCGACGCACAGGGAGCTGCAGTCAAAGCCACCGCGTTGAAGGAAGCGATCAAAGCAGTCGATATGAATAAGCTTACGGCTGCCGAACATACGGTTTGGATGAAGGTAATGAATAGCTTAGCAGCTGATGCATCGGGCATCGCCCAAAATAAAGATGTGGCTAAGCAACGCGTGACTTTTGCTTCTCTTTCAAACACTTTTTATGAACTTCTCAAGGTGAGTAAATTGGATGGACCTATTTATTATCAGCATTGTCCCATGTATGATAATGGCAAGGGTGCGCATTGGCTCAGTAAAGAGAACGCGATAAAAAATCCTTTCTATGGGGCGCAAATGATCGGTTGTGGAAGCACCGTAGAAACGTTAAACTAATCGCCTCCCTATGGATTATATTCATATTGGTTGGCTTTTAGAATGGCAACTGTACGTGGTGTAGGACTTCGCAGTGATACAAAAGTCTGGATAAACTATTTAATATTGATTTTGTTGATAAGTTTGTCAGTTACACCACTGATCACGGGGCATCCGGGTGTGAGGTTGGTCTATCAGTATGGGGTAGGACCTATGGGTAACAGAATACTAATTAAGTAAATGAATTAAGATGAGTAAAAAGAGTAATATATTAACCGTTGTTTTACTATTGATGGCGCAACTGACTGTGCTGGCCCAGAAAGTGGTTCGTCACGACCTTTATGTACGGGATACAACCGTCAATTATGCCGGCAAATCAAAACGGGCAATCGCTGTAAATGGACAGATTCCGATGCCTACCTTGACTTTTACAGAAGGAGATACGGCAGAGATTGTTGTTCACAATGAGTTAAAAGAGAGTACTTCGCTACACTGGCATGGTATTTTTTTGCCGAACAAAGAAGACGGTGTACCGCATTTGACGCAGGAACCGATAAAACCAAATTCAACTTACACCTATCGTTTTCCGATAATCCAGCATGGTACACATTGGTATCACTCGCATTCAGGCCTGCAGGAACAGATCGGTATGTATGGTAGCCTGATTCTCAACAAGCGTGCTGATGATAAGACTTTCCGAAAAGGAATTGATGATTTACCCACGATTCCCGTCATATTGAGTGAATGGACAAATTACAATCCAGATAATATACAGCGGATGCTACATACAGCAAACGATTGGGCTGCGATAAAAAAAGGTTCAACACAATCGTACGTTGAAGCTATTAAAGCAGGAAAGTTTAAGACGAAAGTCACGAATGAATGGAAACGTCAGCTTGCGATGGATGTCAGTGACGTTTATTATGATAAGGTCTTGATGAACGGGGCTCATTCCACGGATTTGAATTCGGTGAATGGTAAAGCATTGAAAGCAGGAGATAAAGTGCGTTTACGAATTTCCAATGGTGGTGCTTCGTCTTATTTTTGGCTGCGCTACGCAGGTGGTAAAATTACCGTTGTTGCAAATGATGGGAATGATGTGGTACCAGTGGAGGTCGATCGATTAATGATCGCAGTATCGGAGACTTATGATGTCGTTGTAACAATCCCAAATGAAGCTACAGCTTATGAATTTATGGCAACCACGGAAGATCGCTCACAATCTACAAGCTATTTTATCGGTAATGGTATCAAACAGTTGATCTCCCCACTTCCCCGCCTTAAATATTTTGAAGGAATGAAGATGATGAACGACATGATGAAGATGAATGGCGATCTCAATGATATGGGCATGAAGATGAGTCTGAATCAGATGGATATGAATGTGGTGATGTATCCCGAAATTACAGGCGATGGAAAGAAAAAAGAAGATCACAATAAACATAGCGGTATGGATCATGGACAAATGAACATGGACGAAGATCCCAATCGTTATAATGCCAATGCATTAGGTAATATTGTCACGCTGAACTATGCGATGCTAGAGTCTCCTCAGGCGACTGAATTCCAGAAAGAAGCCCCCATACGAGATCTCAAATTTACGCTTACCGGAAATATGAGCCGTTATGTATGGAGCATGGACAACAAAATTCTCTCTGAGACGGATAAGATACCTGTAAAAAAGGGTGAGGTATTGCGCATTACCCTCTATAACAATTCAATGATGCGTCATCCCATACATCTGCATGGCTTTGACTTTCGCCTGCTGAATGGAAAAGGAGCTAATGCGCCGCTGAAAAATGTGGTTGATGTTATGCCTATGGAAACCGATACGATCGAATTTTTAGCGAATGAAGAGGGGGACTGGTTTTTTCATTGCCACATTTTGTACCATATGATGGCTGGTATGAATCGAGTTTTCGCTGTTGGGGATTACCAAAACCCCTACCTTCCGAACAAAACCAAAGCCTATAAAGAACTGCAAATGGAAAGTAATATGACGCATTTCATGGCGCAAAATGATTTTGCGACAAATGGAAATGATGGGCAGGCAATGTTTCAGAATGCACGTTGGCAGCTTGGTTCGGAATGGCGATTGGGCTATAATGATATGCACGGTTATGAGGTGGAAACCCATTTAGGCCGATTCTTCGGGAAGATGCAATGGTTTATGCCTTTTGTAGGCTTTGATTATCGTTACCGCCGTATGGGGGAGGATGAACATGAAACAAATATTTTCGGACAGGCAAATAAAAAAGATAGCCGCAAAGCGCTAAGTTTAGGTTTTATGTATACTTTGCCCATGCTGGTTAACGTTCAGGCAGAGGTTTATCACGATGGCATTATACGACTGCAACTGATGCGTGAAGATATTCCGATCTCCAGAAGGATCCGTGGTGATTTTATGGTCAATTCAGATCGTGAATATATGATGGGGCTAAACTATGTCATCACCAAAAATATGGCCTTTAGAACGCATTATGATAGTGATATGGGGTTTGGTGTAGGCTTGTCATTAAATTATTAAGGGGGTAGATCAGCATAGGCGAAATCGCTAGTATGGAAAAAGAACAGCTGATTTTTAAAAGAGAAAATAAAAAATGCCAGAAATCAGAAATCTCTGGCATTTAATCATAGTGTGAATTTTATGACGACAAAAGTTTTAATGCTTAAATCATCCATTTAAATAGGCTGGCTCCCCAAGAGAAACCGGCGCCAAAGGCGGTTAACATGACTAAGTCACCTGTATTTAATTTTTTAATATTTTGCCAAATACATAATGGAATTGTGGCAGCAATCGTATTTCCTAGGTATTCTATATTACTTAGAGCTCTGCCTTCTGGTATATTAAGGCTACGTCCAACAGCATCGATGATCCGCTGATTGGCCTGATGTGGAATTAACCAGCTGATATCTTCAATCTGTAGGTTGTTGCGTTGCAACACCGTAGTACACGCATCGCTCATAGACTGTACAGCATGTCTGAATACAGTTTTACCATCTTGTTTCAGAAATCTGTTGTCATTTACAGGAAGATTACTGTCGATGGGATACAAAGAACCACCAGCCTCTATTTTTAAAAATTCTTTTCCCGCGCCGTTACTGCAAAGATAAGCGTCCATAATACCCCCTTCTAATGAAGGCTCCAGCCAGATAACGCCAGCACCATCCCCAAAAAGAATATTGGTTGATCGGTCTTTTAAATCTACATATGTACTGATATTATCGGCTCCTACAACAAGTACGTTTTTGTAACGTCCTGTCTCCACCAAAGCAGCAGCCATATCCAGGGCATATAGAAATCCAGAGCAAGCTGCGTTGACATCAAAAGCCCAGACATGAGAAAGCCCTAATTTTTCTAAAATAATATTGGCTGTTGCCGGCATCGGCATATCGGGTGTAGAAGTCGCTACAATGAGCGCATCTACATCTTTCAGGTTTTTATGATATTGTTCCGCCAGATTCTGTATCGCTTTTACAGCCATATCTGATGTGGCAAGATTCTCTTCTAAAATTCTTCGTTCCTTAATACCTGTACGTTTGATAATCCATTCATCGGATGTATCGCAAAACTGTTCTAAATCTGTATTTGATCTCTTATTCGGTGGAATATATCCGCCAATACCGGTTATTGCGGCATATGGCCTGCTGGGTATTCTCTCCGTCATAAATTAATGTACTCCATTCTCTCTTATTGTATCGCTATCCAATTGGAATAGCTCTGTGCGTTTTTGCACTGTAAAACTACGGTTAATTTGTGCGATTGATAAGTGAAAAAAATGATTTTTGACAAAATAATTACCTTTTAGCAACACTTTTAACTGTTTTTTACGTATTGCCTATACTAATCTTCTAAACGGTTTTAATGAGGCGAAATTAAATATTGAATGTGTTTGTGTTTTCAGAATTTTAATCTAATGACGTTCGTCCAAATTGGAAAATGGTCTAGCCAAACGACTAATTGAAATTGATTAGGATTGAAGCTTTGACTGTTCCAACACTTCGGCCAGAATCGTAATTCCTTCTTTAATCAGTTCCTCCGATAAAGAGCCATAGCCGAGTCGTATTCCACCAAATGTACGTTCTTTAGTGTAATTTTCGGGATGCGGTATATGTACTGATTTTTCCTTTAGTTTTTGGAATAACAACGCCCAGTTGATTTGGTGTTTAAGGGATAGCCATATGGCCAATCCTCCTTTAGGGGATGTATACTCCACATGATCCGGTAGAAATTTATCCAATTGGGCGACCATAAAATCACGTTTCTTTTTGTACAGCTGTGTTGCCTTTCGGATATGTCTACGGATGGTTCCATCCTGAATGAGCTCGAGCACTGCTTGCTCCATGATGTTGTCTCCCTGAATATCGATGATGGATCGGAGTTCGGTAATTTGCTGGAGCAGATATTCGTTTCTCGTTGCAAGATAACCGATACGGAGTGCTGGCGCAACCACTTTGCTCAACGTGCCGATGTAAACATTATTGATCAGTTCAGGCTGTGAGGCGAGCGGGTAATAGGGGGCTTGTTCAAAATGAAATTCGTAATCGTAATCATCTTCGATGATTACAAAGTTATATTTGTTGGATAGCTCAACTAATTGAGCACGGCGTTCTTTGCTTAATGTGACGGTGGTTGGATATTGTCTATGTGGGGTAAGGTATAAAGCCTTGATGGGATTCTTTTTCAATAGATGTGGTAGCAGCTCCTCAACCTTAAGCCCATTTTCATCTACTGGGATAGGAATTAATTTTGCACCAGCTTTTTCAAAGATCTTCCAGGCCGAATGATATCCTGGAGATTCCACAAAAATATAGTCATTGTGCTGTAACAAGCATTGGGCAACAAGATACATGGCCATTTGGCTACCCCGACTGATACAGATATGATCTTCATTGATGCGCATGTTACGCTCGATGTTAAGCATGTTTGCGATTTCCTGCCGAAAATCAATATGGCCCCTCGGATCGGCATAACCCATCATTTTCCAGCGTGCACTGCGTTTAAATAGTTGACGATAAGCTCTTCCAAGCTGCTCTACCGGCGCAATTTTACTGTCTGGATTACCGTCATCGAAGATGATGCGCTGGGGAGCCTGATGATCTGACCATGCTATCTTTTGTTCCGTATATAGGTTGGAGCCATAAGGTAATTGTGCTGCAACAAATATACCTCTACGCGGTTGACTAAGTAACCAACCTTCGCTGACTAGCAACTGTATGGCCTCAATTACTGTATTCCGGTTCACTTTTAGCTGCGCTGCAAGTGATCGACTGCTCGGTAAGGCCGTTCCTCTCGGCAGCCTGCCTGATTGTATGGCTGCGGCAACATTATCTGCTATTTGGATGTAAATTGCTTTTGCAGAAGATCTGTCAATGTCTATTGTTAAATTCCAAGGTCTAAGCATGGGGCTTTCATATCGGGTAATTATCCAAAGATACGATTGTTCAGCAGGATTAAAATATACAGGATGTCGCGCGCGAGATCAGCGCTAAGCTATTGTTTTTAAGATGAGTTATTTGCTTGGTTGTCCGCGTCGGCTGGACTAGTAGTAAATAACCTTTTTGGACTAGTACGTAAAGTATATTTAAGCTGATTTTTGAGTTTTATTAATACGAATTGATTCATGAAACCATTTCCAGTTTTTGAGAAAGTTGATATTGCAATCGAACGCGCTTTAGGTTGCTTTGTGTATGATGACCAGCAGCAGTCCTATTTGGATCTATATGGCGGGCATGCAGTTATTTCTGTTGGGCATAGTCATCCCCATGTTATCGCACAGGTTTTACAACAGATCAATAAGATTGGATTTTATTCAAATGCGGTTAAGAATGACTTGCAGGACCGTTTTGCTCAACGCCTAGGCTTAGCTTGTGGTTATCCGACCTATGCTGTCTTTTTTAGTAATTCTGGTGCTGAGGCAAACGAAAATGCACTGAAGTTGGCTTCATTCCATACGGGGAGGAGGAAAGTCTTAGCAATGTCCAATGCGTTTCATGGGAGGACCTCAGCGGCAGTTTCGGCAACGGATATTCGATCTATCCGTGCGCCATTAAATGAAAGTGAACAGTTTGTTTTCACGCCCTTCAATGATATCTCCAGTTTGAAAAAACAATTGGAAACAGAAGAATACTGCGCTGTAATTATTGAACCTATTCAAGGTGTTGGAGGAATCCATCAGGCAAGTCCTGATTTCTTGCAAGCAGTGAGATCAATTTGTACAGCAACGGGTACGTTGCTTATTTTGGATGAAATTCAATGTGGATATGGACGTACAGGGCTTTTCTTTGCACATCAGCATGCTGGGATAGAAGCCGATCTGATTACTGTTGCCAAAGGAATTGCAAATGGACTTCCCATGGGAGCCACGATTATTTCTCCAAAGATAAAGCCTGTGATGGGACAATTAGGGACTACTTTTGGTGGCAGTCAGGTGGTGTGCGCGGCGGCTTTAGCAGTATTGGATGTTATCCATAACGAACAATTGATCGACAATGCGGCTGCTGTAGGTGAATTTTTGTTAACAGAATTGAGGACAATAGATGGCGTGAGTGAGGTGAGAGGCCGAGGCCTGATGATTGGCGTAGAATTTGAAAACGACATTAAACGACTACGGGAAGAACTGCTGTTTTCTGAAAAGGTTTTTACGGGGTATGCCGGACGCTATACGCTCCGTTTGTTACCACCGTTGTGTTTCACCCGGAATGACGCAGAGACTTTTCTGAAGAGTCTGCGGAAGCTCGTGCACAAAGATAGATCATCCTACTAACGGTGCATTGATTGATTTTTCAAGAATTTTAGGGGGGAATCCTTAAAATTGACTGTCGTGTTTTGATAAATGTCGTAAAAGAATTAATTTCAATTTATCTTTTCGATCAGTACTAGCTTATATTTAAATTCATGAAAACAAAAAAAACTTTGCCTACAGCGGGTTTAGTGAGCATTAAAGAGGGTAAATTACTATTGGCATATAGCAACAATAGAAAGGCGTGGTATCTGCCAGGCGGCAAAATTGATGCTGGAGAGGAAGCTTTGCAGTCTCTCCGTCGGGAGATTTTGGAGGAGCTAAATATTAATCTGGATCCGGATAAAATCTCCTATTATTGCCATATAACAGCTTCGGCATACGGGCTTGCACCGGAGGTTATCATGGAACAGGACTGTTTTCTATATCCATTAACAGAGCCGATAGAACCCAGTAATGAGATTGGGGCCGTTCGTTATTTTTCACAC
The DNA here is from genome assembly GCF_002376635.1 of Sphingobacterium sp. UBA3549. Taxonomy (NCBI): domain Bacteria; kingdom Pseudomonadati; phylum Bacteroidota; class Sphingobacteriia; order Sphingobacteriales; family Sphingobacteriaceae; genus Sphingobacterium; species Sphingobacterium sp. UBA3549. Next base: position 58,426 of record NZ_DFOE01000025.1, on the reverse strand, counting down.
CAGGAATACCTGGAGGAATCTGTCCAGGTTATTGGTGTTTTGCATGTGTTTGACAAGCTAAAGGCTGATGGATTGATTTAAAATAGCCATTTGTGTTTATATCCCATAACCTTCATTGAGACAGCTGATCCCTTTTGTATCTTTTAAACGGACAATTTTCTGGTTTTGGGTATCTATTCGCCATGCTGTGATGATGGTGTTGAAATATTCTTTGTCTTCATCAACATGACTAATGGCTATAATTTCTGTATTTGGTTTATCACCTTGTTTGCAGTTACATAAGCTAAGTTGTTGGTCGGGTTTAAGTTTTTGAATATTGATGGTGTCCAAAATCATGTATTTTACTTTACCTTTACCTGCTTTTTCATCGGGTAGCACTTCCTCTAGAATACAGATGCCATTTTTTGCATTTGTAAAATAGCCGGCAGCAAAGCGGTGGTCTCCCTGCGGATGCTCGCCAGTTTCGACGATTGCACCAGTTGAATACTTGTAGGATTTTAATTCGGCAATCTCATTGATCTCTCTGAATACCTTGCCATATAAAGGATTTCGCTGATCATTCGGACTGTTGAAACTGTACCAACAGCAGACCGATAGCACTGCCAATGAAATAATTAGTGTATGTCTCATGGTGTCAAATCATTAATTACGCTATTAAGATAATAATTCTCTTTGTTATTTTAATGCATGTTTTAATTAAAGCCCTATTTTGGTCGACTAAATTTACAAAAAGTAATTAGCGTTTTTTTTTAATTCTTTGCGGCCTGTATTTTGAAAGAGCAGTGGGAATCGATCGGCATTAATGGATACATGGCTTTGTTAAAGTCTTTCTTGTGAGGTAGTTTGCATACGCTTTAAAATTTTTCATGTATTTTTGTGCCGTGAAATTTCGATTAAAAAATGGCGAGCAGAAAAATAGTATTATCCTGATTGTCTGTTTGTTGTTGCTGCTGCTGGTAGGGGGAGGACTGCTCGGTATTATCCATCATAAAGTTGATCGTCTTAAGAAAAGAATATTGATTGATTTTGCTGATGAGAATATGTTGCTTGTCAAGAAGCAACTAGAATTGTTGCAGCAAGATCTGTACCTTTCTGAGAAAAAGATATTGGAACAACCCGTTTTCGATCCAAAAGAAAGTGGGGATTCCTTATTGGTCATTATCCCTGTGGGTCAGGTTGAAGATGTGGGCAACAGGATGCTAACATTGTTACGTACCCGGACAATACATCATCGGCTGTATCATATTTACATGGATATTGAACGGCTGAATGCTTATTTTTCAAAACTCAACTTTGGAAGGCGCGCTTACTTTGAGATCTATGACGACCGCGGTATCTGTGTGTATTCTCCAGATAATAGGAGGTGGGGACGAAGAAATACTGCTGCATTTTCAAAACAAGGTCAAATTGTCCAGTCTGATTTTCTTCAGCTGGACGTAATGGTCAATTCTTATCCTTCTAACATTCTTTTTGTTGGTGGTGAAATTAAGGTGTATGTTCTGTTGTTGAGCATCGAAGAGGAAATCCAGGAATTGTTGACTTATAGTATCTTGCTCGGTGTGGGGCTGATGCTGGTCGCTATGGCATTAATCTACTTCAATGTTGTGGAGCGGCGTAAAATTCAACAATTGAAATTGCTGGCCTTGGAACAGGAAAATGAATATACGCAGATGCGTCTTGTGCAATTGAGACAACAGATCAATCCACATTTTTTATTCAATACATTTGGTTCACTTCAGTACTTAATCGGAAAAGACGATGAACTGGCCAAGTCTTTTATTGGCAAGATGACTAAAGTCTATCGGAAGATGCTGCGTACAGACGAGGCGGAATGGTCTACGCTACGAGAGGAACTGGAATTGGGTAAAGCTTATTTCTTCTTGCAGCAGGTGCGTTTTGGGGCGGCATTAAATGATATGGACATTCAAATTTCAAATGAATTATTGGAAAAAAAGATTCCCCGTTTGGGTTTGCAAATGCTTGTTGAGAATGCGATAAAGCATACTCGTATTTCTAAAGAGAATCCGTTTACTATTCGGTTAATCTACATTCCGGAAAGCAACTTGCTGGAAATTAGCAACAACTGGCAGCCTCGGCAGGGGGCAGAGTCGGAAGGAGAGGGGTACGGTCTCAATTATTTATCATCGATCTATACTTATTATACAATGTCTGGTTTTCAGTTCGGAATAGAGGGGGGACAATTTATTGTACGATTACCACTCGCATAATACCTTATATGCGTAATGAAATTGAAGGTGTCTAACGTGTTCATGTTTTTATCGTGCGTGTTCATACCGCTAAACTACGTGTTCATCCCTTTATGTATTATTCTCTACAATATTTTTAACAAATTTGGCTCTTAATCCAGTGGTTTTAGTTTGTGATCAGCCTAATCTTATCCGATAAAATGTCAAGGCCTTTATAGCGTGCAATTTAGGATTGACTTCATGGAATAGATGCAATTACTTTCTACTATAACTTATCCTCAGCTGATACAAGCTTTGGTTAGACAATGGATATTCGGTTGATATTACATCGCCACCAGTGAAAAACAAATAGCGTGCCACGAGCTCATTTATGCCTTTGAAAGTGAGCTTAAAAATAATTATTTGATGAAAAACACTTATACAAAGCTAGCCGTAGGTCTTTTATTTTCAACGGGTCTAATGCAATCTTGTGCCATATTGCAAACAGTTGGTTTAAGAAAAAAAGAGACGGTTATTGCTGCCAAGGATTCGACAGACAAAAAAGACTCTACAGCGGCATACGACAAATTGTTGAAAGATGCACATGTGGACAGTGGGATGTTTACGGTGATCCGTAAGGAAAATAACTACTACTTTGAGATTCCATTGAAAAAGATGGGGCAAGATATTCTACTGATTCAGAAGTTATCTTCTGTTCCATTGGCGCTGAATGAGGCCGGCGTAAATAAAGGGATGAATTATGAAAATAAGGTCATTCGTTTTACTCATCGTAAGGAGAAAAAAGAAGTGTGGGTTTCGGAGATTAAACCACAGGTCGAAGTACCCAAGGGTGATGCGATTGCGGCTTCAGTTTATGATAATTACCGTCCTTCTTATATCGAATCCTTTAAAGTCGAGAGCTACTCCAAAGACTCCAGTGCTGTAGTAATAAAAGTAAACAAGGTTTTTGATGGTTCAGAAAAGAGCTTTACGGATGTGTTTACCTCTTTGGGCTTGGGTACTTCGCCTAAGACCAGTATTTCTACGATCGAAGATATCAAATCATATTCGAATAATATCGTTGTGAAATCGGTATTGTCCACGAAGGTGACTGAAGGGAATGAATCGGTGCCAGTTTCTCTAGAGATAACGAGCAATCTGTATGAGCTTCCAGAAACACCTATGGTTGCGCGTTTTGCCGATCCAAGAGTGGGATTCTTCACTTCACCACGTTGGTATTTTAACGATAAACAACAAGAACTGGATAAGAAAAATCTGGTCAATCGCTGGCGATTGGAACCGAAAGATGAAGACAAAGCGCGCTATTTGAAGGGGGAGCTTGTAGAACCAAAGAAGCCGATTGTTTTTTATTTGGATCCGGCGACACCAAAACAATGGCGTCAGGCAATCATTGATGGGGTACACGATTGGCAGGTCGCATTTGAAGCTGCTGGTTTCAAAAATGCAATTCTGGCCAAACAACAGCCCGACAGTGTCAAATTTGATCCGGACGACGCTAACGTTTCTTCTATCGTTTATGCAGCATCTGCACAGGCAAATGCGATGGGGCCATCCGTCGTTGACCCACGCTCGGGGGAGATATTGGAAGCTGATGTGATCTGGTGGCATAACGTTATGACTATTCTGAACAGCTGGATGCGTATACAAACAGGCATCGTCGATACATCAGTACGTGCTAATGTTTTTTCCGATGAGAAAATGGCACATGCCATTCGTTTTGTATCATCCCATGAAATTGGCCATACTTTGGGGCTTATGCATAATATGGGGGCATCGGCGAGTTTCCCCGTGGATTCATTACGTAGTAAAAGCTTTACCGCAAAAATGGGGGGAACAGCACCTTCTATCATGGATTATGCGCGTTTCAATTATGTAGCGCAACCTGAGGATGGTGTAGAACAGATTACCCCGGTGATCGGTGCATACGACAAGTATGCGATTGGCTGGGCCTACCGCTGGTACGGTAAAACACAGCCTTGGGATGAAATACCTTTGTTGAGAAAGGAAATTGATAACCATGTACACGATCCGATTTATCATTATGGTGAGCAACAGGATTCCAAAAATATCGTTGATCCGCGGGCTCAATCGGAAGATCTTGGTGATGACGCCATGAAAGCTGGTGAATATGGTATGCTGAATCTGCGTCGTATGATGCCAAATATAATCAATTGGACCACTAAGGTAGGCGATGATTACTACCGTGCTGGTAAATTATATATGGGGGTTGTCGGTCAATGGTACGCGTATGCGGACCATGTCTTAAATAACATCGGGGGTATCTATCTAGAAAATGCCGTTTTGGGCGATCAAAAAGATGCATATAGTCCAGTGCCGAAAGAAAAACAGGTGCGTGCTTTGGAATACCTCAAGAAAAATGTCTTTTACATGCCCGAGTGGTTGTTCGTGCCGGCGCTGATGGCAAAAACTTTTCCGTTGAGAGATTCGCCGATTGGACCATTTGAGTACGCTCCTTATAACTTACAACGTGAATTTCAATACGCTATGTTGTATAAACTTGTGAACGATGAGCGTCTACTGCGTATGGTTGAGATGGAAAATCTTTTTGGAAGTCAAAAAGCATGGAGTGCACCTGAGTTTCTGACTTCTGTACGTCAGACAATTTTTGCTAAAACCATCATTGGACAACCGTTGGATCTTAAAACACGGATGCTTCAACAAAACTATGTGGATGTGCTGATGGTCTCTACAAACAAATCCATGGAGAAGTTAAACGCGAAGAAACTGGCAGGCATTGAGCAGTTGGTTGAAGCGACACGACCTGATCTATGTTTGCATCCACAACATGCATCCTCTTCACCAGTTGAACTTCGGAATGTCCATGTCACCGGTATGATGCGCACGTCCGATATGCTGACCTACAAGCGCGCTGAATTATATGAGATCTACCAGTTGCTGAAACAAAAGCAGCGGACTGGTGATGCCATTACAAAATCGCATTACATGGATCTTTTACTACGTATTGCAAATACCTTAGAATTAAACTAATATATTAACATCTACCAAAATGAATAAGTTTTTAATACCGTTGACCTTCATGTGTGTGCACGTTGCGCATGCGCAGGAATCCAGGGAACTGAAAGGAAAGGTACTGGATGCGGTCACGTTAAAACCGGTCGTGGGGGCGACGGTTGTCGTTGAAAGTTCGGCAGTAGCAGAGGACATCGGTGTACCCAATCAGGTACAGCAGTCGGCATTGGGGTCGTTGACCGATGCGGCAGGTGAATTTCGACTGAAAGTGCCTAATAATTTAAAATATGTAACGATTAGCTATGTCGGATACCAGCGAATTCAGGTACCGGTATTTCAGGATCATAAAACCATTTTGTTACAGCCTAGCGGCGAATCTTTGGATGAGGTGATTGTAACGGGTTATACCGATATCAAAAAACGTAAAAATACGACTGCCTACAATAAAATCAACGTTGCTGATATCAAACAGACGGGAGTTGCATCGATCGACGAAATGTTGGCTGGTCAGGTCGCAGGTTTGCAGCTGAGTAATTTTAATGGTGGACCAAACAGTGCCCCACAGATCCGTATCCGGGGTACGGTATCACTCAATGGCACACAAGACCCATTATGGGTCATCGATGGCATGCCGATTGAAGGAGCTGAATTGCCCAAACGAATTGACAAAGACAATTTGAATAGCTTGAGTAATCTTCCGATTGCGGGTATCAATCCTGACGATATCGCCGATATTACGGTATTAAAGGATGCAGCGGCGACTTCCATCTATGGCGCGAGGGCGGCAAATGGAGTCATTGTGATTACCACAAAAAGAGGTAAATCTGGGCCCGCAAAACTGCAAGTGTCGGCCAATACCTTTGTGACGCAACGTCCGGATTTCGGTAAGCTCAATCTGATGGATGCTAACGAGAAGGTAGATTTTGAGTTATTGATGGCCGACCGCACCGATTTAAATTATCGTACGGATAAGGGCGCTGTTATGCGGATACTAAAAAAAGCAGATGCATTGGATGCTTATCGTTCGGGTGGTCTGGCCGCTTTGTTACCAGAAGTGCAGCAGTCGATCAATCAATTGCGTGCACAACAAACGGACTGGGGAAAAGAATTGTACCGTCAGGCGCTGAATCAGCAGTATTCTGCATCTATTTCGGGTGGTAATGACGGACATCGCTATTATATGTCCAGTGGTTTTTATGATGAAAAGGGAGCAACTAAAGGAGCTGATCTTCGTCGTTATTCGCTTACCTTAAACAACGACTTTACAATCAACGATCGATTTAAGGCGGGTATTAATGTATTAGGATCGATTTCGAATAGACAAAATCCGATTCAGGATCAAGATGCTTTTACGAACCGAAGTTATTATGTGCGTTCGGTTAACCCATATCTTTCTGTTTATGATCAATCTGGTAGATTCAACTATGATCCGGATATTGAGGGCTATGAAAAAGATACCTATATTCCTTTCAATGCTATAGAAGAAAGGGAAAATACCAAATATACTTTAACGAATAAGGCACTGAAAGCGATTGGTTACTTGGAATATACGATTATTCCACAATTGTCATTACGCTCCGAATTTGGCTTGCAGTTTGATGAAAACAGCACAGAAAAATTTGCCGATCAAGAGAGTTATAATACGCGCAAGTTACGTGCTGCTACACGGTATTACGATGCTGCTAGTAAAACTTATAAGTATTTCTTGCCTACTGGAGGTAAGATCGAAAATGACTATAATAGTATTTTTCAATATAACTGGAAAACTTACTTAAAGTACAACAAAAGCTGGAACGATCGCCATGAGCTGGAATTGATGGGAGGAACAGAGCTGCGACGTACTACAAATAAAGTGGTGTCAACCAAAGGATTTGGCTACAATCCGGCGACTTTGACTACCCAGAGCATTGTTTTTCCAAATAGTAACTATCAAACAGATTCAAGATTTCTTCAGTACAAAAAGGGATTTATTGAGAACTCATATCCGTCATTTTATGGGAATGCAACTTATACCTTTGACCGTAAGTACAACGTCAATGGTAGCATTCGTTACGATGGTTCAAACATGTTTGGTGTGGATCCAAAATATCGGTTTTTACCAATTTGGTCGCTTTCGGGATCGTGGAATGTGCTAGAAGAAGAGTTTATTAAAGGAAAAACGGCCTTTTCCGATTTGCGGGTACGGGCTTCATATGGTATCCAGGGAAATGTAGACCGCAATACCTATCCTTTTATCGTCGGTAACTATGGTAATACCACGCTTCTTCCGGGTAACACCGAGGGAACTGTGGTTGTTGATATGCCTGCCAATGACAAACTTCGTTGGGAACGGACACAGTCTTATAATGCCGGAATTGATTTGGGCTTATGGAAAAATCGATTAAACATTACTGTTGACTATTATAACAGAAAAAGTACTGACCTGATTGGTTTCAGCGCATTACCTTTGGAAAATGGTTTTCAGAATGTTCAGGTTAACTGGGCGTCAGCACGAAATCAAGGTATTGAGTTGACGATTTCAAGCCGTCAGATTCAGACAGATAAGTTTTCTTGGTCAACGGATTTCAATATCGCACATAATGACAATAAATTATTAAAGGTCATGAATGATCCTAAAGCGTATGCGCCGGAGGCACAGGAGGGACGTCCCATAAATGGTTTATATGTATTGGAAACTGCAGGTTTGGATAAAGATGGCGTAATGCAATTTAGAAATCAGGATGGGTCCGTTTCAAGTTTTGAAGAGTTTTATGGTTTATACGATCCATGGGCAGAATTCTTACCGGGCTATACTTCGCAAACCGATATGACTGCTGCAGAATACCGTTCTAAATTTAAATACAAGGGTAGTAAAGATCCGAAGTTTATCGGTGGAATGACTAACCGTTTCCGTTATGGTAACTTTGACCTTGCGATTTCTGCAGTGTTTAATTTGGAGCGTTGGGTAAGCCGTACCCCGACTTATAATCCGGCTTTGGTAGACCGTGGGCAGAATTATACAACAGATCTTTTTAAGGCATTGCAAGAAGGTGGTAATATGCCTGCTTTGGGAAGCATAAGTTCCGAATTCAATGATCGTTGGATGGCCTATGCTTGGATGGAAAGCAACGATCCGATCAACTCTTTCAAGCAGTATGATATCTGGGCAAAAAAGATGAGCTATGTCCGCATCAATAGTATTCGATTAGGGTATACTTTACCGGCTGCAGTAAGTAAAAAAATTGGTGCGAGCAATTTGCGTGTGAATGTAGAAGGGCGTAATCTCTTTGTTTTCGGCGCAAATTACGATGGGTATTTTGATCCAGAGACCTACGGCAACTATTATGCACAACCAATAAGTAAATCTTTTGCTTTTGGTCTTTCTGCAAGTTTTTAATTCTCTTAATTGATTTTTAACATGAAAAAGATAATTTATTTTGGAATGATCATGACAGCAAGTGCATTGACATCCTGCAATAAATATTTAGATATACAACCGGTTGGAACAGTCATCCCTGCTTCGGAAAGTGATTTTAGGGGATTAATGACAAGTAGCTATGTGGGGTTTCCAACACATAAGTCTTATTTGTCCTTGCGTACGGATGAACTATTGTTGGATGAAAGTTCAACCGATGCCGCTAGAACCAAAGATATCTATCTTTGGAACGACCAAAATCCTGACGCAACAACAATCGCTTATCCCTATTTGGCATTTTACAACAGTATTTTTTATACCAATCAAATTATCAGCACCATCGATGAAAAATTAGGAAGTAATGCCACGGTAGATCAGATTAAAGGTGAGGCCTACCTGATGCGTGCATATGCTCATTTTGAGTTGTTAAATCTTTACAGTGAGGTCTATTCAGCGGGTAATGCAGGGCTTCGGGGTGTTCCTTTATCGACAAAGATTGACCTGGAACAACGTTTTGTTCCCGCGACCATTGGTGAGTCTTATGCGCAGATCCTGACGGATATGGAAAAAGGAACAGCTTTACTGACTGTCGATGATCAGGCAAAAGGCGCTAATTATCGCTTTAGTAAACGCGCTGCGTATGCGATGGCCTCACGTGTTCATTTGTATCGCGGAGAGTGGCAGGAAGCGATTGATGCTGCTAAAAAAGCTTCGGCTATAAATGACAAACTGGTTGATCTGAATGTTGCTGGAAGTCAACTTCCGAACGATTTTGAATCAGCAGAGATGATTATGGCTCTGGAAAAGGTGTCCGTTCCTGAAGTTCGCTCAAGCTCGTTTATCTCGCCTTCTTTGTTATCGGCATACTCAGATGGTGATTTGAGAAAAGGCCGTTATTTCCAAAAAAGTGGCAGTAATTATGTATCTCTCAAAGGCGGTGAAAATCGTTTCAATGTGAGTTTTAGAAATGCCGATCTTTATTTGACTATGGCCGAATGTTACGTTCGTCTGGGAAATACCGCAGAAGCATTGAAGTATCTTTCGGCATTAAAGAAAAACAGATTCAGCGCAGATGCATATGCCACAGAATCTAAAGCTGACGCTAGTTTATCAAAGGAGCAATTGCTAGATGCGGTCATGTTGGAGCGCAAACGCGAACTGGCACTTGAAGGATTACGTTGGTATGATCTAAAACGGACGACCAGACCGACGATCACCCATAGTAGCTTCGGCAGAACGGTAACCTTACAGCAGAATGATCCTCGTTATGTCATTCGTTATCCACAGGAAGCCATCAACAATAATCCCGATCTGTTGAAATAATTGATTTTTTTTAAATCCTATATATATTAATCCATTTTCTTTTTAAGGAAATGGATTTTTTATTACATTCAACCCATGGGATGGAAAATACTGATTGTCGAAGATGAAGATTGGGCTTTCGTTGGTTTAAAGGAAATGCTGAACTCGCTATACGGCGAAACTATATTTACCTTTTCCAATGCAAAAGAGATTCAGGAGGCTGTGGTAGCGATCAATAAGCAGCATTTTGATCTGATTTTTATGGATATTCACCTCATGGATGGACTGAGCTTTGAAATTTTCAAGCAGGTGGCTGTTGATGTTCCTCTTATTTTTACGACCGCTTACGAACAATATGCCTTGGAGGCTTATCAAAATAAAGGTTATGCCTATTTGTTAAAACCTTTTGACGTTGATGAGCTGAAACAGGTAATGAATCGTATTGAGCCATTACTACCCAAAATCGAACCTCAACTCAAACAGCGCTTTCTAGTGAAGTACGGAAATTTTTTAAAGTCCTTGGCTATTGCTGATATTGCTTATTTTATGGCGGAGGACAAAGAGCTATATGCCGTTGAAAAGGGATCGGGAATCGCATATATTATTGAAGATACCATTACCCATTTGGTCACCCAGGTGGACCCAATGGTTTTTTTCCAGATCAATCGAAAATTTCTCGTTCGGATCGATGCGATTCAGTCCATGTTAAAAATTAGCAGGAATCGGATCAAGTTAGCATTAATACCACCAACCCCTGAAAGTATTGTTGTCATTGTCAGTGAAGAACGCTCTCCAAATTTTCAAAGATGGCTTGACCAATAATAGAAATTTGGATCAATTTAGCTTACTACCCGATATATTCATGCGAAACGAGCTGTTGATTCCGATAACTATGTTGGGTTAACTTTTCCACATAATGTTAATAACGTTGTTGAAAACCTGTTTATAAGAAAAATACATTTATTAACAGTACTTATTAACATTGTGTTGATAACGTTTCTTTTTCTTCTTTTTGCTTTTGTTCATCCAGATGATATATCCGGTAATGGGCAAGGACGCACAGCAGAGACTAGCTAGGCATGCAATGATTTTTGTTGAGATGTTACCTATGCTACCTGTGTGGATATCATAATTAAGGGCGCCCAACTTATCACCGTAGTGTAGTTGTTCGCTAGACTTGATTTCGTATAGATTATTGCCTCTTCTGTCAAAATAGAGCCAATCAAACACCCCGCTTCGTTTTTCATCATGGCGTACCTGAATATCCATTCCTGTTTGCGTACCTTTTTTCAATCGTATAGACATCATTTCAGCGGCGGGATAATTTGTCAGTGCATACCGCAACGCATTGTCCTGAAACTGATTTTCTGCCGTAGGTAATGGCACAGGTGAAATGCGCCCAGAAGATGCAGTTGTCGACTGCAATACATTGAATGTTGCGATGTATGATTTTTTAAAGCCGGGGAAAGCAAAGGCGAGTCCAGTTATGGCAAAAATCAATCCTATGAATAGGCTATAAAAACCGATGACATTGTGCAGATCGTGGTTGAGTCGTTTCCATTTAACTTTGGTATCAAGCCAAAAACTTCGCTTGAGATTCTTGCCTTTCCATTTTTTTGGCCACCAAAGAACGATGCCACTAAGTAGGATAAGAATAAAGATGGCGGTTGACCAGGCGACGATAGGATGGCCAAATCGCTTGCCCAAAAGTAGGTTAAGGTGAAGCTGAAGTGTCAGCTGAAAGAATTCTGTTTTTGAATTTTCAACGTGTTGTACTTGCCCGCTGTATGGGTTGACGAATACGCGTTTATAGTATTTGTAATAATTCCAGTGACCAAATGCGTTTTCGTCAGTTTTTACAGCACGAAACACCCAAGTGCGGTTCTTGGTTGGATAAAGGTCAACTCGCGTAATTTTCTCATCCTTTGGAAGGCTTTTCTGTGCATAGTGAAGAAGCGTGCTTAAAGGAAGTGGAATGGTTGGATGGCCAGTGGTGCCGGAGATAAAATATTTTTCGGGATAAGCCACTAGTTTGAGCTCATCCTGAAAGGTGTATATACAGCCTGTCAGGCTTAGGATGGTGACGACAACACCGGTAATGATTCCGAGCCATTTATGCAACCAAAGGGTGACAGTTTTAAACATATCAAAATTTATAGTTGATGTTAAACGAGGCCAACATCCCTTGTCCTTTTACATACTCTTCATTTAGGGCACGGTATTGACTAACGACAGGATAATAATTTTTATTAAATAAGTTCTCTATTCCCATACCAATAGACCATTGTTTATTGATATGGTAGTTACTATTTAAATTAAATACATCAACAGATTTGACCGGTCCCTCGCTGTTTTTGTATATTCCTTTTTCGTTGGGAAGGAATCTGTCCCGTGACCCTGTATGTACCCAAAAAAGCTGAAAGGTAAGGGGTTGGATTGGCGTGTAGTAAATATATCCCGTTGCTTTTTTGGGAGAAATACGTGAGCCATTGAGGTAGGACTTTGTTCCGTCGTCCTTTTTGGATTTCCCTTCTACATAGGCATAAGTTCCACCAATGGTCAATTGCTGTGAAATGTTAGCGCTTAATGCAACTTCATATCCATATACATCCTCTGGCAGACGTTGGGGCATCAGGTAACCACCGATATCAACGAGTTCGACTCCCATTTTGGATGTACTGTAGTAGTAGGCAGCGGATAGTTGGAAAATACTATAATTACTTGAAAATCCTATTTCATAATTGTTGGTAATGATTGGATCAGTTTTTAGGCTGTCTAGGTCATTATCTGTTGCTCTGCGGACGATACGACCCAGTTCGTTAATCGCGAAACCCTGTGAGAAACTAATGAAGGGGTTAAAAATTGCATATTTGTTATAACGTAAGCCTGCATTGAAGGTTGCTCCTTTGTAAGGGATCTTTCCACCCTTTACAGCAATACTTCCCTCGTTATTGGGTCCTGTAGCAATGGTATTGAAGTCCTTGATTTTTACGGTTGCATTTTCATAGCGTACACCGCCTTTAAAGATTAAATTTTCTAGGAAATCAATCTTAATTTGGGCGTATGGAGCAATGTTTAACATATTCATATAGGGGATATAAACCCTTCCATCAGTCAGATTCTGATCTGTCACATCATTTAATAAGTCTATACCATAGGTAATGTCCGCATTGGATCCCAATAGCTGAAATGGCGTGTTGAGATTAACGCGTAATCCTTTTTTCTCCGAATTGATTTGTGTTTGTCCCGGACCATACCATGCAGAAGCTTTCTCGACATAACGATTCATTGAGCGAAACGTATTGTAGTACGCTGACGCCGTTAAAGATGTGGAGGCAAAGAGATTGTTTTTGTTGTAGGTCAGCATGGCATTGTGGTTGTAGGGAGTTCCAGCCGGTTTACCTGGATCTTCGCCTTTTACTCCTATCGTAGGAGTCTGTCCATATATACCTGCCTGGCTGATGTATCTGTTGTGTTGATTGCTTCTGTAGAAGTTGTACACTGCCGTTATATTAGAACTACTATCGATGCGGTAACCAGCCTTTAAGAATGCGTTGTATTGATAGGTGTTCGAAAGACCGTCAGTCTGACCAAGGGGGACACCGTCGCCGTCGCGTTGCAGTCCAACGTAATCGGCCGAACCGCTTACAGTATAATTCCATTTGTTTTTTTGACCATATAATGTTTGGCCTATGCGATATCCCATGGTACCCGCGCTGTTTACGGGATTAAATGTTGTTCGCAGACTAGTCATTCCCTGAATCGGTGCAGCATCTTTTGACGGGGTGCGCGTAATGTAATTGATAATGCCTCCTGCGGATCCATTTCCATAGATGGAAGTAGCACCTTTGATGACTTCAACTCGCTCAATGACGCTTGCGTCAATGGTGCGGAGATCACGTTGTCCATTCATCAAGGGGGTGGATTGTGGAATTCCATCAATCAAAACCAATACAGATCGTCCACGGAGGGTCTGGCCGGAATTGGTTGCTTTGTTTGTCGCAGTTCCAAGCCCAGGAATGGTGTTACCCAAAATAGTGGAAAGATTAGTGCTGATTTGGCTTTGGGCTTCAATCTCCTTTGTCGTTAAGATAGAAACTGAAGAAGGTACAGTGGAGATGCTTTCCGCTTTACGTCCTGCTGTTACAATGATCTCATCTAAAATTTGGGTAGAATTAAGCTGAATGATTAAGGGTTGTTGAACGGTATCTAAATTCACCATTTTTTCAACCGGAGAGAAGCCTGTATAGGATACTCGTAATTGAATAGTATTGCTTAAACTTTTTTTTGCAAAATTGAATTGCCCGAATTGATTGGAATATCCTACGCTCTTTCCATCAACTTTGATATTCGCTTGCCTTAATGGTTTATTTTCTCGGTCTTTTACAACAAGGGATATTTCTTGTGCATTTAGCTTAGCACTTAAAAGCAAAAAGATTCCACAATTGAACATCAAATAGCGTGTTCTATTCTTCATGGTAATTTATTTAGATCAAATATAAATTAATGTGCAAATATAGTTTATTTTATAATTGTGACAACATCAATGTGCTCTTTTTTTGATTTTTTTAGTGGTTATTGTTGGATTTTAAGGCTAATTTAGTAGCCAATGCACTGCTGTCTGCTATCAAATTAGATCATTATTTTTTGGAAAAATAATCTGTTCGCTAGATTTACTTTGATCAGGCGATGTGTGAGAATTTTACTTATTCTAAAGGCAACGAAATTGGCATCGGGAGCCATTGAAGCAGGACTTCTCGAGAACGCGATTATTAACGATAAAGTGAAACAAAGCAGAAAGGCCAAAAATACTAAGCAGTATTTGCTGTCGACGCCGCAGTTATGGCATCTGGTGTGCCGATGAAAGGTGAAGAAGCCATCGATTTAGATTGATAATTATCAATCTAAATCGATATTATTACTTAAAAATGTAAGGTACTTGGGGGATTCATCCTCGAAAATATCTTTTCCTTCCATCATATAAGCCCGGAGAAGATATTCCTGAGCCAGCTCACTATTATTGTCGTGTAGGTAGCATTGTCCTAACCGCAACATAATAAACGGATTTTCGTAAGCATTTTCGATGATATTTTGTTTTGCTTTTTCAAAATGGGAGAGCGCATTGGTAAAGTCGTCGAGTAAGAAAAAAGCATCTCCTATAGAGGCTTCGAGCCAGAGGCTTTCTGCGTGAACATTTTGCGGACTTGGGACCAAATCAAGTGCTTCGGTCCACAAGCGGATCGCTTCCTGATAGTTGCCTTCGTCACATTGAATGTTTCCTTCTTCGCTGAGTTGGTCTATTCTGTCTAATGTTTGATCATCCATGGCATTTAAATCGTTAAAGTCCTATACTAAGGTAAGAAATCTATTCAAAAAAAAAAGCGGAAAAAATTTGTGCTTTCTCCGCTTTTAGTTCTGTTGATATCTATTTATTCTACATCAAACCACAGTTTAGTTAACAACGTATTGCTACCCTGGCGTGCTATGGCTTCTCGGTAATTAGCTCCATTGAGAGATTGTTCTGTTCCGGGATATAGAAAGCGCAAAGGGATTTTTCCGCCCAAAGCACCTTGTTTTGCAGGTGTTAACTTAGGATAATCCAATCTACGCCATTCGGCAAATGCTTCCAAACCTTGCCCATATAACGCAATCCATTTTTGTTCGCCAATTGACTTTTTATAGTTATTGGGGTCGAAAATTACTGATGATTGACGAAGGTAGGCATCGATTAAATTATTACTGACTTTGTATTGTTCAAAAGATGCGCGAATGGCCTTTTGGTAGAGATCTGCTGCATCACCCGTAATAAATCCTCTGCTTACGGCCTCGGAAAGATCAAAAAGAACCTCCGAATAACTTAAGATCACTGCAGGAGCTTTTGGCTCACGGAAATATTTTCCTGGTCGGGATGTAAGATCAAAACCAATACTGCTAGCCTCACTTGAAGTGAGGCCATTTGGGAGACCAACATATTGCTCCTTAGTCGGTTTGTCCGTTGCATCCGCATAAATAGGTAAGCGTGGATCGTTTAACTCGACAAGCTTATCTACCATTGTTTTACTCACGCGATAATCCTCTCTTGCTTCAAAAGATGCACTGACGGGATTGCGATAAGGAGCATCGCGGTAGATCAGCTGAGCGATATCCTCATTGGAGCTAATGTAACCACTTCCTTCTGCTGCGATTTCCTGCAATGTAGTTTTGGCTAGATCCGGTAGGCGGTCAGCAATACGTAATGCAAAGCGCAATCTGAGTGAATTCGCAAAACGTTTCCATTTAATGATTTTATTCTCATAAATAATATCACCCTGGATAGCCTCACCATCAACTTTTAATAAACTTTGTGCGTTTTTGAGATCGTTCAATAGGCCTTTATATACATTCTCCTGTGCGTCGTAACGAGGAGTCAAATAAGCATCAATGTCTCCTGTTTCAGTATAAGGAATATCTCCATAGGCATCTGTCAGTAATGAAAATACCCATGACTGCAAGATAAGTGCTACGCCCTTGTAGTTGTCGTTGCCGCTATTTGCTGCTAATTTTTGCGTGATCTTTAATTGGCTGATGCTCTTTGAGTACCAGGTTGACCATCCTTCTGTGAAATCATTGTTTGTGAAAATATAGCGGTCGGGGTCCGTGTATTGGATTCTAGCCCAATGTTGTACAAACAACAGACTAGAAGCAAGATTATTGCTTACGCCCCAGTAGCTGTCGGCTGTTGTTTTAATCGCGCTTGTGAGAAGGTAGCCAGGTTGAGGATTTTCTGCCTCATTCTGATTTTGATTGACTTTTGCTAATTCATCTTTGCAGGACGTGGTTAGGCCCAGTAAGAGAATAAGTCCTGTTATATATTTGCTGTTTATTTTCATGCTCAAAATAATTATTTGTTCTTCAATTGTTCGCTAGTAAGAAATCGAACTGCCTTAGGCAGCGATGATTTCAGTTGCTTAAAACTTAAGATTTAAATTGAAGCCAAAGCTTCTTGTGGTCGGTAACTGTAAACTTTCCAAACCTTGTGCATTGCCTGTATTAAAGGCTGTCTCTGGATCAATATTGGGTGCGTTCTTATGGATAATCCACAGGTTTCGAGCTACTAAAGAGAACGAAGCTCCCTGAAAGCCGATTTTGGAAATCCAATGATTTGGCAATTGGTAACCTAGTTTTACCTCGCGCAATTTAACATAAGAAGCATCGAATACATTTGCTTCATTGGTTCTATATAGCGTTTTATAATATTGTTGTGCCGATACAACTTTCGTATTTTCTGAACCGTCTGCATTTACGCCATCTACGATAATACCATCATCATAGGTTGTCCCGTTAACTGTATAGCTCAGTCCGCCATGTTCAGCATCTCTTCCAGGGAGAGTCGAGGCCAATACCCCAGTTCCTCTACCGGTCGCATTCGTACCTGAGTAGAGTTTGCCCCCATGCTTGATGTCTATCAAAAAGCTTAAATCAAAGTTTTTGTAACGGAATTGATTTGTAATACCGCCCAACCAATCTGGTGTAAATTTGCCAAAATAGTGATTCACTGGATCAGTGGCAGGTGTTCCGTCGGCGTTCACGATAAGGCGACCCGATTCATTCCGTAAGAAGCCAGTTCCATAAAGAGTTCCATAGGGTCTTCCGACTGCGGCCAAAACTTGCACGGTTCCTGATGATCCGATCGTATAACTTTGTAATAATCCGTCATTGTCTAATTCTACAACTTTACTTTTATTTGTTGCGAAGTTGACATTGATATCCCATTGGAAATCCTGTTTTTTCACCGGTGTAACCCCTAATTGAATTTCAAGCCCCTTATTGTTGATCTTTCCGGCGTTCATGAGTTTCTTCTTATAACCTGTCGATGGACTCACATCAACGGCTAAAATCTGGTTGATACTATTGATGTCGTATAAACTTAAGTCTAATCGCACTCTATTTTTTAGGAAAGCCAGTTCGGTACCTAGCTCAGTTGAGGTGGTTGTTTCGGGTTTTAGGTCTGGGTTTTTCTTAATGTCATTGACCGATAATTGTGGGTTGTCTCCGTATGGTGCACTAAATAGATAAGAATCAATTAAACTAAAAGGGTCTGTATCTTTACCTACTTTGGACCATCCCCCCCGTAATTTCCAGAAAGACAATATATCGCTTTGAATAGCGAATGCATCTGTCAGGACTATGCTAGCGTTTGCAGACGGATAGAAATACGAAAGATTGTCAACAGGCAAAGTAGAAGACCAGTCGTTTCGAGCTGTTAGATTCAAAAATGCATAATTTTTGTACCCTAATTGCGCCGATGAAAAAATACTGTAGGCCTTCAATGGGCTATATTCACCTGTTGAAATCAAGGCATCTCTGGAGTTTGCTAGCGTATAGACATCAGGTACAGCTAAACGCGGGGCTTTTTGGTTATTGCGTTGCCGCGATTGGCTACGTATATTACCTCCAGCTAATATATCCAGCGTAAAGTCTGTTGAAAGCGGTCTATTGTAGTTTAAAGTAAACTCCGTATTATTTTCATTTACTGTATAAGCATCTTCTTCATAGGAACCGTAGGGTGTACCATTGGTACCATAAGCAATCCGTATTTTTCTACGATCAGTATAATAATCGTTACCAGTACGGAAGTTGGCTGTCAAAAACTCGTTGATCTTGTAATTTAAACCAACATTTCCAAAAATTCGGTCGCGTTGTTGCTGTACCGTATTTTCCTCTGCGATGAAGTATGGATTGCTATAATAACTATTGTTCCAATTGACAAGGTTACCGTTTTCATCCCGATAATTTTTTAAACGGGAAACATCGACCTGTCTGCCAAACCAGGTAAATTGGAGCATATAGCCGTTCGAGCGAAAGCCCCCTACACCTGGTAAATTACCTGAGTTTGTACGTACATAATTTGCATTTGCTGTAAGTGTCAGATCTTCCGTGATTTTATAACGTGTGTTAATATTGAAGTTATTTTTTTCAATCGAAGAATTTGGGATAATTCCTGTTTGATTACTATTGTTATAAGAAAAACGATAATCAACTTTATCTGTGGCATCGGCAATAGATATTCCATTGTTTAATGTTCGTCCTGTTCCAAAAAAGCTGCGTACGTTATCTGGATGTGGCAAGAAAGGTACTGCTTCACCCTTTGAATAAAATTGTGGGATGAGTCTGCCATCCATTTTTGGCCCCCAGCTTTCATCAACACCATCATTGATACCGCCACCCTTTCCATCAACATAGCTGAACTTTCCATTGGCACCTTGTCCAAATACATTTTGATAATCGGGTAGAACGGCAAGACGTTCAATGGTATTATTTGAATTAATATTTATCCCCAATCCTTTGCGTTTTTTTCCAGTTTTTGTCGTAATCAAAATCACCCCAGCGGCGGCTCTTGAACCATACAACGCAGCTGCATTAGGCCCTTTTAGTACGCTTATGGATTCGATGTCTTCGCTGTTGATATCTGAAATTGCATTTGCATAGTCACGGTTACCACTCGTTCCCAGCTGGGAATTATCAACAGGTGTTCCATCAATCACAAATAAAGGTTGATTGTTTCCGGCAATGGAAGTTTCTCCACGGATAATAATTCTCGAAGAACCCATATTTCCTTGACTATTTGTTACCTGAACCCCAGCAACTTTTCCGGCTAAGGAGTTTACGAGATTACTTTCTTTAGCTTCGGAAAGATCTTTTCCCTTTAGTTCCTGAATAGAATATCCTAACGTCTTTTTTTCCTTGGATATATTTAAAGCCGTTACGACCACTTCGTCTAACAGGGCAGTTGAAGGCACAAGTTGAACTGTGGTAAAGCCTGTCGGATTAGTTTGAACCGTTTTACTTTCAAAGCCTATATATTGTATATTGATATTTAGCGAGCTGCCAGAAGAAGGTAACTCAAATAGACCATTTGTATCTGTCTGTACTTGTTTTTTACTGGTCGTTTCGGTGACAGTAGCCCCTTGAATAGGATTGTTGTTATTGTCAACTACTTTTCCTTTTATAGTGTTTTGTGCGTATAGTGCGCCAGAACTTAGACAAAGCGCGGCCATTACGACAAAATTTATGTTGTTTTTTGTCATACTAATTATAATAGTGAGTGTATTGTTTGAGATGGGTTATCGGAGATATTTGAATTTACTTGTAAAACATCCCCTTAGGACATTCGTTTTTCAAGGGTATACTGTATATGCTGTTTCATGTGTTAAAAAATGTTAATGCAAATATATAAAATCTACCTGATAACTATACTTTGTTTTTTTGTTTTTTGTAATATTTGAGTCAGAATAGTGAAATGAGGAAGGTGTAGGGGCATTGGTGATCAATTTCAGCTGCTTTTTCTGAAATGGCTTTACCTTGTTTTTATAATATATTGCTTGTCAGGATATTTATTCGGAATATGCGAATCGTAAACGACGACCTGCGAATTGTAAATCCTCGTATTTTCTGTTAGGAAAGGGCAGCATTCTTGTATTTCGATTACAATGAATTAAAACGTATCATACTATGATTATTTTTGGCACACGAACCAAGGTATTAACCAACAAATCGCAATCGGCAATCGGCAACTGTGATTATTGTGGTACTGCTCAATCTCTATTTGCATATAGACAAATTAAGTGTTTTCACATTTTTTGGATACCCATATTTCCTTATTCCGCGCAGATGATTACGATTTGCAGTCATTGCAAAAAGTTGAGCTACCAATCTGAAATCAATCCACAGATACTTCAATCCTTGCCGCCGGGAACTATCCGTAAAACGCCTATCGGTTATTTTGCGGGCTTAATGCTGATTGGACTTTTGGCAGCTGCTATTGTTATAGCTGGGATTTCTGGCGCAAAAAAGAAAGAAAAATACCTGAAAGATCCAAAGGTTGGCGATGTGTACGAACTTTCCTATGCAAAAGATGGAAAGACGATACGTACGCTTTATCGTATTGCCAATTTGACGACAGATTCTGTGACCTTTGACATTAACGATTATGAAGCGGATAGCCGAAAAGGCCTACGTAAATTGCGCGAGCAGCATTCCAATAGTTATTCTGAAAAGCAAAAAGTATCTCGTGCTGAACTGGAAGATATGAAAAATAGGATAGCAAGCATTGAAAGATTGTAAAGATCATTTTCTTACTTCTTATGGCTACCTCCGTTGGTATTGCCGGCGTATTGGTTTGCTATTTCTCTGCTGTTTCCTTGCCTATCCTTTGCTGTTTCGTTACTTATTATTCGGTCTTATAGAAAACAAATAGCAACGAAAGAACAAACAGATAGCAACGCTGTAACATAGCTGTTGTCAAGGAAACCCAAAGGATATATAACAAGGTTTAAACCAGCGCTCAATTGCCTCTTTGCAAAAGAAGAGGTATTGATTTGATACCCTGGAGTACGTCTTGTAGACAAGGTTCGGATCTTTAAATGTGCTACTTCTTTGTTTTTACAATATTAAATTTATGAATATAACCTAGCATAAAATATTGTTTCAATGTAAGTGAATTTCCAAAATATGTTCTGTTGCCTTGACTGCCCCAATAATTTTGCGTATTCTGATTCAAGATATCGAAACCGGTCAATTTTAGCTGTGAATTATTTTTCAGGGTATAATAGACTGATACATTTAAAATATGATAGTTTTTTCTGCCACTAAGTCCGCTGGCTCGATTATCCAACGAGTAGGTTGATTCCAACGAAAATCCGTGGATCGGATTAATATTCAATCCTGCACCAATTTTATGTATTGAATAGGTTGATTCAATAAAATCGGAGTTATCTTTTACCGAATTTATATTCTTGTTCCAAGAATAAGTATACTGCGGTGATATCGTCACCAGATTTTTCCACGTCGCGGAAAATTGCTGGCTGGCATTGATCCCTACATTGGTCCCTTTATTATCTACATCGTTGATGGAACTATAATTTTCATAAGTATAGATACTGTTGTTTTGCGATAGATAGAATGACCAATTTTTACTCGCTTTTAGGTTATATCTCAGGTAAGTATAGGCATTATAGTTATATTTTGAGCCCGCGAGAAACATTTGGGTGGTCATTTGTCCTGTATTGTTGTTTCGCCAGCTACGGGTCCCAATGCTGTTATTGACATAATTGATATTTCCATTTACATTAAACTGCAATTTCGAGGTGTATTTATAGTATGATATACTGACATTCTGTTTTTCGATATTGTTGAATATAAAGGATGTCTTTCGTGTATACAATGGATTTAGATCCATAACGAGCTGCTGGATTCCATAGAGTTCGGGAGACTCGAGATCTTTATACCAGCCAAGGTTTAGATCTTTATAACGGATATTAATATTGGGCAACCAGTAGCCTAAAGATGATTTCTCGACCGAATTAATTTTAAGTAGATCAAAATGATTTGTTTTCACTTGATAAGCAGTTCCAAATTTTACGTTAAAATCTTTTGTGGGTCTCCAGTAAAATATAATACCTGTGATATAATCTTGGTATTTGTAGCGGTAACTATTTTCATAGGGGGCTGCATGTACTTCACCAGTACTGTCGCGGTCGACATAGACAGTTTCCTGTGGTCCCTGGCGGTTAGTGACATAGGTAAAGTAATAATCAAAGTTGAGTTTTTTAATAATTTTATTGTAATAGGCAGAACTAAAATATAGATTGCTGGAATTATTCTGCGTTAGATTTTTATACCCTAAACTAGTTTGGGGCTTAGCAGCATCATAGATATTGGTATACTGAAAAGAGCTGTCGGTCTTTTCATTGGTGTTGATGGAAATCGTATTTCTAAACGATACAATATGGTTTTTATTGAGCTGTTTTTCGATGTAGAAGCCATGTGAATAGTTCAGTGTATTTTCCTTATCTTCACCTGTACCGGTAGCGTCATTTAGTTTTTTGATGTCCGTATAGGAGCGGTTCATTCCGAAGCTTGAATTTTTCTTGGAATTTATACCCAGATTCGGTGTAAATTCGAAATAGGCTGTGGTATCCATCCGATGACGGAGGAGCGTTTTGATATTGTGTCCTACAGTTTTTTCCTGTTGTCGGTAATTGGATTCTGAGTATTGTTTTTCCTGGTCGAATAAAGAGATTTGATTGCCAGTATTTTGATTTTCAGCTTTATTATATTTCAGCATGTACATGATATTCAGCTTGGTTTTCTTTCCCCAGTCGTTGTTGAGGTTAAATCCCAGACCAATATCGTTGGCCTTGCCGGAATAGTTTCTGCCACCAAAATTATCAAAACCATAGTTTTCGGAACGACCGAGTCCAGCTTCTTGGTTTAACTCATTGTAATCAAAACTCTGGCGGTTAATATTATTTCCGAAACCGATTAAACTCAGCTGGAGTGTATCCTTAAACGTATTGAATAAACCGCCGGCCTCATATCTGCTCCGCGTGCCCGCACTGCCATAGAGTTTGCCAAAACTGGCTCTGAGGAAATCTTTCTTAAATTTTAGATTGATCGTAATCGGTAGTTTATCTTCATCTTCGTTATCTTTCTTTGTTTCCCCCTTGTCACGGTATACCTGTACCGTCTTGATCAGGGAAGCGTCTAGGTTTCGCGTAGCAATACGTACGTCACTTGAAAAGAAATCCTTGTCGTTGACCTTTACTTTGGAAACCTCCTTGCCCTGATAGTAAATAGAACCGTCCATATTGACCTGCAGACCGGGGAGTTCTTTGAGCAATTCCTCTACATTAGCATTAGGACGTGTTTTGAAGAAATTGGTATTATATTCTAAGGTATCTTTATTCATCCGTACGGGCGGGACAATATTGACGACTACCTCATCGAGACTTTTGGAATCAAGCTTCAACTGGGCGAAATCATATTGTTCACCATTTGGAATAATAAACTCCTTGCGAAAAGGATTTGCATTGACATGTGAAATGAAAAGTGTTAAAGCGGTCCCTGTGGGAATTTTGACAAATTCAAACTTGCCCTTTGTATCAGTAAGGAGGTAGGAAACTACAGAAGAGTCTTTTGAATTGAGAATCGTTACAGTCGCTTTTTCCAACGGTTCTGCATTTTGAGAAAATACAGTTCCGAGAACTTTTCCCTTCGATTGACCTATAACTATATTTGATGTAAGTAATAAAATTAAAAATAAGTAAATTCTCATAAAATTTAAGGGCCTATGTCTTGGTTATATAAGGGGTTAAAATGATTTTTCGTAAATCATTTTAATACAATATTAAAGAAATGAAAATTATACTATAAATGAAAATTTATTTTTAAGACAATCGATTGCGAATTTTATTTATTAGAATTTTTTTAATATTATTTGTTCGAGAGGCAATCTTTTTTACAAGGAACCCACTGTGCTTGGTTGAATAGTTTGCAGAGGATAAGAAGTTAGAAGAAGACTATAGTAGCAAAGCGAGGGCGTCCGATCTATTGGAGACCTCATTTTGAAAACGCACTGGTAAGCAGGATCATTGTATATATTATGGAGTTTATTGGGGCTTTTTGAAGGTTAAAGATCTTTCTTCTTTGATACATTTATAATTACCGATTAATTGTTATGTGTTACATAAAATAGTTGTGATGTTGAATTTACTTTCCCATATCATTACCTATTGCTATTTTTGAGCTGAAGGCTGGAAAATAGAGAAAAGGACAAGCAAATCAATTTTTTATAAGAAGTTATGAGATTTAAGTTATTATTCAAGAGCGTTCTATTAGTGGCTCTAATAGGTAATTGGAGCCTGAGGGCGGTGGGGCAAGAGGCAAAACCACCCATTATGGGTTGGAGCAGTTGGAATAGTTTTCGGATTCATATTGACGAAAAGTTGATTCGGGAGCAGGCTGATGCAATGATCACTACCGGCTTGCATGATGCAGGATACAACTATATCAATGTGGATGATGGATATTTTGGAGGGAGAGATGCGGAAGGAAAACTTTACGAAGATCGTTCAAAATTTCCCAATGGAATGCGGGCCTTATCCGATTATATTCATTCTAAGGGGTTAAAAGCGGGATTGTATTCGGAAGGCGGAAAAAACACCTGTGGCTCAATTTGGGATAAAGATCCTAAGGGCATTGGTGTTGGTATGTATGGCCATGAACGTGAGGATGCTGCGTTGTTTTTTAAAACATGGAATTTTGATTTTATCAAAGTAGACTGGTGTGGTGGATTGGAAATGAAACTAGATGATCGCGAGCAATACACAAAAATAATAACAGCGGTGCGGGCGGTTCGTCCTGATGTAGGGTTTAATCTTTGCCGCTGGCAATTTCCTGGAAATTGGGCAATTAAGCAAGTAGATTCTTGGCGTATCTCGCAAGATATACAGCCGAATTTTGCTTCGGTGCTGCATATTATCGATCTCAATCGTAATCTATATCCTTATAGCTCACCAGGCCATTATAATGATATGGATATGCTTCAAGTGGGCAATGGGATGACTCATGAAGAGGATAAAACACATTTTTCAATATGGTGCATGCTGAATTCACCTTTGATGGCGGGAAATGATCTGCGTAAAATTTCGAAGGAGACACTCGCTATATTGACGAATAAAGAAATGATTGCGCTAAATCAGGACAAGGCTTTTAAACAGGCCCAATGTGTCCTGAAGGCAGGAGAGGTAGAAGTATGGAAGAAAGAATTGGCCAATCCAAAGAATAAGGCACTGGCAATTCTCAACAGATCAGATCGCGAAACCCGGTTTATATTGGATGCAAAAGCACTGAGTTTGTCGCCGAAAAATAGAGTGAAAGATTTATGGCGTCATCAGCATGATGGGAAACTTGGCCAAAATAGAAACTTCACGCTTCCTCCCCATGGTATAGTCGTACTTTTGCTATCGGAATAGGCGGGGCGATAAAGACATTGAGACCAAATGAACCTCCAGAAAATGTTTTTATGTCATACATGCCTCATGTTTTTCGTGATTGAATTTAAGGATATAACGGATTTACTCATGATACCGAATCAACTGCAAAAATTTCACCAGCTACGCTAGTTTGGAAGGAGGATAAATTGGATGGTTCAAATTAAATAACGCAGGTAAAAGAAAAAGCCCAATATACTAACTATTGGGCTTTTATATGTGTTTATGCTGCTATTTAAGTGCCGTTTACCCGACAGATTTCTTATACAAAAAGAGCCGTTGGTAATGATTATCAAGATGTTTGCGCATCGCATTTCGGAATACTTCAGCATTGCCTACTTTCAATATATCGACTAATCCCCGGTGCGAGATGAAGCTTTTTGAAGGGCTGGGGCTGGTCAGTAGACCACTACTATGTACATATTGAAAAACAGGTAACAACATATTCTGGAAATCTTTCAGGATGGTATTACCCGTGATTTCATAAAGTTTACCATGAAAGGCAATTTCGGTTTCAATATCAAAAATTGTATTATCTGCTTGTATAGGTTCTTTTGCAACGATTGCTTCGAGCTCCTCAATATCTTTTTCTTGTATATGTTCAAAGAGGATATCGGCCATACCTACTTCCAGAACCATGCGCATTTCAAAAAGATCCTGTAGGGTCTTATTTTCCATGATGGTTGGATAAAGTGATTTGCGTAGCGGTTTTATAAGATCTGGACTTGTTAAAACGGCCCCACGATGTTTTTTGGATTCGATCAATCCGACCATACGCAACCGCAACATGGCTTCGCGAACTACTGTACGACTTACACCAAGGGTTTCGGCCAATTCAATTTCCTTAGGTAATGCATCTCCAACTTTTAAACCCTGATTGACAAAAAGATTGATGATTTCTTTTTCTGCACGATCTACTAGCGAAGAGGTATCAATTGTATTAAGATGTTCTATCAGCGAAGAATTCGGTTCCATATATATTACATATAGCGCATTAGGCGCGTTAAGACAAAGATAATTAATAAAAGTGATTAATATGTTATACATAATTTGATTTAAATTTGTTTTTTATATTTTGTAATTTATATATTTGCATATATGTAATACTTAATACAAACCAATATGTATTCAAACCTAAAATTACGAACCCTGCTTACCCTGTCTATATTGACGGGCAATATGCTCTTGGCTCAAGCACAGGACCATGCCGTGCGGGGAAAAATTACCGATGCAAAAACTGGAGAATTACTAGGAAATGTGACTGTAAAGGTCAAAGGATCCAGCCAATCTCTGCAGTCAAATACCGATGGAACGTTCTCCATCAGTACCAATCCCAATACTATTTTAGTGATTACGTCTACGGGGTATAGACCATACGAGGTAAAAGTTGGGCAATTAAATCAATTGGATATTAAGCTTGAATCTAAGGTTGAGCAAATGGATGAGGTTGTTGTGGTGGGATATGGAAAAATGAAAAAGTCGAATTTAACGGGGTCTGTAAGCAGCTTGGATAAAAAGGTGCTTGAAACTGGAGTTCGTTCGAACCCAGCTTCGGCTTTAGCGGGTACCATACCGGGTATTCGGGTTCAACAAACATCAGGAAGACCGGGAGCTGTCCCCACAGTTGTGCTTCGAGGCGGAACTACTTATGGTGGCGGAGGTACACCATTAGTCATTGTTGATGGGTTGATTAGAAATGGATTTAATGACATTAATCAAAATGATATCGAATCGATCGATGTCTTAAAAGATGCTTCTGCTACAGCTATTTATGGTGCTAGAGCTGCAAACGGTGTGATATTGATAACCACAAAAAGGGGGAAAGAAGGTGTTTCCAATATTACATTGTCGTCTAAAGTTGGTGTCAATAAATTGAACAATCCTTTTGATTTCCTGAGTGCCAAAGATTACTTAAACTGGAGTAGAAAAGGTGTTCAGGTATCGGGGCAATATCAACCGTCCCAGTTGAATCAATTAACGAGTGTGGGCCCCTTTGGTACGGGGAATAAATATAAGGATGATAAGGGAAATATCTTAGATGGCAATCTTACGAACAATGCAGTGTGGAGTACCATGTTGCTCGACGATACCAATCGTGAATTGTTACAACAAGGGTGGCAGACCATGATTGATCCTGTAACGGGAAAAGAACTAATTTTTAAAGATTTTGACTATGCTAAATATGCACTTCGTGATGCTAGTTTGACGCAAGATTACAATATCGCATTGCAAGGTGGGAACGATAAAGGTAAATATTATGGAAGCGTGGGGAAATATAACGAAAAAGGGATGCCCATCAATACTTTTTATGATCGTACAACTTTTGTGTTGAATGGTGAATATAAAGTTAAACCTTGGCTACATTCATTATCAGGTGTCAATTTCGCTTACACAAAGTGGCGTGATGCTATTAATGGAGAAGGAAATTATATGACCCGGGCGCTGGGAGCCCCTCCAACAATGCGTGGTACAAACGCCAATGGTGATCTGCTCGTTGGTCGTGATTATCAAGATGGGAATCCTGCGGTAAATGACGATAAATTCATTCGTAAAAACCTAAATCAGAAGCTTACGCTTACCCAAGCTTTTACAATTAATTTTTTAGAGAACCTTAGTTTACGTGTAAGTGGTAACTGGTTTTTCAACCAGTCTACTTCGGAATCCTTTAATAGAGATTATTTAGCCAGCCCAGGAAATTATGTTCGCACAAGAAATTCCTCGGCTTCCTATGATAAAATATATAATCAAACCTATAACGCCGTTTTAAATTATAGAACTGAAATCGCGAGTTCGCATCATATCGACGCTATGTTGGGTTCGGAATTTTTTGATACGTATAACAATGGATTTACAGCGGCTGGAAGTGGAGCTCCGACAGACGACTTTATGGATCTTGGATTAACGAGTCCAGATGCCAATAAAAGAAGTATCGATTCATACCATGATCGACAACGTATCATGTCCTATTTTGGACGCGTAAACTATGACTATAAAGAAAAATACCTTTTGACATTGACGGCACGTAGAGATGGTTATTCGACATTGCTAAATAATCGATGGGGAACCTTTCCAGGAGTCTCAATTGGCTGGGCATTACATCATGAAGATTTCTTGAAGGATTATTTAGGTACTGATAAAGTCGTAAATACGTTAAAATTACGCGCAAGTTATGGGGGGAACGGTAATGTCAGTGGAATCGGATCCTATACACTTCAAGGTTCATATGGCACAAACAAGTATGACGGACAAGTGGGGTACACAATGTCTACGCTTTCAATTCCAAACCTCAAATGGGAAAGTCTGATTACAAAAGAAGTAGGACTTGAATCCAGAATCTTAAATAAGATTGATTTGAGTCTTGCCTATTATCATCGAACGACTAAAGATAAGATCGCAAGCCTGACATTGCCAGCTTCAGCCGGTTTTACCACAATTACGACCAACAATGGTGATATGCAGAATCAGGGAGTCGAAATTGGGGTGAATTATCAAATGCTAAGGAGAAAAGACTGGGATTTAAGCTTTAACTGGAATACTGCCTACAATAAAAACAAGATCTTAAAATTACCATTTAATGGTGTTGAAAATAACAGACAAGGCGGTTTACAGGTTTATGATCCAAAATCCAAAGAACTCGTTTGGGTAGGAGGCAATCAGGAGGGGCAAGACCCGAATGTTGCTTATGCTTATGAAGCCATCGGGATCATTCGGACAAAAGAACAGTTGGATAGCTATGCCTTGCAATTGAAGGATCTGATCGGTGCACGTACATTGGTGCATCCTGATGTCTATAATGCGTTGTCCAGTAGTGAGAAGAATTTATACTATCCATTAGCTTTAGGCGATGTTATGTGGAAGGATGTAAATGGAGATGGCATAATCAATTCTTATGATAGGGTGTATATGGGAAATACAGTGCCGAGATGGACGGGCGGATTTGGGGCGGCTTTACGCTGGAAGAATATTAGCTTGAGCACCCGTTTTGATTACGCATTGGGCTATGTTGCTTATGATGGACCGAGAGCCTGGTTTCTTGGAATGATGCAGGGAACATTCAATACGACAACGAGTGTATTTGATACATGGACTCCTGAAAATCCAAATGCAAAATATCCGACTTATTATTGGGCAGATCAATTATTTAAAAATAATACCAGTCGGGAAAGTAGTATGTTCTATAATAAGGGAAATTATCTAGCTTTTAGAGAGATTAATGTGTCTTATCGATTGCCTAAATCCATTGCTAACCGATTAAAAATGGAAGATTTAAGCATCTCCGCCACAGGTCAAAATTTACACTATTGGTCAAAAAATACATTGTTCTCCCCCGAAAGTGGAAGTGTAGGGCAAAATGGCGGTGGGTACCCTCTTCCTAAAACATTTATACTTGGGCTTCAATTAACATTTTAATTCCAAATTATGAAAAAGATATTTATTTATATAGGTCTTGTAGTTTTTCTGTTTTCTTCTTGTAAAGAAATTGATTTAGACCTTAGTCCCGAGGATTACTTTGCCAGTGGGAGTTTCTGGAAAAGCAACGAGCAGGTCGCCGGAGCTATGTTGGGACTTCATACCCAACTGCGTGGACAACAGCAAAACTTATGGAATTTGGGTGAACTGCGTGGGGGAACCTTACGAGATGGTACCAGTTTTACAGGAACGGCATCATTGAACTCTGCAGGGATAATTACACAGGATATTCGTGAAAGTTCTCCTGGAATATCAGGTTGGGCAGGATTATACGCTCCAATTTTTCAGGTTAATAATTTTATTTATCAGGTGGAGAAAGCTGATTATTTGACAGATGTCCAAAAGGGCTATTATTTGGGGCAAGCCTATGGACTGCGTGCTTTTTATTATTTCTATTTGTTTAGAACTTATGGTCGGGTGCCATTAGTAACGGAACCTCAGGCAGCTGTTAACACACCGACATCCGCAGAGGAAGCTTACAAAGCTCGAACCGAAACGGAGAAAGAAACACTGGATTTTATTAAAACTGAAGTTGATAAATCGGAAAAGTCATTTTCAGGGAACTACGAAACTAAAAACCAGAAAGCACAATGGTCGTTGGCAGCAACAAAAATGTTGAAAACAGAAGTGTATCTATGGTCGGCCAAAGTAGATATAGATGGAAAAGCACCAGAGAATAGCACGGCGGATTTAAAACTTGCAAAAGCCGCTATAGAGGAAGTAATTCCTAAATATACACTCATCAGTAATTTTGGAGATGCATTTAAATCTGCAAGTGTACCGGCTATGAAAGGTAATTCCGAGATGATTTTTGTACTTCGTTATCTAAATGGAGAAGCGACTTCATTTTTCAATAATTTCATTTATGCCGCAAGCGATGATATTACAGGCTATGTAGATGATAATGGACAAGCTATCTCAAAAGATCCTTTACAGGCCGGATCTACGGGTTTGATCCGTTATGAGTATAAAATTGATCTGTACAGATTATATGAAAAGACTGACACTAGAGCAAATGCAACTTTCCTGAATTTTAATAAAGGGAATACATCGGCGGTAGTATTTAGAAAATTCTTGGGAACTTTGATAGACGGGGTTCGTAACTATTCGGATGACTATCCTGTTTATCGCTTATCTGAAGCTTATCTATTGTTAGCAGAAATTAAAAATAAATTGGGAGAAGACCCAACCGGCGAAATCATGGCTGTACGTAACCGGGCCTATGCCGGAAAAGCGCCTTTGTTTACAAATGGGAGTTTCGAAGCAAACGAATTAGCGATCTTTTATGAACGTACAAAAGAGTTTGTATCAGAGGGCAAGCGATGGTTTGATTTGAGACGTATGCAGGATGCATCCGGAAAGCCTTTGGTGTTTCGTAAAGATTTAAACTTGGTCGGCGTATTGAACAATATTGACGGTCAGAAACATAAAATCTTATGGCCAATAGACTTAGGAACCCTTACTGCAGATCCTAAATTAAATGATCAGCAAAATCCTGGTTATAAAGGAACCTAAAAACTGATACCCTGTCTCAACTGATTTGAAAGTTGAGACAGGATATTTATTACTATCTTATAAAAATATCATATGCTAAATCAAAAAATCTCAGGATTAATTGCAGCGCCATTTACTCCTTTCGATGAAAACGGAGAATTGAATCTTGAGCTGATTCCGCAATACTATGCGATGTTAAAGCGCAACCGGGTAACGGGTGCCTTTATCTGTGGCTCTACCGGAGAAGGTGTATCGTTGACTTTTGAGGAAAAAGTTGCGGTGATGACAGCTTGGGCCAGTTTAACAAAAGACGACGATGCGTTTATACTCATGATGCTTCTGGGCGGGACGAATATCAAAGAATGTCAACAATTGGCTAGGCTGGCTGAGCATGCAGGGGTAGATGCCGTGTCATTTACGTCACCATCTTATTTTAAACCCGCCAACGTAGATCAGCTGGCAAAATGTTGTGTCGAAATTGCACGTGCGGCACCGAATACGGCTTTCTACTATTATCATATCCCAGTATTGACCGGCGGGAATTTCCAGATGATCGACTTGTTGAAGAAGATTGATGGAGTGATACCCAATTTTAAAGGAATCAAATATACGCATGAAGATTTTATGGATTTTCTAAGCTGTATGAATTATGCAGATCGCAAGTACGACATGTTATGGGGAAGAGATGAGAATATGTTGTCTGCCTTAGTATTGGGCAACAAAGGTGCTGTTGGAAGTACCTATAACTACGCTGCACCTTTATATCTTGAGCTTATCGAGGCTTATGATCGGGGAGATCTTGAAAAAGCTAATGCTTTGCAGCAGCAATCCATCGATATGATCACATTGTTAGGAAAGTACGGTGGTATTTCAGTAGGAAAATCGTATATGAAATTAATTGGCCTAGACTGCGGAGTATTTAGACTGCCTGTAAAGAATATTTCGGCGGAGCAATTTGAACTCTTTAAGAGTGATGTGAACAAACTTAAATTTCAGACGTTTTGTGCACAGTAAAACAGATCTCCCTCTCGAGATGAGTATCATGGGTGCTTACATCGAGAGGGAAATTACAGGCTGGACTGTAGGTTCAAGAATAAATAGATATGACAAAACAACATTGGATGGGAGTTATTGTGGGAATACTGTTTACAGGTGCTGTTCATGCACAGGTTGGTCGATTGGAATGGCATAAAGGCATTACATTGCCAGCTATGCAAGATGGAAAGAAGCATATTGGTCTGGCAGGACCAATAGCTGGTGTCACGGGTGATTGTCTCCTGATTGCCGGTGGAGCGAATTTCCCTCATTTACCACCCTGGGAAGGCGGAACGAAAGAGATCCAAAAAGAAGTCTTTATTTACAGAAAAGAGGGGAAGAGACTTAGCTTAACAGCCCTGGATAGTCTTTCTGTGGTAGTTGCTTATGCCGCCAGCCTGAGCTTACCCGATGGATTGCTGATTATTGGTGGAGAGACGACAGGTGGAAAGACAGCTGCTTGTAGACTGATTAAGTATGATAGCTACGCCAAGAAAATTACGGTGTTAGACTTTCCGAATCTCCCATTTCCGCTAGCCAATATGGGAGCGGTAGCTCATGGGAATAAACTTTTCGTTGCCGGTGGTGAAACGCCTGATGCTGTATCGGACCAAGTGTTTCAATTAGATCTAGCGCATCTTGAAAAAGGATGGGGCTGTGTGGGAAAATTACCCTATGCGGTCTCCCATTTGCAATTGTTGTCTGATAGTCAGAATGGCCTTTATCTGCTTGGAGGAAGAAAGGCTCATCCAGAGAGCCCTTCAACATTATACCATGAACTATGGTGCTCAACCGATAATGGAATTACTTGGTCCAAACGGACTGACATTCCTTTTTCCGCGGCAGCAGGAACTGCCTGTGTATTACCAGACCAAGGGATATGGTTATTGAGTGCTGATCGGGGCAATACCTTCCATCAGGTAGAAGCGCTGATCTTTGATGCTAAAAAGGAAACAAACCCATTGCAGCGACAGAAACTCATTGATGCTAAAAATAAATTGCAAATCAATCATCCTGGCTTCGGTAGAGCAGTATGGCGTTACGATCTACATTCGAATAAATGGAATCGGATGGGGGATTTGCCATCGAATGGACCTGTAACCACGACAGCTGTTGTCTGGGACGACATGATCATTTTGCCCAGTGGTGAAATTAAGGCGGGCGTTCGTACTCCTGAGATTTTAGTAGCAACATTTTCTAACAAATAGGATTGAAAAAATAAGATATAAAAACTCATATAAACCTGATAAAGCTTGAAATGATCTCTTCTTTACGACATAAATCTTTTTACCCGTGGCTGGTTGTAGCGCTCCTTTGGGGAGTAGCCCTGCTGAATTATATGGATCGGCAGATGCTGTCGACTATGCGTGATGCGATGCAGGTCGATATTCCGCAATTGCAAAGTGCCGAAACTTTTGGTGTATTGATGGCTGTTTTTCTCTACATATATGGCATTATGAGTCCCATCGCTGGTATTGTCGCCGATAGAAGCAATAGAAAATGGCTGATCGTGGGTAGTCTATTTGTGTGGTCAGCAGTTACTTATGGCATGGGGATGGCGCATGATTATTCAACACTATTGGTATTGCGAGCAATTATGGGATTTAGTGAAGCACTGTATATCCCGACTGCCCTTTCCTTGATAGCCGATTACCATACCGGAAAAAATCGATCGCTGGCTATTGGACTACATATGACGGGGCTCTATACAGGTCAAGCCTTAGGTGGCTTTGGTGCAACATTGGCGGCATCAAAAGGATGGCATACCGCTTTTCATTGGTTTGGAATTGTCGGAATATGTTATGCATTGCTGCTCGCGATCTTATTGATGGAGAAAAAACATACGTCTTCAGATGAAGAAAGCACTGCGGAAAGCCAATTACCTCTTTCCAAAAGTTTATTGCTGTTATTTTCCAATGTTGCATTCTGGATTCTATTGTTTTATTTCGCGGCTCCAAGCTTACCGGGCTGGGCCATCAAAAATTGGCTTCCAACCTTGTTCGCTGACAGCCTGAATATCCCAATGGCAAACGCAGGCCCATTGTCTACGATTACAATCGCTATCTCATCTTTTATTGGGGTTATAGCCGGCGGAATACTGAGTGACCGCTGGGCACAGAAGCATATCCGTGGACGTATTTATACCAGCGCAATTGGCCTTGGACTGACCATACCTGCTTTATTGTTTTTGGGATTAGGCCAGACCTTACCTGCAGTTGTGGGAGCGGCAGTCTGTTTTGGAATTGGTTTTGGCATATTCGATGCCAACAATATGCCTATTCTTTGTCAGGTTGTTCCCAAAAATTTGCGGGCAACCGCTTATGGCTTTATGAATATGGTGGGGGTGTTTGCTGGAGCTATGATCACACAATGGTTGGGGAAATTTAAGGATGAAGGCCATTTTGGGTTAGGTTTTGCATTATTGGGGGCAGCGGTACTGCTAGCACTGTTGTTGCAACTCCTATTTCTTAAACCGAAAACAATGGAAAAGTAATCGTAGCGATATCCTGAATTAATAGATCATGAATATGAAATCCTTAATCGACATGATGCCAATCTATATTTCAAAAAAAGGAGCTTTGCTTTTATGTTTGATTATCTCGATCTCTGTCTCCCTGGGGCAGGGGCGAATTAAAATAGCTTGCATAGGTAACTCCGTAACCTTTGGTTATGGGCTCGGCAATCCTGTGGAGGATTCTTATCCGAGCCAGCTTCAAGCATTGCTGGGCCAACGGTTTGAAGTGAGGAATTTTGGCCATTCAGGAGCTACACTTCTACGAAAGGGGCATAGACCTTATTATAAAACGGAAGAATATCGGAAAGCATTGGATTTTAAACCTAATGTTGCCATTATACATCTGGGTCTCAATGATACCGATCCGAGAAACTGGCCGAATTATAAGAACTCCTTTGCATCAGATTACGCGACGCTGATTGATTCCATACGATCTGTTAATCCCAGCGTACAAATTTACATCTGTCGGTTGACTCCTATTTTTAGCGGTCATCCCCGGTTTCTATCTGGTACGCGAGATTGGTATGAGCAGATTCAGGTGTTAATTCCTCAGATTGCAAAGAATAATCAGGTTGGACTGATTGATCTCCATAGCCCGCTTGCAGCTCGAATTGATCTTTTTGATGACTATTTGCATCCAAATAAGCAGGGAGCAGCATTGATTGCCGGACAAGTAGCGCATGTATTGACCCCGATTACGCAAGATTTGCAGCTGGCCGAAACGATTGGTTCAAATATGGTGCTTCAGCGTAACTGGGAAAATCGTATCTATGGTAAGGGCACTGCAGCTGCTGAGATCAAACTTGCATTTAATCAGAAGAGCTATAGGACCCATGTGAATCTGGATGGATTCTGGGAGATAAAGCTTCCTAGAATGGAGGCAGGAGGACCTTATGAAATAAAGGTGAGCTCGGGTGGAAAGAACATCGAATTGAAAAATATTCTTTTTGGCGATGTTTACCTGGCTTCCGGCCAATCGAATATGGCTTTTCCACTGCGTCGGGCCCTAAAAAGTGAATCGCTGATCAAAAATGCATCTTCGCGAAAGAATCTACGCCTTTTTAAATGTAGAAATCTAGTGGAAACCGATGCCGTGGCTTGGGATTCTACTACATTAAAAAAGGTGAATGACCTTACGTATTTCCAGGGCAACTGGAGTCAAGCAACAACGGATGAAGCAGCACAGTTCTCAGCGGTAGCCTATTCATTTGCGGAAAAACTCACCGAAGCACAACATATTCCTATCGGTATCATCGATCTGTCCGTTGGTGGATCCAATACGGAATCCTGGATCGACCGGAAATCCCTGGAAAGCGATGATTTGCTGGCCTCGTATATCCATAGCTGGCAAAAATCAGATTTTCTGCAGGATTTCTGCCGGGAACGCGCCAGTCAAAATTTGGTCCATTCTAACGTTAAAAATCAGCGCCATCCTTATCAACCTGCCTATAATTTTGAAGCGGGGGTCAGCAAGTGGTTGGGCACAGGGTTGAAAGGCATACTTTGGTATCAAGGTGAAAGCAATGCGCATAATATTGAACTTCACGAGCGTCTTTTCAAAACATTGGTTTCTTCCTGGCGCAAAAGTTTTCATCAGGATCTGCCCTTCTTCTTTGTTCAGTTAACAAGTCTAGATAGAACATCATGGGGGAATTTTAGAAACTCTCAAAGTTTATTGGAGAAACAGATCTCAGGTACCTATATGGCAGTGACACTCGATGTGGGCGATTCTTTGGAGGTGCATCCCCGAGAAAAGATCTTGGTAGGGCAGCGTTTGGCAAATCTAGCAAGTCAGCATCTCTATGGGGCG
Source organism: Sphingobacterium sp. UBA3549 (assembly GCF_002376635.1). Classification (NCBI taxonomy): domain Bacteria; kingdom Pseudomonadati; phylum Bacteroidota; class Sphingobacteriia; order Sphingobacteriales; family Sphingobacteriaceae; genus Sphingobacterium; species Sphingobacterium sp. UBA3549. The sequence continues at coordinate 21,396 of NZ_DFOE01000025.1, read as the reverse complement.
GTATTAAATGCGGATCATCCAAACCCTATTCAATATCGGGTTTACTATGATCGGCTGCTATTGACATTTGATCATTGTACAAAATTAAAAACCAATGAGAATACAACTGTGAAAGGCTTTCAGCTGGTGGACAATAAGGGAAGGATTTTTAATGTACGGGCAAATATCCTTTCTGACAATACTGTCGAAATCAATAAGCCAAATGGCGAAGTAACGAGAATTCTGTATGGATATGAACCTTTTAGCAGGGCAAATCTTCAAAATGAAATCGGAACACCGGTGTCCACTTTCGATTTGACGATTAAATAAACACAAAATGAATTGCTATAAAAATTAGAAAATATGAAACAGATAAGCATAAAAGATACTGCAAAAATAATAGACACTGATTACTTGAAGGAGATGGAAGTTTTTTATCGTGATCAGCTTTTAAAAGATACTGTACCATTTTGGTTTCCAAGATCGATTGACCATGAATGTGGTGGGTACCTATTCATGCGTGACCACGATGGTACTTTAATTGATACAGATAAAGCCGTATGGATTCAGGGACGTGCTTGCTGGCTGCTGTCTACCCTTTACGCAACTGTAGAACAGAAAGAAGAATGGTTAGAAGGTGCCCGGATAGGTTATGAATTTTTGAAAAAACATTGCTTTGACGAAAATGGGAAAATGTATTTTCACGTCGATCGTCTGGGGAATCCTATTCGCATGCGCCGCTATTTCTTTTCGGAAACATTTGCCGCCATCGCTTTCGCAGCTTATGCTAAAGCTACTGGAGACGAAGATATTGCAGATGAAGCTCGTCATCTTTTTGGAATTTGTCTCGCATATGCAAATGGAGAAAGGCTGATTGAACCAAAGTATGAAGCGACGAGACCCATGAAGGGAATCGGTGTACCGATGATCATGATCAATACCGCGCAACAGATTCGCGAAACGATTGGCGATCCGCGCTGTGATATCGTTATCAGCGATTGTATTGCACAGATTGAACGAGACTTTGTTAAAGATGATATCCGTTGTGTGATGGAACAAGTAGGGCCTAATGGTGAAATTGTCGATCATATTGACGGTCGTACTCTCAATCCCGGGCATGCCATCGAAGGAGCTTGGTTTATCCTCCATGAAGCTAGATACCGAGACCATGATCCGCATTTGATTGGTCTAGGCTGCCGTATGCTGGATTATATGTGGGAACGTGGCTGGGACAAAGAATATGGTGGTATTCTATACTTTAGAGATGTATACGGAAAACCTGTACAAGAATACTGGCAAGATATGAAATTCTGGTGGCCACAGAATGAAACAATTATAGCAACATTGCTCGCTTATATGGTGACCGGCAATGAAAAATATAAAAGCTGGCATCAACAGATCAATCAATATGCTTATGACCATTTCCACGATAAACTCAATGGTGAATGGTATGGTTACCTCCATCGCGACGGGAAGATTGCGCAAACGGCTAAGGGAAATTTATTTAAAGGTCCTTTTCACCTCCCTCGCCAAGAGTGGTATTGTATGCAAATATTGAAGGAATTTAACTCAATTAAGTAAAAGATCATGAGACGACAAGAAGCTGCGCGAAATATCCTCCTCTCTACGCTGATTATTATTCTTTTTTTTATCAGTCCTTTACGTTGTCTGCCGGATTCAATCAGGCCACTGCTTCCTATGCCGCGTTCTGTGAAATGGAAAACAGGGAACTATGCTATTCAGCATCTTGTTCGTGTTCATATCAAAGGCGAGGTGTCAGATTTTGATAGACAGACACTAAGTGTCTTGCTAAAAGATTGGAATGTAACTAAGATTGATTTTGAGAGTTTCAAGAATAGTGATATCGCGATCTTTTGTGATAAGCAATTGGATCTGCCCTCCACATCTTTGGAAGCTTACCGTATTGCTGTGGATCAACAGGGAATACGGATTGAGGCCAAAACGAGTGCCGGTATTTTCTATGCTTTACAAACGTTGCGGCAACTGGGCGGTCAGGACGGGCAGTTACCCTATTGCTCCATTACAGATTATCCGTCTTTTCGCTGGCGCGGGTATCAGGTTGACGTAGGACGAAATTTTCAGTCTATGGATGTACTTAAGGAGCAAGTCGACATCATGGCACGGTATAAGCTGAATGTTTTCCATTTCCATTTCACGGAGGATATCGCCTGGCGTCTTGCCAGTAAGAACTATCCGGGGCTGACGGATTCTTCCAACATGGATCGGTGGCGCGGAAAGTATTATACAATTGACGAAATGCAGGAGCTGATCCGATATTGTCATGACAGGCATATTCAGCTCCTACCCGAAATTGATATGCCGGGGCACTCGGCTGCCTTTCGACGTTATTTTAAAACTGATATGCAGAGCGATAGTGGGCTAACCGTTCTCAAGGAATTAGTGAAGGAATTTGCGGTCACTTATCCGGAATTACCTTATTTGCATATCGGAGGAGACGAGGTGAAAATTTACAATCAGCAATTTTTACCGCTTATGACGAAATGGACCGAAAGCTTGGGGATGAAGACCATTGGTTGGGAACCCGGCGGCAATCTGCAACCACAGACGATTCGTCAGCTTTGGATGGGGGGACCACAAGCGATTACGAAAGATTCTCCTTTCGAGGTCATTGATTCAAAGCACTTGTATATAAACCATATGGATCCCTTGGAAGCTGTGACAACGTTATTTTACAGGCAATTGGGAGGCCAGACATCGGAAAATGAAAAATTAATGGGGGCAACACTCTGTTCATGGCCGGATCGTGCGGTCAATCATGAACGGGATATATTTCGTCAGAATGCAGTTTACCCTGCTCTGCTGACTTTCGCAGAACGTAGTTGGTGCGGTGGAGGAGATTTTGAATGGCGCAGCAATATCAAAACGGACCGGGAAGGGCTAGCTGAATTTGAGGCATTTGAGGAACGTTTGATCCAGCATAAGCATTTGTATTTTAGAGATCTTATTTTTCCTTACTACCAGCAAAGTAAACAGAAATGGGTATTGTATGGACCTCTGCAAAATAAAGGCAACCTAAGTATGAGTTTAAAGGAGGAAGCGAAAGGAAATTTTACTTCTTTAAAAAAGATCGGTGAGTTTTATGGTGGCACAATCGTGTTACGCCATTGGTGGTCTGATGTCGTAAAAGGGGCCATAGATGATCCTGCTGAAAATAGCACACTGTATGCTGTGAGCCGGATCTGGAGTGACGTGCAGGTCAATAAGGAGTTTTGGATCGGTTTTAATGATCTTTCCCGTTCGTATGCCAGTGATTCACCAAATTTGGGGACATGGGACGACAGGATGAGTAGACTTTGGGTCAATGCACATGAAGTGCTTCCTCCGGATTGGCAGCATGCGGGTCAGAAGGGAGATCTGGAAATCCCATTGATTGATGAGGGGTATAGTTATCGAAGTCCTGCCATAGTTAAATTTCGTAAAGGGTGGAATACAATTGTGGTCAAGTTGCCTGTTGGAAAATTAAAAGGGAAAGACTGGCAAAATCCATTGAAATGGATGTTTACTTGTCTCCCTATTGATAAGGAGTAAAAGTAGCATGTTTCATTCCATTGATGGAGCGGATGAATTTTAAAATAAGTAACAATAAACATAAATAGATATGAAGAGACTATGTATAATGGGAGCATTTGCGCTGTTAGCAGGGATTTGTCAGGCACAGGAAGTAAATGTATTTGTTTCAGGCGAAGAAGGCTATAAGAGCTACCGTATCCCTGCTATTGTAAAGGATAAAACAGGACAGCTAATCGCCTTTGCAGAAGGCAGGGTAGATCATGCAGGAGATTTTGGCAATGTGGATATTGTTTATAAAATCAGTCAGGATAATGGGAAAACATGGGGTCCGCTGCATGTTGCCGTTGACAACGATAATTTGCAAGTCGGCAACCCAGCACCCGTAGTTGATCTGCTAGACCCGGCATATCCCAAAGGACGCCTGTTACTTTTTTATAATACGGGCAATAATCACGAAGGCGAAGTACGCAAAGGCAATGGCTTGAGAGAATGTTGGTCCATTAGCTCGGCCGACGGCGGAAAAACCTGGTCCAATCCACAGAATATTACGCTTGAGACGCATCGCCCCAATCAGCCTTCGGTAAATGCGAAGTATAACTTTCAGGAGGATTGGCGAACTTATGCGAATACACCAGGACATGCATTACAATTTGATTCCGGTAAATATAAAGGACGTATATACATTCCAGCTAATCACTCCGAAGGAAATCCGAAGTCAGATGGCAAAGATTATTTTGCGCATTCTTATTATTCGGACGACCATGGAAAAATATTCAAAATCGGTGCGAGTGTAAAATTTGAAGGATCAAATGAAACAATGGCCGCACAAATATCGGGGACAGGATTATACATGAATTCCCGCAATCAGCAAGGTAATGTAAAATCAAGGATTGTGTCTTATTCAAACGACGGTGGTGTTACTTGGGATACAACCTATTCTGATAAAAATTTGCCCGACCCGGTAAATCAGGGTTCCGTGCTTTCCTGGCAAAAGAAGGGGAGATACCTATTAGCCGTCTGTAATGCTGCATCGACCAATAGAAGAGACAATCTAACCGTTCGGTTAAGTAAAGATCAGGGTAAAACCTGGTATTTCAATCAGGTTATTGCAAAAGCACCTGAGGGTGTAAAAGGGGATTATGCCGCATATTCCGATTTAGTGCTTTTAAATAAAAATAAACTCGGTGTTTTATTTGAAAAAGAAAGTTATAGCAAAATTGTCTTTTTGCCAGTAGATATTAAATAGTTAGAAAATAAAGGTAATTAGAAGCTTGTTTGTATTGCGACCAAAAAAATGCGTGGCTGCATTGAAAACTTTAGTCAGCTAATCATATAGGTTCCCGACTTATTTAAACGATCGGTTCAACTCATACAGTTGATGCAGATAGCATCACGCTGCGGTCTATTTCTATAGGCTTTCAAGTAATTCCGCATAGGCGAATAATGTCTGTTTAGACAAATCGTGAAATATGAAACTTAAAAAGCAAGATTTAAATAAAATCCTGCTTTTTAGATTGTACAATTTGATGAATAGGGAAGATATGGATAGCAAATGGGGATATATTCATTAATCAAGTCGTATAGCTACGTCCACTAGCAACAATGTCTCCTTATTTCTTCAAAACAAGTGTATGTCCATTTTGGTAGAGTGTCATTTTGTTTTCGTTGCGCTCGAAAACTATTTTTACACCAAATTGCGGTTGAATCAGCGTGTTTTTATCCTTTGCTTTCAGCTGAAACGACGGTTGACCAATGACCTGTCCGAACACTTTGTTTCCTTCTCGGGTAATATTTATCTGGATTGGAGGCTGTTCGCTTTTATATTCGCCAACAAGACTAGTAATTTCTTCGTCTGTCAATTGTACTTCCGTAAGATCCGGTAGTGGCAAGGACTTTTTATAAAGTTCACCTAAACTGAACTTTAGGATTTCATTATTATTATAATTGTTGGCGTTACTAATGATAGCGACATTATAATTACCATCATCGAAATGCCCAGCTACAGAAGAATAGCCATCGATTCCGCCGGTATGTCCAAAACCCATATGCTCATAGAACGGCAACTGGAATAAGCCAAGTCCATAACCTTGATCTATTTTTTTCATGGCGTCGAGGCTCGCCGCATTGATTATTTTATGGCTGAATAAACCATTGAAAAATTTGTCTAGATCTGTTGGCGTTGACCAAACTGCCCCCGCACCGAGGGGAACAGAGTTGTGGGTGTGTGGTTCAAGGATCCATTCTTGCGTAAATCGATAGGATTCACTAACAGCACCGCTATTATTTTGTGGACGCCCAAATGTGGTCTGTTCCAATTTCAATGGTCCACATATATACGTTTTCAAGAGCGCAGCGTAATCTTTTTTCCATACTTTTTCTAGGATATATGTCAGTAAAATATAATTTGAATTACTGTATTCATGTTTGCTTCCAGGGGTAAATTCAGCACCACCTTTGATAATGCGTTCAACAAGTTCCTGTTCAGTTTGAGGTTTAGTGTTCCATGTCAGGTAATCTTTGTCGTTGGTGACGCTATGAACACCGCTACTATGATTTAACAATTGATGAATTGTGATCTTTTCTGCGTTTGGAATGTTCTTAAAGTATGTTGCTAATGTCTGGTTTAACTGGAGTTTTCCAAGCTCAACTGTTTTCAGAACAAGGGTTGCTGTGAAAGTTTTTGAAATCGACCCTATACCATAGCGGGTATCTGGGCTCGCTTTCTTTTTCTGGGCGATGTCTGCATATCCAATGGCCTTTTGATAGAGCAATTCGTCTCCTTTACTGATGGCAATACTGCCCATCCAGACTTGGTTATTTTCTAATATTGACATCAGACTGTCCATCCGGATAGGACTAAATTGTTGGGCTTTTAAAATTGGGCTGGTTAGACTGCCTAATAGCAAGAGCAAAAGTGGGGTTCTTTTCATAATTTATGGTATATAGATTTTTTGATTTTTAGAATAAGCGTTGAAGAATAATACAGCCCAATGATGATAAATAGAAGAACTGGAATAAAATAATTGCCCAACTGTTCATACCGTATGGCCTCTTCGTGCTGTAGAATAAGTTTTCCGAATATGAAAAACTTATTGGGCGCATAGAAAAAGCCTACTCCCTGTGGATCAACAAACTTGGCCACTACTAAAAATATAGCAATAAGCATCAGGGTATAGGTGGTGTAATAAACCAAATTGACTATCGCTCGTGCAAATATGATGGGGATCTGCAAGAGGGATGTCGGTTCAGTTGAAGGCGCTATTGCCTGACCTAAGGAGGCTGAAGAGATCATTTCTAAGATAAAGGTCGCAGGTAAACCTAGCTTCTCCAAAATATCTTCGAGCTGCATAGGCGTCGTATCCTGGATTAACTGTTGGGGAAATTGCTGTTGCAACGCCTCAAATATGTGACTATTAATTTCGCATAATATATCCTGACGTTGCTCCAATGCTAATTTTTTGACAAGAGCCGTGGCTGTTGACATGTAATTTTTATAAAGCTGAGCCGAGAATCTATTGGTAAAATGTATTTGGTTATAATGCATGAGTCAAGGTGGTTAAGTGTTGGTTTAAGCCTGCCCAGTAACTTCTCATTTCTAAGAAGGTACTTTGGCCTTCCTTTGTTATTTTGTAATATTTTCTTGGAATCCCAGTCTTCTGCGGAACCCACTGCGATTCGACCAACCCCTCGTTTTTTAAACGAATTAATAAAGGGTATAATGTTCCTTCAGCAATATCAATGGTGGTTTTCTTCTTGACCTCCTGGATAAGATCGTAACCATAGTATTCTTGCTCGTAAGCGAGGACACCGAGTATAACAAAAGAAAGGCTTCCTTTTTTTAGCTGTGAAATCCATTTGTCAATAAATTCTTTGTTCATGGAGGTAAATATAACAAAATACATAGTAATGCAATGTATTTATTTTAAAGTTTCATTACAGACCTCGATAAATGATTTGCCGTGCTATAAATAGAAGGTATGCTTAGCGTAGAAGTGTTATTAGAAAAGGAAGTGAAGTTGTACATAAAAGTCACACCAGAAGCGGAATAGAAAGTTATTTGATGCAAGCTAATTCTACAAAAAAAAACACTTGAAGTGGGGAACTTCAAGTGTTTAACCTAACCAATTATTAACCTAAATTTATGAAAAGTATACTTTCTCAAGTATAGTATGTGTTATTCAATTTCCGTGCCATTCTGTTTGTTCGCCTTATAATATTTTTCTTTGTGATAGGTTTGTTACGTAAAATTATCGATTTTTCCTTGCAAAGCTCTCTTAATTGGTAATATTTTGTTAGGATGTGGCGGACTTGAGTGCTATTGAGTTAAAAATATATTTTTTTTAATAGTATTGTCGCAATGTCGTTGGGGAATGTATTAAAAAGTGAACAGACTCGTGGAAAATTGTCTATTATCATACATATCGTTTAAAGAGCTCTTTCCATTCTTCTTCCAGACTACCCTTGTAAACATCCTGTTTTGCGCGGCGGTACCAATATTCTGCATTCCATTGATCGCCTTCTTTTCGGTGTAAGTATGCATGAACATGTGCTGCGTCAATTCCGCCTAATTGATCAATCAGATCGTGGGCTGTTTTCCAATGTCCTTTTAGATCATACCAAAGTGATTTTTGTACTGCCGTCCAGTGCTGAACTGGGCTTTCAAGAGATTGAAATTGTTCTATTGTCATTTTTTTTATTCTGTTATTTCTTTACTCCAGATTTCATAAATAGCGTCTCCTTTCGAACTTTTTCCTTTATGGTGCCATGCTCCAGCCACAATTTCACCATCAAAGGCGAGCGCCTGCCCAACTCGATTATTGTCTCTCGAAAAGAATTGTAGTGTTTCAGTATACCGATTTCGAGCATATTGATACAATCCCCCGCCAGTACCATAAAAACCTTTTTGTGCAGGATTAATCGCTACCCATTGAAAATATCCATCAACTAATATTTTGATTGTTTTGCGATCTGCTTTTGGAATATTATTCATTTTTCCCTCCTGTTGACGCCCACTAATTCGCCAAAGTGCATCAAGATCCTGCGGAATCTTTTTCTGCTTCATATAGAGATGGTAATGATGGGCTGTTTTTAGATGGAGAGAATCTACTTCAGCCCGATACGGCAATTGCATGGTTTTACCGACAGTAGTCGAATCCTGTGAGTTATATTCGATAAGGATATTGATCAGATTCTGCTGTTTATCAAGTGTGCCACCCCAAGTATGGTGAAAACGTTTCCTCACATCATCGTAACTTATGAAGGAGATGTAATGGTCTTTAACGAGCATTAAATGCTTATTCATGCCATCCTGATACAGATAGGCTCCGTCATGAAGTTGCTGTTGTGCTTGGGCTTTAGAAAAACAGATCCCAAAAAAAAGGAAGAATAATAGCGTGCAATTTTTCATAACGGGCTTATCGTTGTTTTCTTTAAAGATACAAATAAAGAGTCGCTATGAGTCATTAAAATCAGATTTAACGGAACAAAAAAGCTGACCATTAATGGAACGCTTCCAAAAGTGTATATACTTTATGGGAGGTAGTCCAGCAAAGATCAGCTCTTTTAGGTGAAATTAAACGTATCTATTTGAACCTACTAGCTAAGGCAGCTAGCTTACTTGCCATATCCGTTTGTGGTTCGACCTGTATTTTGTTATCCTTTCTCCTGTTGTTTGGCTGAGTAGACTTTTCTTCGGTCTTCATAGATAAAGCAATGCGATTACGTTTTTCATCGACTTCCGTCACTGTAACCATCACATGCTGCTGTACTTTCACGATCTCTTGAGGATCTGATACGTAACGATTGGATAATTGACTTAAATGTACCAGACCGTCTTGGTGGACACCGATATCAACAAAAGCCCCAAAATTGGTAATGTTAGTGACGATTCCTGGAAGTTTCATACCGACCTTTAGATCCCCAATGCTGTTGACACCTTCAGTGAATGAGAATGCTTCGAATTTTTCGCGTGGATCTAGTCCCGGTTTCGCTAATTCACTTAGAATATCGTTTAATGTCGGTAGGCCTACCTCCTCTGAGATGTAGTTTTTTAAGGGAATAGATTTTCTAAGATCCGCATCTTTCAATAAATCGTCCACTTTTTTTCCTAAATCTTTGGCCATTTGCTCAACCAATGCATATCGCTCGGGGTGTACTGCCGACGAATCCAATGGATTTGCTGCATGCCGAATGCGAAGAAAGCCAGCTGCTTGTTCAAAAGCTTTATCGCCAAGACGAGGTACTTTTTTCAGTTCACGTCTTGAAGCAAAGGGGCCATTCTCGTTTCTATATTTAATGATCTGTTGTGCCAGGGATGGACCTAGACCAGAAACATAAGATAAAATTTGTTTGGATGCTGTATTCAGTTCAACTCCTACGGCATTTACACAGCTGATGACCGTGTCGTCGAGAGAGGTTTGTAGCTTGTTTTGGTCTACATCGTGCTGGTATTGTCCGACACCAATGGATTTTGGATCAATCTTAACCAGTTCAGCAAGTGGGTCCATCAATCGCCTGCCAATGGATACTGCGCCACGTACCGTAACATCTTGATCTGGAAATTCTTCCCGGGCAGTTTCGGAAGCAGAATAAATGGAAGCTCCGCTTTCATTGACCATCACAATAGTCACATTGTTTAATCCAAGCTTCCGTACAAATTCTTCAGTTTCGCGGCCAGCTGTTCCATTTCCAATCGCGATAGCTTGGATATCATATTTCGATACTAAATACTTAATGGTTTTTTGGGCTTCTGCCAGTCCATTGGCACCAGTATGTGGGAAGATAGCTGTATTTTCTTTAAGCTGGCCTTGTTCATCTAATACGACTGTTTTACAGCCGGTGCGAAACCCGGGGTCGATTGCAAGTAATCTCTTTTGTCCCAATGGAGCGGCTAAAAGCAATTGACGCACGTTATCTGCAAAAACTTTGATGGCTTCCTCATCTGCTTTCTGACGGGTTAATACACGTATTTCTGTTTCCATGGACGGTTTGAGGAGACGTTTATAACTGTCTATCAGGGCAAGTTTTACCTGAGCAGCTGCAGCGTTGCCACTCTTCACAAAGATAGATTCGATACGCGGTAGAATTTCCTCTTCATTGACAGCAATGTCCAAGTAGAGCAATTCTTCTTTTTCACCACGACGCATGGCCAGCACACGATGCGATGGAGCATCTTTTAAGGATTCAGACCAGTCGTAATAATCTTTATATTTTATTGCAGCTTCTTCTTTTCCAGGAACTACTTTTGAAACAAATGAGCCTTTTTCGAGAAAAATAGCTCTCGATTTAGCTCTTACAGTAGCGTCTTCTGCAATGATTTCCGCGATAATATCGCGAGCACCTGCCAACGCGTCCTCCGTGTTTTTTACGCCTTTTTCTGCATCCACTAAACTTTCGGCAAGTGCAAGGAAATCGCCAGATTCTTGTGCTAAAATAAGATCCGCTAAGGGTTGCAACCCTTTCTCACGAGCCACACTTGCGCGCGTTTTGCGCTTAGGTTTGTAAGGGAGGTAAATATCTTCCAAGCTGGCCATGGTTTCGGCACCTAATATTTGTTGTTCAAGTGCTGGGGTCAATTTCCCTTGATCGTTTATTGATTTCAGAACAGCTTCCTTGCGTTTATCTAAGTCCCGCAATTGCTGGAAACGATCTCTGATGGCGGTGATTTGAACTTCATCTAGACTTCCGGTCATTTCCTTACGGTAGCGCGAGATAAAGGGAACGGTGGCACCTTCGTCTAATAGTGCAATAGTCGTGCGAACTTGTTTTTCGCTAATAGAAAGCTCGTTAGCAATAATAATTTCGTGTGTTGATACGCTCATTGATGGTTTAATCTTAAAAAGTAGAGCCGTTGAATGGTGATTCAACAGCTCTAAGTATATCTAATTATAAACTAAAATAGTAAAATTAGGCAGGTTTATGGGTATTGTCCTGCTCAGGAACTTTTTTATCTTCTACTTCGTTGTTTTTAGTTTCAGCAAAATGATCATTATATCCGTAAGTGATATGAGATGGTTCTTCTCCGTAATCCGGTTGCTTATGGGGATTGTGTTCGACGACACCGGCGGGAGTGGTGAACTCATATTTTTTCTTTGGCTGTTCTATTTCTGATCCCTGTGCAGTTTCATTTGGTTTAACCTCTTCTTGGTGCGCTGTCTGGGCCTTTTCTTCCGCCAGACGTACGTCATTAGGAACAGCTTCTTCTTTTACTTCTGGCTTAACGTCTATGTCTTTTTCGAAATTATTGATTTGATCTGAAATCTCACGTTTTATACCTTCTGACGCATCTTTAAATTCACGTATCCCTCTTCCTAAACCCCTCGCCAATTCAGGAAGCTTTTTGCCTCCAAAAAGTAACAAGATTGCAAACACAATTAAGATCATCTCCTGCGTGCCGATGTTTAGAAATGCTATTACTGGATTGTACATACTCTTTTTCCTCTTCTTTTGATTACTAACTAGATGCTAAGTTACATTTATATTTCTATAGTTCTTAGACCCAAAAGTAAATTTAAGATATTTTTAAGGTATTTGAAACATAAAAATTACTTAACACGCGGTACGTGTCTAGCGCCTGTAAATTGTTGTATTTTTGCTAAATATTTTATAATATGACGATAGGACAGAAATATCTTCGTACTTTTGTGGCTATTTTTTGAGAAATCGATTATGTGGGGAAAATTTAAAACTTTCAAGCCGTATTACAAAAGTACGATGGTATTGGCGGGGCCAGTCGTGATATCACAATTGGGACATACATTGGTCCATACCGCAGATAGTGTGATCGTAGGACATTTTGCAGGAACTATTCCACTGGCAGCAGTTTCATTAGTGCATGCTGTTTTCATGGTTGTTATGGTTATCGGATTAGGTATCGCGTATGGCATCACGCCATTGATTGCGCAAGAGAATGGTCGTGATAATAAGAAAGAGTGTGCCATCTTGTTATCTAATAGCTTTTGGTTAAATCTTCTATCGGGTCTTTTACTGTTTGCTTTAGTTTACTTTGGTTCTATGTTGGCTATCGATCACCTCGACCAAGATCCGGCGGTGGTGAAGGAAGCGAAGCCTTATTTGCTTATCCTTAGCTTATCGATGCTTCCACTGATGGTGTTCAGTACATTCAAGCAATTTGCCGAGGGATTAGGATTTACCAAGCAAGCCATGAATGTAACTATTTGGGGAAATGTACTGAATATTATTTTGGCAATCATCTTTGTCAAAGGGATGTTTGGCATCAGTCCAATGGGAGTCAAAGGGGTTGGATATAGTACATTGATTGACCGTGTGCTCATGATGACTGTCATGATGACCTATGTGTTACGATCGCAGAAATTCAAGGGGTATATCCAATATTTTAAAGTGACCCTGATCGATTGGGATCGACTGCTTAAAATATTGCGGATTGGAGCGCCAGTAGCAATGCAATATGTTTTTGAAATTGGGGCTTTTGCGGGGGCATCGCTCTTAGCCGGTACAATAAGTGCTACGGCGCAAGCTTCCCATCAGGTAGCCATACAACTGGCCGCCATGACGTATATGATGGCGAGCGGGATTGCTGCTGCTGCCACGATCAAGGTGGGGAATAGCTATGGGAATAGAAATCTTTTCCGTCTTGAACGGTTTGCGATTACTTCATACCAGTTGGTATTGATCTTTATGTTGATTACGGCTTCCTTGTTTGCATTGCTGAATAATTTTCTGCCTTATATTTTTACATCAGATCATGCCGTCGTCATTATTGCTTCTCAACTGTTGATCATAGCGGGACTTTTCCAATTGTTTGATGGCACACAAGTGGTCGGTCTTGGGGTATTACGGGGCATGGGGGATGTCAATATTCCCACCATTATTACATTTGTTGCGTATTGGATTATTGGTTTGCCAAGCGGCTATCTAATGGGAATAGTATTTAACTGGGGCATCCAGGGGATATGGTATGGGCTGACATTAGGTTTGTTGACGTCTTCTCTTTTACTCTATCTGCGATTTCAACGGGTAATCAAGAAGAAGAAAATGCAGTTTGAACAAAGTTTGTTGAAATAGAAAAGTATATACTCATCAAAAAAAGGCTCTGTCAGTAACAACTGACAGAGCCTTTTCTATTGATCGATTTTGGATGTTAGATTACCCTATTCGTATCCCAATTTTCCAAATAATCTGCAACGCGTTTTAAGAATGTACCTCCAAGTGCTCCATCAATTGCGCGATGGTCATAGGAGAGGGATAGATACATCATATGTCTAATGCCAATCATATCGCCATATTCCGTTTCTATGACTGCTGGTTTTTTTGTTATTGAACCTACTGCCAAGATTGCAGCTTGCGGCTGATTAATGATGGGCGTACCCATTATATTACCGAAAGCGCCGATATTGGTGAATGTAAATGTCCCATCTTGTGTGTCGTCTGGTTTCAACTTATTTGCTCTCGACCGTTGTGCAAGGTCGTTTACACTTTTACTCAATCCGACTAAGCTCAATTGATCCGCATTTTTGATTACTGGTACGATAAGATTTCCATTAGGCAATGCGGCGGCCATACCGATATTGATATTTTTCTTCTTAATGATATTGTAGCCATCGATCGAGATATTGACCAATGGGAAATCTTTAAGTGCCTTGCTGATAGCCTCAATGAATAAAGGGGTAAACGTAATATTTTCTCCCTCGCGCTTTTTATAGGCATCTTTAACTTTATTGCGCCACAAAACCAAATTCGTTACATCTGCCTCAACAAATGAACATACATGGGGGGAGATCTGCGTGCTTTTGACCATATGATCTGCAATCATTCTTCGCATGCGATCCATTTCAATGATTTCATCATTACCATTTGCAACGGTATGAACATGGGATGGAGCTGTTACGATTATTTTGGGCGACTCCGTGCGTGTTTCAGCCTGATCGGCCTGAAGAGGTGTTTCAGATTTGGATGACGAATCCCTATGCGCTACATACGTTAAGATATCCTCCTTCGTCACTCTTCCTTCTGCTCCAGTACCCTGTATACGGTCAAGCTCATCTTGAGACAATCCTTCGTGACGAGCAATATTCTTTACTAAAGGTGAATAGAAACGAAGCGTGCTCTCGTACTGAGCAGAAGAAGTGTCAACAGCGACATTGGGCAACTGTTCGACACCTGGTATGTTCAAATCTAAACGCTCTTCGGAGCTTGTCGTTGAAGGAATTGTAATTTCTTGCTGAGGAGGCGTAGGTTCTTCCTCTTCGCCTTCAATTTCTATAATTGCAACGACTTCACCCACTTGGACGGTCTGGTCTACGGTATAACGTTGCTCTTTTAGAACGCCTTTTACGGGAGAAGGTACCTCTGAATCAACTTTGTCAGTTGCGATTTCCAATAAAGTGTCATCTTCATCAATCCGGTCACCAGGTTGTTTTAACCATTTTGTGATTGTTGCCTCGGATACACTTTCTCCCATTTTTGGGAGTAAGAGTTTATATAAAGCCATATTTTTTAGCAATCTCGTTATAGAAAAACGAAGTTAATTAAATTGTGGTTTACTTTCAACAATTTAAAATATTATTCCTTAAATAGCGGTTTTTTTAAAACATTATTTTATCCTATTGTGCTTCTTGTTCTTTTTCTTTTAATAACAATTGCCATAATAATAAAAGGGCATTCATTCGTGTACGTTCGATGTTGATGAGCCTGTCATTGTCAAATTGAAACTTTTTGGTTATAATTTCTTTTTTTCCGGCGACAGCCACCCAGATCGTTCCAACAGGTTTTTCAGCCGTGCCCCCACCTGGACCGGCTATTCCAGTCGTTGCGATGGCATAGTCCGAAGAGAACGCTGCTTTTGAGCCCGATGCCATTTCGACTGCGGTCTGTTCACTTACGGCACCATATTGAGCCAATGTTTCTTCATTGACGTTGAGCAGTTGGTGTTTTAATCTGTTGGAGTAGGGAATCGTGCCGCCAAGAAATACAGCACTACTTCCCGCTACTGAAGTGATCGAAGCGGCGAGGCTACCACCAGTACAACTTTCAGCCGTAGTCAGGGTACTGCCCCGATGAGTAAGCTCTTTAATCAGATGGGACTCTATGCCCGTATCATAATCTGCTACGATATACTGCTGTAGACGATGGATAAGTTTCTTTTTGAAAAGAGCAACCTGAAGCATAATATCAGACTTGTTTCTACTTTTTCCGGATAGTCTTAACCGGATAAATGCCAATGTCGGTAGATAGGCTAATTTTATGCTAGGTGGCAGTTCGCTTTCGATATCTTTTATTTCTTCTGCTAAATAGGATTCACCGATACCTCCCACCAAGATCGTTTCATGACAGATAAATAGGTCTGGATCTTGTGTTGCTAATAAAGGGAGTACGTGTTTTTCCATCAGAAATTTCATCTCAAAGGGAACTCCGGGCATAAATATAAACCGCTTTTCGCCTTGGTTTACCAGCATGCCGGGCGCAGTACCATAGTCATTAAATAAGACTTCACAATTTGCGAGTACATCGGCCTGCTGCAGATTGATGTCAAGCATTTTTAACTTACGCGATTCAAAGATGTTCGTCACATGACGAAGTACATTTTCGTCGCGAACCAAGGTCGTTTCAAAATATTTTGCAGCTGTTTTTTTCGTAACATCATCTTTGGTTGGACCTAGGCCTCCGGTGATTAAAATCAAATCTGCCCGGGAAGAGGCGTCTTTCAGCGTTTTTGAAATAGCTTCTTCTGTATCAGGGATCGATGTCATTTGAACGATATCCACTTCGAATCGGAGCAGTTGTTTGGCAATCCAGCCCGAATTGGTATCAATGATCTGACCGATGAGGATCTCATCGCCTATGGTAATAATCTCTGCTTTCATCTTGTTATAATTATGTAACACTTCGCCATAATGGATTATATACATATGGGTATATTGTTTGATCTTCCTAATCTTTCAGCGTTCAGTTTTCTTCCGCCAAGGTTTAAAAATAAAAAATCAACATCGGACGATTCAGGATATAAACTTACATAAAATTGTGATTCGGTGGGACCATTAATATGCATTTGATATGGGGAGTCGTATGCTATCGCAAAGGTAAAAGCTAGAGAATAAAATACGACCTTCATGATATCGAAATCGTCATAGTTAAGAAAGCGAGAAAGTTTTTTCTGGCGAATAGGATTAGATATTTTCAAAAAAAAGCAGCTATTTTAAAAATAACTGCCTCCTGAACTTGCTCTTTTTGTGAGCTTAAGATCTTGTAAGATTGAGGCCTTAGCCCGTATCGTCACATTATAACTTCGGTATCGCCCAAAAGGCATCCAGCCGAACGACATATCCCAGCAATGCAGATCTCGATAGATATTGAAAGAGGTCATGACCACTTCCTTTTGTTTAAAATCGTATCCCGATTGAAAAGTAACTTTCCATTTTGGCGTAACGCTGAAGTCACCATGTAAGTTTAAGGTACTTGTAAATTGGCTCTCCATTCTACGCGTGCTCGAGTTGAATGATTTGGACGTATTGAAACTGAACGATGCCGCAAGGTTCCAAGGAATATTAAAATCTACGAATGCATTTGGATCTGAGCTGATTCGAGCTAAGGCCTGTGCCTGTTCGGGAGTCATACCTGCGCCAGACATTTCTTTTCTTAACGAATCGATGTTATTATTACGTGATTTTGCAGCTTTGGGATTCAGGCTATAGTCAAAGGAAAGACCGAAATTTGTCAGACGCGCCAGGCTACCATCCTTTATGGCATATCGATTGACGCGAACACCATTTTCATTCACTGAATAGGGGTCAAAAGTACCGTTGAAGTTGACATTCATCTTTTGGTCGAAAAAAGCGGTACGGCCAGAGAAGGTGATAGGGGACAATTTAAGCGAATCGGCAACGAAATTGTAATTTCCGCTGAAGGTTAGACCCTGGAGAATAGGGATTTTCTTAAACCCTCCATCTGTGGTATCCGATTTACTTTTGACTTTGGCTTCGATGTTATTGTCGATGGAAAAACCTATACCTGCTGATTTCCCTGCGGAAGGGGAGCCATACACACCCTGACTAAAAATGGAGTATACATTTCTATTTCCATATTGGTCGTTATACTGCTGATAGAATCCATATTTTGGATCGGAAAAGTCGGGCCTATAGTTCAGGTTGATCGACGGTGTAACCACGTGTCGGATGGCCTGAATTTTACCGATCTTAGGATACATACCATAGATCTTGGTCGAAAGTCCGGTGGATACGGAGTAATCGTAAGCACGATTGAATCCCTGTACGGTGTCAATACGTTGTGTATAACCGGCAGCTGTATTATCAAAGCGTTGTCTGGTGCTTTGCAAATACCAGCGCTCTGTATAATTGACACTGGTGTTAAACTGAAAATATTTAAACGCGTTTAGCGACAAACTGATCGGGATGTTGTGTTGGAAACCATTTTGGAATTTTTTGAAGCCCCCCGGTTTAAATAACAAGGTATCAATAGTACTGACCGAGTTCTGTGCCTGGAAACTATAACCTACATTGATACGCTGATACCATTTTTGTTCACCGACACGGTCCTTGCTGTCAAATGGATTGAAAGAAGAGACGTTTAAGCTGATGTTCGGTAAACTCATTTGTATACTTCTATCCGCCATGTTTTGATTATGGGTTAAGCTGGCTGTCAGGTTTACCTTACCGTCTGCAAATACTTTCCCATAACTAATTGAGGAAGCCATTCTGTTTTGCGCCAGATTCTGATAGGTTGTCTGGTTACTACTTGTACCGGTATTTCTATAGAATGATGATGTACCAAAGTTTACACTGGCGGAGAAAGACGTTCCGGGATTGGCTTCTTGGCGCTGGGTGTGGTTCCAGGTGACGTTAAAATCTTTATTGGAACCATAATCTCGGGTTCCTTCGGTGCCTGTTTTGGTATTGGCATAACGGATATTAAAACCACCGTTAAATTTATAATTGACGGTATAGCGTGTATTGATGGAGGCTTCCCACGAACCTTTTGAGTACAATGAACCTCGAATTTCACTATCCCAATAATCATTGAAGGCCAAATACCAGCCTAAATCTCGCATGGAAAACCCTCTAGTGTAATCTTCTCCAAAAGAAGGAAAGAGAAAGCCAGAAGCCCTTTTATCCGGTTTTGGAAAGAATGCGAAGGGAAATGCCACTGGCATTGGTACGCCCATAACCACTAGATAAGCTGGTCCTGAAATAATTTGGTTTTTAGTGACAATACCCTTGGTAATATGGATACCAAAATGGGTATGTGGGTAGGGCAGATTACAAGTACTGTAAAGCCCCTTATAGATAGACATTTCGTCGTAAATGTTCTTTCTAACAATATTGGCCTGGATATATCCACCATCCACCTCGGTCATAATACCATAAGTGTTTCCTTCCTGTTTCTCGTAATCATAATAGAGTGAATCCACAGTTTTAGGTGATTCGCCATTTCCCATAATCACGATAGGACGTCCTACATATTTGCCGGTTTTGTCATAAATTCCGGAAGCAAAAATCTTTTTCTTGTTTCGGTCAAGACGGATATAATCAGCAGAAAGTTCAAAATCCTGATATTTAACCTTTGCACCACGATAAAGGTGACTGATGTTTTTTGCAACTTCAGATTTTTGCGAATCCACAGCAATAATGCTGACTTCTGCCTGTAGGCCACTTCCTTTTTTCTTGGTGGTATCCCGGACAGATTTTGTCGTATCGCCCGTTTTAGTCTTACTGGTATCTTGCAACTTATTGGTCGCAGAAATAGGATTCTTACCTTGAAGTCCGTTCTGTTTTAATGGAATACTACTTTGAGCATGACTAGCAGTGCTCACCGCAAGAATGATAAATAGTGTTAAAATGTTGATTAACGACTTCAAAATTAAAGACAAATGTTATTTTTGTGAAATAATGTTAAACTTCGAGAGACAAAATTAGTCAAAAAAGCAATAGAAAATATGTTAAATATCGTTATCTATTCAACAAATAATATTGACTCATTTTGATTCGTTTATAGTAGAGCAAATAATTATTCAATGAAATCAGATTTAAGAATTAGAAAATGGTGTAGCGTCATGTTAGCTACTTTGGGATTTTTTTTATTGAATTCTTTCAAATTAAACAATGGGCAGCCCGAGCCTCCGGACTACCAAATAAGGACAATCGTAATTGATGCTGGCCATGGCGGTAAGGATACTGGTGCACAAGGAAGACGATCTTTGGAAAAAAATGTCGCTTTAGATGTCGCTTTAAAATTAGGAAAGCAGATTCAGAAAGATATTCCAGGTATTAAGATCATCTACACGAGAACGACCGATGAATTTGTGGAGCTTTATAAACGTATACGTTTAGCGAATGCTAATAAAGCAGATTTATTTATATCAATTCACTGTAATTCCAGTGGTTCGAGTGCACATGGTACCGAAACATTGGTTTCTGGTTCGCATCGTTTAGGCCAACAGGATGCTGCTGTTCGTGAAAATGCATCCTTATTACTGGAATCCAATTATAAAGAGAACTATCAGGGATTTGATCCTAAAGATCCCGAAAGTGCGATCATCTTCTCGTTGATGAAAAATCGATTTCGTGAAAAAAGTATACGTCTTGCGCAAATGATAGAGGGCGAGTACGTGAAAGCTGGCCGATACAGTAGAGGTTTCTGGGAGAAAGGGTTAGCTGTACTTGCGGAAGCGGGTATGCCAGCAGTATTGACCGAGATTGGATTTATTAGTAATAGAGAAGAGGAGAGCTACTTATTGTCTGATGCGGGACAACAAGAGATTGTTGATAATCTGGTTTCTGCTATAAAAATCTATAAAAATTCCGTAGAACGCTAAACAGATTTGCTTTTGTGCTGTTTTAAACTTAAATTAATGATCATTACTAAATAGATTATTCGTGAAAATATCAAACGAGACAAAGGTCGGCATATTAGCAACGGTTGCAATAGTTTTATTATTTATTGGTTATAGCTTTCTAAAAGGGAATGATGTTTTTAGTAGCGATAACACCTATTACACAACTTACGAGACTGTTGATGGATTAACTCCATCCAAGCCTGTTTTAGTGAATGGGTATCAAATCGGACGTGTATCGAAGATGATTCTTCAACCTGATGGCAAAATTAAAACAGAGTTTAAAATTCACGCTGATTACGCCGTGCCGAAAAACACAATTGCTAGAATTTCAAGTACAGATTTGCTGGGGAGTAAAGCGATTGTCTTTGAAATGGGCAACAGTAAGGAATTGGCAAAGGACGGCGATTTTTTAGCTTCGGGTGTCCAACCGAATATTATGGATAAGGTTGAGCCTATTCAAAAGAGGATCGAAACCATTACCATTAAACTGGATTCAACATTGTCCGTTGTGAATAATGTTTTAGATAAGCAGTTTCAGGACGACTTTAAAAACAGTATTCATAGTATATCTACCTCATTGAAAAATGTGGAAGGAATCACAAAAGATGTAGAAGGTCTAGTTGGAAACGAAAAGGGAAGACTCAATCGCATCATGGCCAACATGGAGTCAATTACATCCAACTTTTCACAAAATGGAGAGAAAATCAATTCGATTATGTCCAATTTAAATAATATAACGGACAAAGCGGCCAGATTGGATTTTGAACACACCATGAACAAAGTAAATACCGCCGTTAATGATTTTCAGGAGATTACCGGGAAGATTAACAGCGGTAAGGGTTCTATCGGATTATTGCTTAATGATGAAGCTTTATATAATAATCTGAATAATGCTTCAAAAGAAATGGATTATTTGATGAAGGATGTTAAAGAGAATCCTGGAAAATATATCAAGCTTTCTATTTTTGGAAAAAAGGGAGAAAAGTAGCTTTTTGAAAATACAATAGTCTTATAGAAAGAGGGTGTCCGAAAAGTCG
>NZ_DFOE01000010.1:0-71134 GCF_002376635.1 Sphingobacterium sp. UBA3549 | reverse complement strand
AAGATGGGAGATTCTTTTTCGGTAGCCCCCTCCCGGAGCGGAACTGCAGGGACAGTTGGCCGGTGAAAGGTTCTGCGGGCGGGGAGGCGGGCGGCCGGCAGCTGCGCTTTGACGGAATGACTGGAGAGGACGAAGTATGTGGAAAGGCACACCGCCGGGGCTCATGACCGGTATCTTGCCCAAATTGCATGCAGCAGGCAGCGCCGAGCTGGACGTAAACGGCCGCAAACATGGTCGTATCGGGCGGCCAATGGAGGGCATTTAAACCTGCATCATATCATGGGTTAGTTTAGGGTTTAGTTAGGGTTAGTTTAGGTTTAGTATAGGTATAAGCTATACTAAACCTAACTTAAGGCTAAGCTATAGGTAAACAAAAACTAGATTAAGGGATAAGAGGGTAGTAACGCAAATCAACCGTACTTGGAGCGCAATGGCCTAGCGATGAAAGCAAAACCGAAAGGACATTATCCGAAACAGAAAAAGAAGCGACTATGCCATATAATCGAAGTTTGAATAATTGGTCATCGCAAGCGACTCGACTGCACGTACGAAAGTAAAAAATATGCCAGCGAAACCGTATATTCGTATAGTGATGATTAATCTTCTTACTCATTTTGAACGAACTTTTCAAAATCTATAAAATCGACGCCGATGAGGCACAACGTATTCAGCAATCCAAAAACGAAATACACCAGCATGATTTCGAGGAACTCATTATTGGCGTAGCGGGAAGGCTCGAACATTTTATTGACTTTAAAACGAAAACGTATACTGCCCCTTTTATAAGTTTTGTTACGCAGGGCAAAAACCACCGCGTAAAACCTCTTTTAAATAATAATCGTATTGAATTTTGGGTGATTCGTTTCAAGAGCGAATTTATTCCCGAAACTACCTTCCAACTCTACGCTCATTTTCATGAAAACGCAACATTGAGCTTCGCTAGCCCCTACTGCTTCGACAGGTTAACGATCTTGTGTCAGCTCATGCAGCAGGAAACGCTGCAGACGGCTATCGATTATGGTGTCATTAAGCAGCTGTTGAGTACGATTTTTGCGATGATTGAATCTGAACGGAAAAGGCAATTTCCAGATGCACAGCAACAATTAAAAAATCAGGGAACAACTTTCAAGAATTTTCTATCGATCTTAGAAGAGAATTATCGACGACCGGAAGGCGTTAATTTTTATGCGGAGAAGCTTTTTATGTCTGCCCGAAACCTAAATTTAATTTGTCAGAGTATCTTACAACAAAGCGTTTCTGAGATTATTGAAACCAGGAAACTGATTGAAGCAAAAAATCTACTGTTGACAACGAATAAAACGATTTCGGAAATTGGCTTTGAACTGGGCTATCAAGAAAAAGCTTACTTTACCAATGTCTTCAAAAAGAAAGCTGGCATGACGCCTTCTGAATTCAGAAATGAAATTCAGAAGCTTATTTCCGAATAGTACAACAGTTTGACCAGATTATTATACCCCTGCCTCACCCCCAGCTTTTACCTTTGTACAGAAAATTGACGCTATTACAATATATTAAATGCGTAGAAAGGATTTTATTAAAATTATGGCAACATTACCTTTAGTTGGTGCAGCACACCATGTGAGCTCTTTATATAAATTTTCTGGCGAACTCGAAGCAACGGACAAATATCCGGTTCTATTTCTAGGCCATGGAAGTCCGATGAATGCCATTGAAGACAACGAATTTGTGCAGGGATTCAAAAAAATAGGCCAGACTTTCGAGAAGCCTAAGGCAATTCTCGTGGTCTCTGCACACTGGGAAACACGTGGAACATTTGTCACAGCGATGGAACATCCGGCCACCATACATGATTTTGGCGGCTTTCCTCAAGCTTTATTTGATGTGCAATATCCAGCCCCCGGAAGTCCGGCACTCGCTGCAGAAACGCAGCGTATTGTCAGCAAAGCGGATATTCACCTAGACGATAAATGGGGACTGGATCATGGATCTTGGTCAGTTGTTAAACATCTTTATCCCAATGCAGATGTACCCATTATTCAAATGAGCATCGATTATACGAAGCCGGCTGCATACCATTATGAGATTGCACAGCAATTAACCGAGCTACGGAAAAAAGGTGTTCTGATTATCGGCAGCGGAAATATGGTGCACAATCTGCGGATGGTGGCCTGGGACAAGCTGAATACAACTGGTTATGCCTTTGAGTGGGCTACAATAGCCAATGAAAAAATGAAAAAATTTATACAGGACGGCAATCACCAGGCTTTAATTGATTTTAGAAAACAGGGTAAAGAGTTTGACTTGGCAATTCCAACGCCTGAACATTACCTGCCATTAATCTATACGTTGGGCTTACAGGATAAAAATGAAGAACTCTTTCTTTTCAACGACAATTCTGTGGCAGGATCGCTAACGATGACGTCACTGAAAATTGGCTAAACTACCAAATGACAGCGTAACAATACCAAACAAATACAGGCTATTCCATATACCTACAAGCCATTCTGTTGAGCGCTTTGTCTGGATAATGGAATGGCCTGTAGGTATATTAAAAAGCTGGAATTACGACAATCTCGAAATTTCTATGACAAAAATAGCTTTGATTCCAACAGTAGGATCAATAAATTTGTTTGAAACAAAACAATGTACCTCAACTTAACGCATGGCAACAAAACCTGTTATCGAAATTGAATATTGTCCAAAATGCAATTGGATGCTTCGCGCCGCCTATATGGCGCAGGAGTTGCTGAGTTCGTTTACGGAAGATATCCACGGGGTAATGCTCGTTCCCAGCGAAATTGCGGGACGTTATACCGTACGCGTGGCGGACAACGAGATCTTTGATCGAAAAAGAGCCGGTCGTTTCCCCGAAATAAAAGAGCTCAAACAACTGATCCGAGACATTGTCGCACCGGACAAGTCCTTGGGTCATTCAGACAAATCGACTTCATCCCACCTGTAATTTAGCATAAATCGGATTTTGTAGGCTTCTTCTTTTTAGCAACTTTGTATAAATTAAATGAACAATCATGACTATTCAACAAGAAGTGGATTTTCAACGTATCGCCAAGGCGATACATTTCTTACAGGAGAACTTTAAGATACAGCCTACATTGGGTCAGATTGCTTCACATGTTTATATGAGTGAAGCTCATTTTCAACGCATGTTTACCGCTTGGGCAGGAACGAGCCCCAAAAAATTTTTGCAATATGTAAGTATAAATCATGCGAAATCATTGCTCAAGGAAAGTACTATTGCCGAAACGACATTCCAGCTTGGTCTGTCCAGCAGCAGCAGACTTCATGAACTATTTATCAATATCGAGGGAATGACTCCGGCCGAATATAAAAATGAGGGCGCCAATCTTATTATATTGTACGATTATTATGAAAGCTTATTTGGTACCATGCTCATTGCGTCCACACCAAAAGGTGTTTGCCATATTGCCTATGCAGATGATCAGACTCAAGCCCTTGTATCGCTCCAGCAACGATTCCCCAAAGCAACCTATTTTCAACAGGGGAATGGCATGCACGATAGTGCCCTTAAGGCATTAAACCCTCAAAATAAAGATATCCGCCAGGTAAAATTACATTTAAAAGGAACTGACTTTCAATTGAAAGTTTGGGAAGCCTTGTTAAAAATTCCGATGGGTAACTTGAGCACTTATGGTGCTATTGCTTCTCAAATAGGTAACCCAAAAGCCTCCCGCGCCGTTGGTACTGCTATTGGAAGTAATCCTATTGCTTACCTTATCCCCTGCCACCGTGTGATACAAAACAGCGGTATGTTTGGTGGCTATCGATGGGATCCGATGCGAAAGACAGCGATGATCGGATGGGAGAGCTTTCATACAGCTGTTTAGAAAAAAAGATACTAATATGGAACTTTTCGACAATCTCTTCGATGGCAATAGAAATTTACTCCCTTACGACGGTACTGTCAATTATTATGGCAAAATATTATCTGTGCTGGAGGCAAACCGCTATTTTGATAGACTCATGGAGTCAATTGAATGGGTAAACGATCGGGCCGTTATTTTTGGAAATGAAATAATCACCAAACGAAAAGTGGCCTGGTATGGGGATGATGCGTTCGAATATAGTTATTCTAATACCACCAAAAAGGCGCTTCCGTGGACAAAGGAACTTCTTGAGCTGAAAAAAATAGCGGAAAAACAGACACTGGAAACATATAATTCCTGTCTGTTGAATCTTTATCATAATGGCGACGAAGGTATGGCCTGGCACAGTGACGCGGAGAAAGATCTTAAAAAAAATGGGGCAATTGCTTCGCTAAGCTTTGGTGCTGAACGCAAATTTGCTTTTAAGCATAAGACCAGTAAGGAAAAAATAGATATCATTCTAGGACATGGCAGTCTTTTGGTCATGAAAGATCTGACGCAAACCTATTGGCTGCATCGACTTCCACCTACAAAAAAGGCTTTCGGCGCACGGATTAATCTGACATTTAGAACCATCGATCAACCCTAACCCTCGTCGTTAATAATCGTACATACCAGTTACACGTGAGCACGCCCCCCTATTGGTTACATTGGACATAGGGCACAAAATTAGATTCTTCTATTGGGAATCAGGCATCAATCGCGTCAACCTTTTTGAAACATAAAAGCTGACACGAGCGACTGGACTACTATAAGTTGTCCAAACTATTATCTTTAGGGGTATAATCCATAAAAATACCTCCATCCAATGTAATATGCTTGGCTTGTTTAGCAGAGGACCAGGATATCGTTACCTGCTTTTCATTGGGCTGCCAAACCGCTGGTGTTTGATGTCTTGTTTCTATAGATCCATCTGTATAGGTTATCACTACATCAAATGGAATTGCAAATCCGCCCACATTGGAGACGGTGAGGGTATTTTTGCTGCTCAGTCGCTTAAAGCTATCTACCTTAAGATCGATGTAATGATTGCTGAAATACCAATTTTTCCAATACCAGTTTAAATTCTGTCCTGCTCCGGCATTAATGCTATAAAAGAAGTCCCAAGGCGTAGGATGTTTTCCATGCCATAGCCCCATATAATGGTGCAATGCCTTTTTAAACAATTCATCCCCAAGATAATCCCGTAGTGCAATGTAGGATAATGCCGCTTTAATATAGGCATTGTTACCGTAGCCTAAACCACTTAACTGAGAAGTCATGGTAATCAAGGGTTGGTCTTCTTCTGTAGCGGGGTCCAAAATATAGCGCTTTACGCGGGCATCCTTAAAAAGCGCTTTGTTTTTTTCGGCTCCTATCTCTGCATTCCCAATCCAGAATTCCAATGCCGTAGCCCAGCCTTCGTCCATATAACCATACCGCGTCTCATTGATACCCATGTAAAAAGGGAAATAAGTATGGGCAATTTCGTGGTCCGCCGTTTGTCGTGCATCCACAAGATTATCAGGTACGCTCGAATCGTTGATCATCATCGGATATTCCATATCGGCAAATCCCTGAACCGCCGTCATCGTTGGGTAGGGATAGGTGACTCCGGGCCAGTTTTTGGAGAACCAGTCGATACAGTATTGCTGCCAACCAATATAATGTTCAAAATCTGGCGTACCGGCAACATAGCTGGACTGTACACTGACGCGTTTACTCCCCAGATCTACACTTCCCCCATCCCATATGTAATTGTCACTCACGCTGAAACAAAAATCAGGGACATAGGTTGCTTTGAATTTCCACGTATTCCACGCTTGTTGTGCTGTCACTTTCCCCGATTTCATTTCCGCATCTGTCGCGATATGTATCGGGGTATCGCTGAGTTTAGATTTTTCGAAACGTTCCAAAACTGGTTTTTGTAGTACATCGGCAGCATTTGTCAATTCACCTGTCGCCCAAACGACAAAGTTCTTAGGAACGGATATCTTAAATTGGTAATCGTTGAACCCATTGTAGAATTCCTGCCGCCCATTGTGTTCCAGGAGATCCCAGCCATTGTAATCGTCATATACAGACACACGTGGATAGGAATAAGCGCAATAGAAGGTAGAGGCATTCAGCAGCCCTTCCCGGTCACTCTCTATAGAAAGCGGATATTCCCAGCTGATATCCAATGTTGCAGTAGTTCCCGGAAGGATTTTCTGTCCAAAATCGGCTAACTTTACGGTTCCCCAATCTTTGCTGTTCACTTCATAAACTTGACCATTCAATTTAAACGACTTAATCTCCAGCCCCGAAGTCAGGTAATCGTCCGAAGCGTACGCCGCACGCACTGCATTGGGTTTATGAACATTATTGACAAATCGAATCGCTATGCTTTTCAGTGTATCTGGACTATTATTGCTGTACAAGATGGTCTCTGTTCCACTTACTATCTTTGTGTCCGGGTCCAATTTTACCCGCACGTCATATTTCCCAAAATTTTGCCAATAATTTTTTCCCGGTAGACCCGTCGTGGTTCGGGTTCCCTTTTCAATCGCTTGCTGAATATTTCTTGGTGTATACAACTCTTGGGCATGAGCCGCCCCTGTCAATAAAAGCAGGGACAATCCGTAATTAAATATCGTACGTCCTATCATATCCTAATTTAAATAATCAAACTAAGATAAATTTGTTGTGATTTGCAAGTTTAATATTCCAGCTTGACAACAAAAATATCCCTATTGCCCCGTTGCTATTGACCATCGTTCACATGGCAAAAAGAAGACAGCTTTCAGCCGCTGGAAAACTTTTTATTTTTTTTAACGTTTATTTTTAAGATAAATTCAAAGGTATGCATCAACTTCTACGTTATAACGACTTCCTCCGACACGCTTTTTTAGGTATGCTTTTAATCTTAATCCCGACACTGCTTTGTGCTCAAACCGATACAAATACAGATTCTATTGCGCAGTATAAAGATCAGCGCGACTCAGCTCTGGCGCGTCAATATGATATTTCTGATCTAATCGGAAGAATTATCCATCCCAAACGAAAGAAGGCCCATGCCAGCAAACGTTCGCCTATTACCTTAATGCCCAATATTGCATACAATCCGACCATTGGTGGTCAGATTGGCGTCAAGGCTGTCGCCGGGAAGATACTCGGAGATCCAAAAACAACGACCATGTCAATTGCCGCGACATCGGCCTCAATCACCACAAAAAATATCATGGTGTTCTATATCAGTCACAATGTGTTTACACCGAACAATAAGTTAAATTTCCAGGGTGCTTTTGCGCTTGTTAAAATGGTCGCTTTAGACGCTGGATTGGGTATGACTCCCCAGGGCAAATGGAACAATGCAGATGAGGAGATCCTTGCCAACCCAGAGCATAAGAAGTATGGGGCAAAATATAATGCATTTACATTTAACGAAAAAGTCTATAAGCGCATTGCCGACAATCTCTTTGTCGGGGCAGGACTGGCTTTTGACCTACGCCGTAAAATAAACAGTAGCGGTCCTAATGGCAACGTTACACCCAATACAATCTATACTGAAAAACACGGCTTCGAACCCGACAGTTACAATTCCAATGGACTCCTGCTCAATATGCAATATATGACAAGGGATAACCCCAATAGGCCTTATAAAGGAATCTATTCCGATATAGGTGTGCGATGGAATACAACGCTGCTGGGCAGTAGCAAAAGTGCTGTGCAGCTTACTACCGACTTCAGAAAGTACTTTAGCTTATCTCCGTCCGACCCTGCCCATGTCCTGGCTTTTTGGTATTGGGGTTCGTACAGACTTGGTGGCACACTTCCCTACTTTGACCTACCTGGAACAGGAAGGGACGTTGCTGTTAGAAGTGGCCGCGGTTATACCATTGGTTACTTCAAAGGAATTTCTTTCGGTTATGCTGAAACAGAATACCGGTTTCCAATTCTCAAGAATCGCTTTCTAAGCGGAGCTGCATTTTTTAACCTACAGACAGCCAGCGATGAACTGGGCACCAAACTTTTTGAACGGTGGCAGCCTGGTGGCGGTGCCGGATTGCGGGTGCTGTTTAATAAAGCAACACGCACAAATCTATGTCTAGATTATGCCTTTGGAAAATATGGCTCCCGAGGATTCTTTTTAGGGCTAAATGAAGCCTTCTAATCCGACCATGAGGGGGTATCCTCATTTACCATAAAATAACTAAATTAGCCGATGTTTTTATTCTTTCCCTTCGCAAAGAGTGACTGAATAGACTTTGACGGTACTTCATCATGAATTTAAAAATCTTTTTTCTATACATTCTATTATTATTGGGTCTTGTTTCGTGTTATCCGGTAAACAGGCCAACAACACTAAAAAGCGATGAAGGAAAGAAAGAACAAGTAGCACCTGCTGTATCTCCAACACTTCCATTGGATACTTCAAGTTACGATAGCCCACTTTTTTCAGATAGAATAAAAGAACAAACGCAGCAGTTATTAAAAATGAACGACGACGGCTTATTTGATAAATTGCATCGGAAGTTATCGGCGACACTAAAGGCGGATCAAAAGGATTATTTTCTTGGGCATCCTAACTTGGTTGTTTTAGCAATCGCTAAAGGGAATATTTTCGATAATGGCCCCGGTGACTTTGGCTATATATTGTACAACAAAGACAGTCATCGTATCGAAATAGTCCTTTTTAATCACAAGAATAAATCATTCGGTACATTTTATAAGGAGTTAAAAGTTGTCAATACCCTTAAAAACCTGGATTGTTCATCCAGCTTGGCATCGCTCGATTATCTCGTTGCTTCAGAACTGATTTATCAAGAGGAGTATATTCGATTAAACAACTCCAATTACCTGATAGACGACAATTCCTTTGCGGTAACTGATGTTTCTACGAATAAAAATTTTGATTTGCGGCGGGGCTGTCTCAACAAAGATTTTACAAAAGCCACGATGGCCAATAGTGTTTGTGTACCAACAAGCGCTGTTTATGCCAATTTTCAATGCCTAAAATACAATAAGAAAAAGCAGATTTTTGAAATTTATTTCAGTCAGGAATTTGCAGACTAAGCCGATCTAACAACGATGAAAAGATATTACATGTTCGCCGCCCTTGGTTTATGCGGAAAATTATATGCTCAGGAAGTAGATACAGCGACGAATAGGCTTGAACAGGTAGAGGTTAAAGCCTACTTCAATAAACAACCGCTACTACGACTGACCTCCTCGGCCGCTGTGCTGAGCCGCCAAATGATCCAATCCCAGCAATCTCCCAGCCTTGTATCGGCATTGAACAGGGTACCAGGATTACGGATGGAAGAACGCTCTCCTGGAAGTTATCGACTTGCACTCCGCGGCAGTATGATCCGTTCACCTTTTGGTGTTCGTAATGTCAAAATCTACTTGGACGACTTTCCTCTTACTGATGCTGGTGGAAATACCTATCTTAATTTGATCGATCCGTATGCATTGGGCCAGATCAATATCTTAAAAGGTCCCGATGGATCGATCTACGGTGCTAATTCGGGTGGTGTAGTCTCTTTATACAGTAAGGGATTTGACCAATCTTCCAAACCGGAAGTCAACCTGCAACTGACCGGCGGCTCTTATGGTCTTTTTCAAGAACAGCTTAACACCATATTACCCTTTAGCCAGACACAGCAGTTAGCCATCAATCAGAGCTGGACCCGAAGTGATGGATATAGACAAAATTCGGCTTTAAACAAAAAGAATATTCAGCTCAATTACAATTGGCAGTACGCCAAAACTTCCGAATTAAAATTCACCGGGTTTTATTCGGATCTTGGCTATCAGACTCCTGGGGGTCTCACCGCCGTACAAATGGAAACTGACCGCAGGCAGGCTAGGCCGAAGGGCGGGCCAAATCCTGGGTCTGTTGAGCAAAAAGCGGCTATCTACGATAAAACGTTCTTTGGTGGACTCAGCAACCAAACGCGTCTCAGCTCTAAAATGACCTTATTTGCCAGCATATTTGGTTCGTCAAATCAGATCAAAAATCCGTTCATCACCAATTACGAGAAACGAGACGAGAAAAACCTGGGAACGCGCTTATATTTATCTTATGCCGATCTATTGGGCAAGGATTTAAAATATGAGCTGCAGCTCGGCCTGGAAGCACAAAAAGGCTGGTATGCTGTTGACAACTATGATAATGAAAAAGGTGTCGCCACCAACCCGCAGGCTAAGGACAAGTTGGATAACAGCCAACAATCATTTTTTGCCCGCACCCAACTGGAATGGCTCGAGCGTCTTCAATTAGAGCTTTCGCTCGGATTAAATGAGAGTAAAATTGGCTACCGACAATATTTTCCTGTTGAACAGGAAGACAAAGCAAACATTGATTTTGGGAGTACCTGGATGCCTAGAGCAGCTTTATCCTATTTAATTACACCCATGTTTGCACTGAGGGCGTCAATCTCCAAAGGGTTCTCTACACCAACTGTTGCGGAGGTCCGTTCATCGGATAATTCAATTAATACGCTACTCAAGCCTGAAACCGGTACGAATCATGAATTGGGGTTGCGCTTGCATTTGTGGAATCGCCGGGTTGTTTTAGATGCTGCGGCCTACACGTATCAAATGGACAACGCCATTATCAGACAGCTCAGGGAAAATGGTGCTGAATATTTCCAAAATGCGGGTAAAATAGACCAAAAGGGGTTAGAAGCATCAATACTGCTCTATTTGATCACACCACAAGTGTCCGGTGTTGTCCGTAGCCTACAGTTCGCCAGTAATTTTTCCTTCAATGATTACAGTTTTAGAACCTATCAGGTGGGCGACAAAAATTATCAGGGTAATAAGCTTCCTGCGGTTCCGAAAACAGTATGGGTGAATTCATTGAATATACTTTTTCCGAATCAATTTCGATTCGA
The DNA here is from genome assembly GCF_002376635.1 of Sphingobacterium sp. UBA3549. Lineage (NCBI taxonomy): Bacteria > Pseudomonadati > Bacteroidota > Sphingobacteriia > Sphingobacteriales > Sphingobacteriaceae > Sphingobacterium > Sphingobacterium sp. UBA3549. The sequence continues at coordinate 60,387 of NZ_DFOE01000010.1, read as the reverse complement.
CCTTCTGTCTAATCTAACCGCAGCAATACCATTGGATGATGCAAATTCTGTTTATGCCAAACGGTATCATCTTTTGCAGGGCAAATTATCTTGGACAAAATCTGTCGGATCCTGGTATCAAATCAGACTTTTTGGAGGTGCAGACAATCTGCTGAATGAAAAATATAGTCTTGGAAACGATATCAATGCCTTTGGGGGCCGCTATTTTAATCCTGCCCCCTTGCGTAATTATTATGGGGGTATGAGTTTTAACTTTTAATCAAGTCGTATGGAGTTTCATCAGCATGTATTGACCGATATTGATTTCAACAAAGTAAGCCGGCATTCTTATTTTCCTTGGATGGACTTGACACTCTCTCATTTCAAGGTGAATGCACTGGAGATGGAGATCAATCAGGCAACGTTTCGTGTACAGGAAAATTATAACGACTTTGAGGTGATGATTATCCATACCGCTCCGGCGACAGCCGTATTCTGCAACTGTCTCCATACAGGATTTTGTCGTCATCAAAAGGCGGCTTTAAGTAAATTATTCATGCAGGAAAATTGGCTGGCATTCTTTGACGCCAATCGGTACAAAGATCTCCTGAAAAAAGTTGCGGCACAATATGGACTGGAAGATGAACCGGCTCTAGAAAATTATTTTTCTGCGCATATCAAAGCGGGTAAACTGGACTTCTCACTGAAAGACAAACAGTTAACATCCATTGATGACTTCGATCTGGTGGCGGAATCTCTTACCCCGAAAAGCAAAACTCCTATCGAACAGCTGCATTATTTTGTTGTATTAACACGCAATCGGTATTACAAAAATCTGCAGGTGCTCCTCTGTCAGGCTTCATTAACGAAATCCGGAATGCTCAAAAACCCGATTTCTGATGGTGATATCCAAACATGTGTCTGGCGGAGCCGCTCAATAGAGGAAATGCAATTTTACACGGCTGTGCTTCAGCTTTCGCAGGTAGTGCAACAAGATTTGGAAATTATGTCCAGCCTGAAGGCAATTGCAAAAAACCCGCTACGGATGGATTTTTACCTACATGATTATGAACAATATGAAAATATAACAGCCTCCTCCCTATCAGCAGTTCAGCTTAGTCTGAAGAAAGGTGATATTAAGCTCTTTATTACAAAAAAAGGCTCATTTTATGCTATTCAGGGAGAAATTCATATCCATGCCATAGCCTACAGTTTACAGGATTTAGTTATTCTTTTGGATCATTTCATCTTCATCAGAAATCAGCTTTTTCTGATTGAAAATAAGCTTCACCTCAAGTTGATACGTTTGTTTAGCAACAAGGGTGAGCAGTTGTTGATTCATCAGCGGAAATTCAAAGAATTCAACAGCTTATTTTTGGAACCGCTCTCGCATTCGGTGGACTTGCATTTCCGGGATATTCCTAAAGCGAGCAAGCCGCAGTTAAAGGAAACTCTGTATTATCAAGATATGCAACCGATCCTATTTCTTGAAGAGTCAGCCGATTTTGTCAACCTTATTCCAGTAATGCGTTATGGAGAGGTCGAAATTCCTATTTTAAGCAAACGAAACATATTTGGAACGGATAGTAAGGGCAACCAGTTTTTGGTCGATCGGAAGCGCGAATCAGAAACTAACATAATTTCGCTTTTACTGAAGCAACATCCGTATTTTGAGGAACAGATGCACGATGGAAGCTTCCAGCATTTTTATCTCCATCGCCGCTATTTTCTAGATAAAGACTGGTTTTTAGATGCTTTCGATGAATGGCAGCATCACGGTATACAGATCATTGGATTTAATGCCCTTCGGGGGAATAAATTAAGTCGTTTTAAAGGTAAAATACATATCGAGGTACTGAGTGGTCAAAACTGGTTCAATGCCCATATACAGGTTAAATTTGGTCCTAAGAGCGTTTCGCTTAAAAAACTCGAAAAGGCCGTACGGAACCGTTCGCAGTTTATCACGTTAGACGATGGCACCCAGGGAATTTTACCGCAGGAGTGGCTCGATAAATTTGAAGCTTATTTTAATGCCGCCGAAACGATCACGGATGATTTCATTGAAATTCCAAAATATAAATTTAATGAGATTGACCATCTTTTTGAGCAGTCTGAGATAGATCCTACCGTAGTGGCTGAGCTTAGCATGCTGAGAAGTCGACTCACTAATTTTTCTTCGTTCTCCAAACTTCAGATTCCTTCATCCTTTGTTGGAAATCTACGCCCCTATCAGCAAGAGGGAGTACAATGGTTGCATTTTTTGGATGGGCTTAACTTTGGAGGCTGTCTTGCCGATGATATGGGGCTCGGCAAAACTATCCAAATTTTAGCTTTCTTGGCTACTCAAAAAGGACGGGGACAAACTGCAGCAACTTTACTGGTACTTCCCACGACCTTAATCTTCAACTGGCAGCACGAAATTCAGCAATTTCTTCCGTCTTTTGAAACGCTCGTTGTCGATGGTCCAAATAGCCTACAAAAAGCGCGGCAGCCTGAATCCTATGACTTGATTTTAATTTCTTATCACAACCTGTTGACAGCGATCAATATGCTGAAAAAAATAAAGTTCAATTATGTTATATTGGATGAATCGCAGCAAATAAAAAATCCAGATTCTCAGCGTTATAAAACAGTAAACTTACTACAATCAAGAAATCGTATTATTTTGACAGGAACCCCTATCGAAAATAACACAATGGATCTCTATGCGCAGATTTCCTTTATTGTGCCCGGTTTACTAGGAAGTAAAAAGTACTTCAAAGATGTTTACACCACCCCTATAGACGCCTTCCACGACCGCAAGAGAAAAGAAATGCTGAAAGAAAAAGTAAAGCCTTTTATTCTGCGCCGAACAAAGCAGGATGTATTACGTGATCTTCCAGCGAAGAATGAACTGGTTCTTTACTGTGAAATGAAAAGTGCTCAACGGCGAATTTATGATCTTTATGAAAAGGAGTTCCGCGAATTTATCTCGGCCAAAGATGGAGATGAAATCAGAAAAAGCCCTATGCATGTATTGAAAGGTTTAACCAGATTGCGCCAGATATGTAACTCGAGCAAACTGCTCCAAAATGAAGAGCTGACATCCACGGAGGACTCTGCCAAAATTGAAATGCTTATGGAGCAGATTGTGCATAAAAAAGAGCAGCATAAAATGATCGTATTTTCACAATTCGTAACGATGCTCAACCTGATTAAAGAGGCTTTGGATAAACGGGGTATCCGTTCATTGATGCTCACAGGGAAATCCAAAAATCGAGGTCAGCTGGTTAGCGATTTCCAGTACAATAAGGATATACCTGTTTTTCTGGTGAGCCTGAAAGCAGGGGGCACTGGACTCAATCTTGTCGCTGCCGATGTGGTGTATCTGGTGGATCCTTGGTGGAATCCTGCAGTCGAACAACAGGCCATTGACAGGATTTATCGCATGGGGCAGCAAAAAACGGTAACTGCAGTTCGGTTAATCAGCCCGAATACCGTTGAAGATAAAATTCAGACCTTACAGCAGCATAAAAAGGAAATAAGCAAAAGTATTCTGGATGAAGGCGGCAGCTTGGATACCTTTTATCTGGATAAAAGCTATTTAATGGAGTTGCTGCGATAACTTTGGCTTTCATGTGTTATCTTAAACGCTTTTGTTAATTTATCCGCTTTCTTTATCGTATATCACACAGCAACGAACTAGCTATTAACGCGCCGTAGCCATCATTCTACGATCTGTTTTCTGTACTTCGAATCGATTATATATTTTACTCCTCTGGCATCTACAAATACAGGTTTGCCGAGGTATTGCTCGTCTGTACGTCGATCGATAGCGACGCGATACCTAGTGGTTGAGCTGGAGGAACTATAGGTGATATTTTCAACTGATTTTGCGGGGCTACTGATTACTTCCGAACCTTCATATACTTGGTCACTCACCCTACCTTTAAAACGCCTTTTGTCGGTTGCACTTATTGTTTTATCGTGATTTTCAGTATCATCCTCGTGAATTACATTAAGATTCCCCCTGTCGACTTGTGGGTTTAAAGGAAAGAATGGATCTAACCAGCGATATACTCCATGAAATTCAGGTACTGAGTTATAAAAAGCATGCATCTGTTGCGCTATTACACTATGGATTCCGCCTACTACAATCAGCACCAACAGTAAGCAACGTCTAAAGATTATTAATTCAACTCCTAACATATCTCTTTTTTCTTTCGTTGAATTACGTCCAAATAAAATGCCATCCCCCCCTTAGCGCCTCATGTTTAACACATTTTTAACTAAAGGAAATTTCACTTTCTAGTTCCCATGTAATTAAAAAGGCCTTACAGATTCTGTTGTCGGAGTTAACTGATATATATTTCAGTTATATACTTGAATACGATACGATCGGAGATTGCGTACTTATCAAAGAGAATACGGAGATCATCATATAACGTTTTATTTTTGTCTTGTTCTTTTGGGAAATAGGAGGATGAACGCACTCTTCCCAAAAAAGATCGGAGGTCTAAGATCTGTTGATTTGGCAAAGTTATCTTTTTCATTGCCCGGGTTCCAAAAAAGTGTTTAAGATCGTCATCACCAATATTTTTGTGGCTGACCGGCTGATAACTGGGGATATGACTGCGTAAAAAATGTTCATACTCTTGCTGAAAGGCATCCGTGGGATCGCGCTGGTTCCAGACGATTACCATATGTCCATTTTCAGTAAGAATACGGTCAAACTCTTTTCGACAGGCCTGCCGGTCGAACCAATGGAACGATTGTCCGGCAAAAATAAGATCAACACATCCGGACTCAATGGTCGTGTCTTCGGCGGTGGCATTCACTGCAATTAGATTCCTATAGGTTTTAAAATGATGCAACAAAGATTCACGCATTTCACGATTGGGTTCTACGGCAAAAACGTCATTTCCATTTTCGAGAAAGAGTTGGGTAGAGAGCCCGGTGCCGCTGCCAATATCGGCAACCAACCATTTCTTATGTAACCCGATCTGTTCTTTTAGCACCTGAATAATCTCCTTGGGGTAATTAGGTCTAAATTTTTCATAATCGACAACCCTGTCTGTGAATCTATCAATACTGTTTTTGTCCATACTAAGCATACTATAACTAGTCGATGATACCCTCATCTTTAAAACTGTAATATCCGTTATCGGTAAAGATTAAATGATCGGCAACTCTAATATCCATAATTTTAGAGGCTTCGACAATTTTTTGCGTCAGGATTTTGTCAGCATTGCTCGGATACAAAGTACCTGAAGGATGGTTGTGAATAAGTATAATGGCGTGTGCTTTGAGGCTGATTGCCGTTCGTAAGATTATTCGGACATCAACTGGCGTAAAATCATTACCGCCACGGCCAATGAGCTGCTTGTCCAATATTTTATATGCGGTATTCAAATACATTGTCCAAAATTCCTCATGCGGGAGGTCTTGTAATATTGGTTTCATAAGGGTATATACATAGCGACTACTGGTCACCTGTTTACGCTCTTCGGCGGGCAGTTCGTTTTTGCGACGAGCGAGCTCCAAGGCGGCAAGAATGGAAATGGCTTTTGCTTCTCCTATGCCTCTATACCTGCTCAGTTCTGCGACATCCATTGTGGAAAGTGTCTGCAGGCTGTTATTGGCATCAGCTAATATACGCCGACACAATTCTACGGCACTTTCATTTTTGGATCCAGAGCCAATCAAGATCGCTAATAATTCGGCATCTGTAAGTGCCCTACGACCTTGCTTCAAAAGTTTCTCCCTCGGGCGATCGGCCTCAGCCCAATCCCGAATGACTAGTTTGTACGAGTTTGGCATTTGCAGTTAAGTTATAAAAGGCTAGCGTACATAAATATACAAAAAAAGCTACTTAATATCCTGAGAAATAAACAATCTATCAATTAAAAAAAATTGGCAATAGGGATTTACTTCACATTTCACTCTGAAACGTTATCTTTGTACTTCATAAAAATTTTTTGAATATGAGTAAAGCGATCATTAAAACAGAAAAAGGCGACATGACTGTGGAGTTCTACACAGCTGATGCTCCAAATACAGTAGCCAATTTTATTAAACTTGCTAAATCAGGATATTATGATGGATTAGCATTTCACCGCGTGATTCCTGATTTCGTGATCCAGGGTGGTTGTCCAAATTCACGAGAAGGTGCCGCAGGCACACCGGGAACAGGTGGTCCTGGTTATAAAATTGACTGTGAACTGACTGGCGAAAACCAATATCACGATAGAGGTGTATTATCTATGGCTCACGCTGGCCGTAATACAGGAGGTTCTCAATTTTTCATCTGCCATAGCCGCAATAACACTGCTCACCTGGATCGTAACCATACCTGTTTTGGAAAGGTAACTGAGAATGTGGATATTGTTGACGATATCAGACAGGGTGACCGTATCTTATCAATTGAAGTTATCGAAGATTAATTCTTGGAGATTTAAATATAGTTAAAATGAATTTAAGAGCATTAGTATCCGTAACTGGTAAACCAGGATTGTTCAAATTGGTTGGACAAAATAAAGGAGGTTTTATTTTAGAAACCCTTGATCAGGCAAAAATTAAAACTGTAGTCAGTTTATCTTCGACAAAAATGGCTACTTTGGAAGACATCACAATTTATGGTGAAGAAGAAGAAATTCGGTTATTGAATATTTTTGAAACGATCAAAGAGAAAGGAATTGCTTTACCGGATACAAAATCAGATGGCGAAACGTTGAGAAATTTCTTCCGTGAAGTAGCTCCCGGCCATGATGAATCACGTGTCTATTCATCGGATATTAAAAAGGTGATTACTTGGTATAATATTATCAAAGAATTTCCTTTATTTGAAGAAGAAGCTCCTGCTCCTTTAATGTAGATTTTACCTAAATCAAATAAAAAAACGGAGTTGANNTCAACTCCGTTTTTTTATTTGACGTACTAATGAAACACGACATCTAGCACCCTTTGTTCGACGCTATTTTGATCACTGGGGCCATCAGCCCTGGTACGCATTTTTGTCACTTCAAATTCTTTGGGTCCAAATTGCTTTTCAACGACAGCTGTTGTTGTAAAACGCAGTAATGAATTCTCGTCATCCTTAAGATAGGCATCAATTTCGAGAATCCCTTCGTTTTCATCAAACACATAAGGATGCAGCCTATTAATTCCTTTTGGAATCCGTGGACTTTTCCAAATGACAAATTTAGGAAGTGCTTTATCCTTCGGATCAATTTTATTGTAAATGGCCTGTTGGCAGGTAATGCCGGCAATTACTTTTGTTTTCCCCGTTTTGTCGATCATATAGTCTTTGGGATTTATTCGTATCTGCACTTTGGCAAACCCATGGGAAATTCCCTCTGGAAAGTTAAGGGAAATATTAATATCCTCATTTTCTCGATTTGCTAAAAAGCCTTCTCCTGTACCTTTACTGTAATTCACATAATTTTGCAACTGATAGGTTAAACCTTCAGCAATGGATTTTGCTTGTTGTTGATCAAATCTAATTTCCATCTTGCGTAAGGGAACAAGCATAAGTTCCATGCGTTGGAGGGGATTTCCTATATCAAAGCTATCTGCCTCCTTTTTTTGGGATTCGGGCAGTGCGGATATCGTTTTCCACAGAACGGCAGGTGAGCTCTCTTTATTCAGATTCATCAACCTGAGGAGTTCAGCAAAAGGCATATTCGGAAAGGTAACTTTTTGTTCGATTACCGCAGCATTGATACGTTTTGAAGAACGGATGTCAGTTGTTGTATTGGATTCTTCGTGTAATTTAACTTCTTTGGGGGTAGAAGATTGACAATTACAAAAAAGTAGTGATAGGCCAAATAAAGGGAGAGATAGGGCGTACTTTATTAGATATTTTATCATATCTATTTTTGTTTAAATGTATTTTGTACAAATTTACCTTATTTGCTGCATATATCACAAAAAAGCTCCAGATATTATTTCTGGAGCTTTTTTTCTTCGATTTGCCACTCGGGCTCATCAGGTTATTTAATGTCCTTTTGGTTCGGCGTCGATACGTTTAATATCTGCACCTAATTTCCGTAAGCGCTCTTCGATATCTTGATAGCCGCGTTCAATTTGTTCGATGTTGTGGATCACAGACTTTCCTTTTGCCGATAAGGCTGCAATGAGTAGGGATACTCCGGCACGGATATCAGGGGAAGTCATTTCAATACCTCTCAGGTAATGTGATTTGTTCAATCCAATAACCGTGGCGCGATGTGGGTCACACAAAATAATCTGAGCCCCCATATCAATCAATTTGTCCACGAAGAACAAACGGCTCTCGAACATTTTTTGGTGGATCAATACATTTCCTTTTGCCTGCGTTGCTACCACGAGCACTATACTCAATAAATCTGGCGTAAAACCTGGCCAGGGTGCATCCGAAATCGTCAGAATAGATCCATCTATAAATGTATCAATCTCATAGGAGTCTTGTGCAGGAATAAAAATATCGTCACCACGTAATTCAAACTTGATACCCAAGCGCGAAAATACAGATGGGATAACACCAAGTTCTTCAAAACAGACGTCCTTAATTGTAATTTCCGAACCTGTCATTGCTGCCAATCCGATGAAGGAACCTATTTCAATCATATCGGGCAACATACGGTGTGAAGTACCGCCAAGACGTTCTACACCTTCTATGGTCAACAAATTAGATCCAATACCGGATATTTTTGCTCCCATGCGGTTTAGCATCTTACATAATTGCTGTAAATAAGGCTCACAAGCTGCATTGTATATCGTTGTTGTGCCTTTGGCCAATACAGCAGCCATTACAATGTTGGCAGTACCGGTCACTGAAGCCTCGTCCAATAGGATATAGCTGCCTTTTAGCGCTGTTGCATCAACATTAAAAAAATGATTGGTAGGATCGTAAATGAATTTAGCCCCCAATTTTTCAAAGCCCAAAAAATGTGTATCCAATCGTCTACGGCCAATTTTATCGCCACCCGGTTTTGGGATAGCTGCCTTGCCGAATCGAGCTAACAAAGGGCCAACAATCATGATAGAACCCCGCAACCCCCCCCCTTTTTCTTTAAATTCGGGCGATTGAAAATAGTCTATATTTATATCTTTAGCTTCAAAAACATAGGTATCCTTATCAATGCGATTGATTTTAACACCTAACGCTCCTAACAGATCAATCAACTTATTGACATCTTTAATATCTGGAATATTACTGATGGTCATGGGTTCTTCTGTCAGTAAAACTGCAGAAAGAATCTGTAAGGCCTCATTTTTTGCTCCTTGAGGAATAATCTCTCCCTTTAACGGTTTTCCACCGATTATTTCAAATGCGTTCATTTATTCTATAAGTGATATCTTCTTAATACATACTCTCCACTTGTATTTCCCTTGGGTATTTGGTTTATTGTTCCAAAACAGCGCGTTTTTTAAAAAAAGCAGGCAATTGTAAAGAAATCTATTAATCACTTCGCAATTGCCTGCTTCCTTGAACAATCTTTAAGAACTAGCCTCGTTTGTTATTATAGTTACCCTGTGGCTTTCTGTTTCTGTTATTATTATTACTTCCGTAACTATTGTTATTGTTACTTCCGTAGCTATTACTGTTGCTTCCGTAGTTGTTGCGCTTGGTATTATTGTTATTGTTGTTGTTGTTTGCCATACGAGGCTTACCACCACCTTTCGACTGATGGCCGGAATTATTGTTATTATTGTTGTTGTTGTTATTTCCGCCCGAGTTACTATTGGCCGGACCTTTAACACGATTTCCTGGAGGCGGTGTTTTAAAGTCAAGTTTCGTCAAAACAGTACCTTCTGGTAAGGTCAATTGGTAACCCGACAGCTCTTTGAGATCCTGAATGATCAATTCATCCGAAACAGAATCTTTATTCCAGGTCAGGTAAGCCATTTTCATAAAATTGGCAATACCGATAACCATCTGCTCCCTTTTGGCTTCGTCATTGGCCAACAGTGCCTTTTCAATCATTTTCTCTACGGTAAAACCGTAATGTTTGAATCGGATGGAATGCTGCGGATAGCCGAGGTGCTCCACTTCGTGTTTCACGCTTTTGGCAGTAGCAATTGGATAAGGCGAGTCGATATCCAATTTAAAATCAGAAATAATCTGTAGGTGGTCCCACAGCTTATGTTTAAAATCAGACACATCTCTCAGATGTGGGTTTAATACCCCCATCATATCGATTACAATTTGTGCGTGTTTATTTCTTTCTTCCTTTGTGGGTAAAGTACAGATGTAATCTACCATATTTTGCACATTGCGACCATATTCTGCAAGGATCAATTTTGGTCTAGTGCTGTTGTAGTCAAAGTTCATATAGCTAATATAAGTACCTAAGTAAACGATCAAGATGTCGTTTTGGTATTTTATTATTGAATTATTCTAAGTTTTGCAAATTTAAGCAACAATTGTTTCTGTCCCAACTCTTTAAAGAAAATAGTTGCTTTTATATCTCCTTTGTTTCCTTCGAGATTGACAACTTTCCCAAATCCGAAGCGTTCATGTTCAACTTCCATGCCGACTTGAAGGTTTGATGTATCTGAAGGAGCAAAACCCGCAGTAGGTTTGTGGGCTTTTGGCAGTATTGACGTCGTCTTCACCATCGGCTTAGGCTTAGGTTTAGAAAATGTGTCATCACTGTCCTTTTGTTGCCATGCAATTCGTTCGCCTTGAAAACTTCCGGCTGAGGCAGAAGTTTGTCGTGGTTTAAAATCCAATGCGAGACATGCCGGATTCAATTCATCCAAGAAGCGACTGGGTTCGCAATTATTGAGCGTTCCCCAACGATATCGCGAAGTAGCATACGAAAGTAGTAATTTTTTTTCAGCTCTCGTAACAGCGACATAAAAAAGTCTTCGTTCTTCCTCCAATTCCGACCTGGAATTCAAAGATAACTGCGACGGAAATAAGTTTTCCTCCAAACCAACAATAAAGACAATCGGAAACTCCAGCCCTTTAGAAGAGTGGATGGTCATTAAAGACACGGTATCAGCATTTGGATCTTTATCGTTATCGTCGTTGGTCAACAAAGCGATATCCTGCATATAAACGTCCAGTCCGCGCTCTTCAATATCCTCTCGCTCCGAAAATTCCTTAATACCATTGAGGAGTTCCTGGATATTTTCGTAGCGCGCCAATCCTTCTACGGACTTATCTTCATACAATTCCTTTAGAATACCACAGTGCTGAGCAATGTGCATGGCCGTATCAAAAGCGCTATTGTTCTTAGCCAAAGCCTGAAAACTCTGTATCATCTGTGCAAAACCACCAACAGAGGTTGCACTACGTCCATCAAGAAACTGAGCCGCATTGGCAACAACATCCCAGATTCGGTATTGATTCTGATCTGCTGCGATCATAATCTTCTCGATTGTCGTATCTCCGATCCCGCGACGCGGATAATTGATAACGCGCTTTAATGCTTCCTCGTCGTTTGGATTAAAGGTGAGCCTGAAATAGGCGATTAAGTCTTTGATTTCTTTCCGTTGATAGAAAGAAGTACCACCATATATTTTATAGGGTATGTTAATTTTGCGCAAAGCCTCCTCCATTGCTCTGGATTGGGCATTGGTACGGTAAAGAATAGCAAAATCTTTATAATTAAGACCCTTTATCGATTTCTCTTCAATGATCAGATCGGCTACGATTTTACCTTCCTCATTGTCAGAGAACGCACGTGAAACCTTGATTTTCTCGCCTTCTTCGTTATCAGAAAAGACATTTTTCTCCAATTGATTCTGATTGTTGGCGATCACCGAATTGGCCGCATTTACGATCATTTTAGTGGATCGATAATTCTGTTCCAGTTTAAAGATCTTTACATCTGGATAATCCTTTTGGAAATTCAGGATGTTCTGAATATTTGCGCCACGGAACGCGTAGATGGACTGCGCATCATCCCCTACGACACAGATATTTTCATTTACTGCTGCCAGACGCTTGACAATAAGGTATTGTGAAAAGTTCGTATCCTGATACTCGTCGACCATCAGATAACGAAACTGGTGCTGATATTTATGCAGTACCTCTGGATGCTTATTGAGCAAGACATTTGTCTTAAACAGCAAATCGTCAAAATCCATGGCCCCTGCACGGTAGCAGCGTTGGGCATAGGTCATATAAATTTGTCCCAATTGCCCACGACCATTTGAAATATCTTCGGCCAAGATGGCTTCATTCTTATTATATTCCTGCGGTGATATCAGGTTGTTTTTTGCCTGCGAAATACGCCCGTATACATGATTGACATTATACAGCTTATCATCGAGATTCATTTCTTTTAGGATGGCACGCAACAAGCTTTTGGTATCGTCGGTATCGTAGATTGTAAAGTTTCTGGGATACCCGATCAATTCAGCTTCTACCCGGAGTATTTTTGCAAATACGGAGTGAAATGTTCCCATCCAAATATTTTTCGCTTCGCTCCCAACGACAGAAACGATACGCGCGCGCATCTCTTTGGCTGCCTTGTTGGTAAATGTCAACACCAAGATATTGAATGGATCAACACCTTTTCGAATCAAGTGTGCTACACGATAGGTAATCACCCGTGTTTTTCCTGAACCAGCTCCTGCAACAATCATCACAGGACCTTCTGTCTGCTCTACGGCTCCTCGTTGTGAAGGGTTTAAACCCGCTAAATAATCCAAATTAACTCCTTAAATTTTAAAACCTGAGAATAGGGTATAAAAGTACAAATTTCCTGTCGATCCCTCGGGCTATCCTGCTAATATTTTTACACAAAAAAAACCGATAATAAAGATTATCGGTTTTTATATCAAATAAGCAGTATTTAGCCTCTGCTATTATAATTTGGTGCTTCCTTCGTAATGGAAATATTATGTGGGTGAGACTCTCTCAAGCCTGCTCCTGTAATACGGACAAACTGAGCTTCCTGCAACTTCTCGATTGTGGCAGCACCACAGTAACCCATGGAAGCGCGCAGTCCACCGACATATTGATAAACGACTTCAGCCAGTGTACCTTTATAAGGAACACGACCAACAATACCTTCAGGAACCAGTTTTTTAATATCATCTTCCACGTCTTGGAAATAACGGTCTTTAGACCCTTTTTCCATCGCTTCAATTGAACCCATACCACGGTAAGACTTAAACTTACGTCCTTCGTAGATAATGGTTTCACCTGGGGCTTCTTCCACTCCTGCGAATAATGAGCCGGCCATAATCGTACTTGCCCCAGCGGCAATTGCTTTTGCAATATCGCCTGTCTGTTTGATACCACCATCTGCAATCAATGGTACGCCAGTTCCTTTCAGTGCTTTCGCTACTTCATATATCGCATAAAGCTGAGGAACACCGACACCTGCAATAATACGTGTTGTACAGATCGATCCGGGTCCGATACCAACTTTTACCGCGTCTGCACCTGCTTCAGCCAAAGCGGTTGCAGCCGCACCTGTAGCAATATTTCCAACGATGACCTGAAGTTCAGGAAATTGGGCTTTTACTAATTTCAGTTTATCGATCACCCCTTTTGAATGCCCATGTGCCGTGTCAATGGTGACTACATCTACTCCCGCCTTCACCAACGCTTCAACGCGGTCCATTGTATCTGGCGTAACGCCTACTGCAGCGCCCACCAATAAACGTCCATGGCTATCTTTAGCGGCATTTGGATAATGCTTATATTTTTGAATATCTTTAAATGTGATCAAACCTTTCAAAATTCCTTCCCTATTGACTACTGGAAGTTTTTCGATCTTTTCGTTTTGAAGAATCTCCTCAGCTTTCACCAAATCTGTTCCTTCGGGTGCCACGACAAGATTTTCTTTCGTCATCAATTCATTGATTGGTCGAAGCATATCTTTTTGAAAACGAAGGTCACGATTGGTTACAATACCGACTAACTGCCCATTTTCATTCACAACGGGAATGCCACCGATCTTGTGCTCCTTCATGATATTAAAGGCGTCTCCCACTGTTGCTGTTGCCAATAAAGTAACAGGATCCTGAATCATCCCGCTCTCGGAGCGCTTAACTTTGCGTACTTCAGCAGCCTGTTCTGCAATAGTCATGTTTTTGTGCAACATACCAATACCGCCAGCTTGTGCAATCGCTATGGCTAAATCAGCACCAGTTACCGTATCCATTGCTGCAGAAACCAATGGGATATTTAATTTGATTTTTTTTGTTAGCGAAGTACTCGTATCAACGTCACGGGGTAAAATTTCAGAATAAGCTGGAATTAATAAGACGTCATCGTAAGTGAGACCTTCTGCTACGAATTTTTGTGGATCTAATTGCATGGCAAATATGTATTGGGTTTTCTATTTGCCAGGCAAATTTAAGAAAAATAAGTAATATTAAAAAATAAAATATAGAAATTACAATCAAAAGACAAATTAGAACCATTATGAATTAAACATTCCATTTCCTTTATTTCAGACGCGATTATTTTTTGGCAAGCTATTTGCTTTCGGTAACACGAAAAGTTATTTTAATTAATGAAAATATAAAGATAAGATAATTATGAAAAAGACACTACTTTCATTAGCTGCTGTCGCAGCATTAGCATTTGGCACACAAGAAGTAAAAGCTCAATCTCCTCAACGCGCTGCAATCGGTGTGGTTTTCGACGGATCGATCGGTGACCTTTGGGGGGTTCAATACAAACAGTCAATGGGTGGCGCAAACAATGGTCAAGCGCAGGTAATGTTTGATGACCATGTGGTAGCAGTTGGTGCTGATTGGCAACATGCAAGACCTTTCCGTGGCGCTCCAGGTTTAGGTTGGTACGCAGGTGTTGGTGCACAATTAACGTTTGTAGACGCTGGCGACAACATTACTTATGTGGGATTGAGACCGCAATTGGGTCTTGAATTTAAAATTCCATCGGCTCCTATCGGTCTTCACGCTGACTGGAAACCAAATTGGACTTTAAACCATGGTTCTGATTTTGACGCTTCAACATTTTCATTTGGTATCAAATATACGTTGAGATAATAGAAGCAGCTCAAATAGCTTAAAAAAAAGGTTCTTCTCATCATGAGGAGGACCTTTTTTTATGAAATAAAATGCATAAGTATTTCTTTTTTTATTCAATTCTCCTATTTTTATGCCGTTGACCTAATTGGCATAAATAAAACTTTTCATTCTACAAAAATTTTATACCTTTGCCATTCTTGGTAAAATGTGATTAAACAAGAACTAATTATCAATTACATAAACAGTATTTAACATTATAATTAATACAATTAATAACAGACGATGCAAGGTAAAGGGCTGATTAAACTTTTAGTGATAGTGGTGTCATTAGCGTGTCTATACTCCCTATCATTTACTTGGGTGACCCGCAATGTGGAGCGCGATGCTGAGAATTTTGCCAAGGGAGACTTGGCGAAAGAGAAGAGCTATCTAGACTCAATGGCAGGTGAAGTAGTGTACAATTTAGGGTTTGCAAAATACACCTATCGGGAAGCCAAAGCAAATGAACTCGCTTTGGGATTGGATTTGAAAGGTGGTATGAACGTAACCATGGAAATCTCGTTGGACGAATTGATCCGCAATTTGGCAAACAATCCAAAAGATGAGAAATTCAACAAAGCGTTGGAACAGGCCGTAGCAAAAAGCAAAACGAGTGCTAAAACAGTCGTTGCGCTCTTTATGGAAGAATACAAATCCATCGGTGCTACAACTCCACTTTCAACATTCTTTTCAACAAAAGATAATGCTGTACTAATTAAACCTGGTGATTCAGACTCAAAAGTTGAATCATTCCTTCAAAAAGAAGCGGACAACGCCATCCAAAATTCCTACAAAGTACTTCGTACACGTATTGATAAGTTTGGTGTTGCATCTCCAAACATTCAAATTCAACAAGGCACAAACCGTATTTTAATCGAGTTACCTGGTGTCAAAGACGAAAGCCGTGTGCGTAACCTGCTTCAAGGATCCGCTAAACTGGAGTTTTATGAGACCTATACCAATCAAGAAGTTTATCCATTACTGGAAAATATCGACAAAACTTTAGCATCTACGTTAAAAGCACCTGCTACAACGGCTACTGCCGCAGCAGACACAAGCAAAAAATCAGATGATTTGTTATCCAACCTAACCGGTGGTAAAAAAGATGCGATAAAAGACAGTGCTGCTGTAAATCTTGGTCAGAAAAATCCACTGTTTGAAGTGTTGCGCCCAGCAGTTTATATGGGTGAAAACCAACAGATGGCGCTTATGCCAGGTTCAATGGTGGGTATTGCTTCATTAAAAGATACAGCAAAAGTAAATGCATACTTGCAACGTCCGGAGGTAAAATCAATTCTCCCGGGAAACTTAAAACTTTTATGGGCTGTTAAACCTGAACAAAAGACACCTGAGCAACTATCTTTATACGCAATCAAAGGATCTGGACAGGACAATGGTGCTGTATTGACAGGCGATGTGATCACCGATGCTACAGCGAACTTTGATGAAAAAAATCAACCAGTGGTTGGTATGCAAATGAACAGCGAAGGTGCACGTGAATGGAAGAAAATTACCGCAAAAGCGGCTCAGAACAGAGACGCCATCGCGATCGTTCTAGATAATGTGGTGTATTCTGCTCCTTCTGTAAATGGCGAAATTCCGAATGGTAGTTCTTCAATTTCAGGTTCTTTTACGGTAGAAGACACGAAAGATTTGGCAAACGTATTGAAAGCCGGTCGTCTTCCAACAACTGCTAAAATCGTTGAAGAAGCCATCGTGGGTCCTACTTTGGGTCAGGCTGCCATTGATGCGGGTGTTAACTCTGCTGTTATCGGTATTATCGTGGTGATGATCTTTATGATTGCTTACTATAATACAGCGGGTATCGTAGCAAACATCGCGGTGTTATTAAACGTATTTATCATTATGGGGGTATTGGCATCCTTAAATGCTGTACTCACCTTGCCTGGTATCGCGGGTATCGTATTGACGATGGGTACCGCAGTGGATGCGAACGTCTTGATCTATGAACGTATCCGTGAAGAACTGGGCTTAGGTAAATCGATCCGTCAGGCGGTTGCAGATGGTTACAAACATGCTTTACCTTCCATCCTGGATTCACAGATCACAACCTTCTTAATTGGTATCATTCTATTCTTATTCGGTAGTGGTCCGATCTTAGGTTTCGCTACAACGTTAATGGTGGGTATTATTACTTCGTTGTTTACGGCAATCTTAGTGACACGCGTGATCTTTGAATGGATGTTGGCGAAAGACTTCAAAATTAAAGTCTCTTTCCCTTGGTCTGCAAAAACCTTGCAAAATGCAAACTTCAAATTTGTTCAGAAACGTAAAATCTTTTATGCGATCTCTATCGTTGCCGTGTTAATTTCTGCTGCATCCATTTTCACAAAAGGATTTAGTTTAGGAGTAGATTTCCAAGGTGGTCGTACGTATACTGTCCGTTATGATAAACCTGTGGACTTGGAAGCTGTACGTACAAACTTGGATGATATCTTCCAGAAAACAACAGAAGTAAAAGTCTTCGGTGCATCCAACCAACTGCGTATAACAACAACTTACCATATCGAAGAAACTTCGGACACTGCTGACAAAGAAGTATTGGATAAATTAAACCAAGGTCTATCAAAAGTAGACGCTTCCAATAAACATGAAATCCTTTCGTCTCAAAAAGTTGGGCCAAGTATTGCTACTGATATCAAGTCTAGAGCGACCAGTTCGGCAATTTTCTCTATCATCATTGTTGCTGCTTACATTTTGATTCGTTTCCACAAATGGGAATATTCAGTTGGAGCAGCTATTGCAACAATCCACGATGCGATTATTTTATTGGGCTTATTCTCTCTCTTGGATGGCATCGTACCATTCTCGCTTGATATTGACCAACACTTTGTGGCAGCGATATTAACGGTCATTGCTTACTCGGTGAATGATACAGTGGTTGTATTTGACCGTTTACGTGAATTCGTATCAAAACCAAATGCACATAATGAAGATCTTGGCGATGTCGTCAACCATGCGATCAACTCGACGTTAAGTAGAACGATCATTACCTCATTAACGATTGTATTTGTTCTTGCAGTCCTGTTTATTTTCGGTGGTGAAGTTATCCGTGGATTCTCATTCGCAATCTTAATCGGTGTAATCGTAGGTACATACTCATCGATTATTTTAGCGGCACCTTCGGTATATGACTTGCGTAAAGGAAAACATTTGGCTGAAGGTAATACGGCTAAAAAAGCTGAGGTCGTAAGACCATAATAAAGCTCTTTGCAGCAAAAAAACGCATTGAGTATTGGAGTGCCCCCAAAAAGTTAGCTACTTTCTGGGGGCATTTTTTATTGCATTCAAATTACTTGTCACACTAAATATTTTAAATATATTTGTTGTGCTAAATATTTGTATGCTAAACGAAAAATTCGACCGCTATTCTTTTATTCTCGACCAAACGGCCAAGAAAGTAAAGCAATTTGCCCAATCCTCTTTTGCGGAGAAAGGATTTGATATCACTGTGGATCAGTGGACCATTTTAAAGGCTTTGTATGAAACAGATCAGCTTTCGCAAAAAGAATTGGCGAAACGCTGCGGAAAAGACCAACCCACATTGACACGGATCGTTGATATCCTTCTTAAAAAAAATCTGGCTGAACGGGTCATTGACGAAACAGACCGTCGGAGCCTTTATTTGCACTTGACGGAAGAAGGAAAATTAAAAGTAGCATCGCTTTCACCAATTGTTGCGGAGATTCGTATGAAGGCCTGGAAAAATTTGACAGCGGAAGATTTTGACGCTTTTACAAGGATTTTGAACACAATATATAACAACTTAAATATAGAATAGCTATGATAAATACGGATATCTGTATCATTGGAGCAGGACCTGTTGGCCTATTCGCTGTTTTCGAAGCTGGGCTTTTAAAAATGCGCTGCCATTTGATTGATGTGTTACCTCAGGTAGGCGGACAGCTTTCGGAGATTTACCCGCACAAACCTATCTATGATATACCTGGTTATCCAAGTATAACCGCACAGGAGCTGATCGATAAGCAGCTTGAACAAATTAAACCTTTCGACCCTACTTTCACCTTAGGTGAGCGTGTAGAACAAATATCCAGACAGGATGATGGCTCTTTTATCGTGACAACTAATGAACATACAACTGTTCACACACAGGTTATTGTTATCGCCGGAGGCTTGGGCTGTTTTGAGCCGCGCAAACCGGAGATTCCGAATCTTCATCTCTTTGAAGGAAAAGGGGTAGACTATATGGTAAAAGATCCCGCCAAGTACCGGGATAAAAACATTGTTATTGCGGGTGGAGGCGACTCAGCTCTAGACTGGACCTTTCACCTCGCGGATATTGCGCAGCAGGTAACTTTAATACATCGGAGCGATTCCTTCCGAGGTGCCCCCGATTCGGCAGAGAAAGTATTCAAATTGGCCCAACAGGGGAAAATCAATTTATTGCTTTCCCACAGTCTGACCAATATTCACGGCAATGGCAGTTTATCACATGTTGAAACAGCAAGTAAAAACAAAGAAGTTATCGCTATAGAGGCAGACTATTTTATCCCTTTATTTGGCCTGACACCTAAACTTGGTCCAATTGCTGATTGGGGATTGCAAATTGATAAAAATGCCATTGAGGTCAATACTTTTGATTACTCCACCAACGTAGAGCGTGTTTACGCAATCGGAGACATCAATACGTATCCCGGCAAGCTGAAACTCATTCTTTGTGGATACCATGAGGCAGCCCTGATGTGTCAAAGCGCTTTTAAATTTGTCTATCCAGACCAGAAACTTACATTCAAATACACAACAGTAAACGGAATAAATACATTTTAGTTATGGAAGATAATTTAATTAAAATTGGTGTTGTTGACCGCGACGGGAGCGAAAATATACTGGAGATACCCACAGACATCAACCTTTCACTGATGGAAATTTTAAGAGCATCAGAATATGAAATATTGGCAACCTGCGGTGGGATGGCTTTATGTGCTACCTGCCATGTTGAGGTTATTGAAGGTCTAGAATCGCTTGATCCAGCGAGCGATCAGGAGCTCGATATGTTAGACACGCTCCCCGATGCTGATGATCAAAGTCGGCTCGCCTGTCAGCTTTATCTACAGAATTGCAACAACGGTATGAAAATCAAGATAAAAGGTGCATTGCAGTCGTGATCTCATGGTGTATTTTATACACCATGAGATCACGACCAACATCTTTTTTTTTAGACAGTAACAGGTCGACATAAAAGACTAAAAATCAAACACCTACAAAACATATGATTGAAAGATTTAGCCTTTTCACAATAAATTTCACAACATATCGGCGCAATAAATAAATATTTTTTAGTTTTTTGAAGCAAAATTTAAGATATTTGCAGCTTAATTCGATTGTACCGAATTTTTACAACAAACTATTAAAAATATGCCAAGCAATAGTTCAAATAGAAAATTCCCAAGAGTAATCATTATTGGTGCTGGATTTGGAGGAATTGAAGTTGCTAAAAAGCTTAAAAATAAGGAAGTTGAAGTTCTGTTGCTGGACAGAAATAACTTTCATACTTTTCAACCTTTGATGTATCAGGTAGCCACGGGTACTCTTTCGGCGGATTCTATTTCTTTCCCTGTCCGCAAAATGTTCAAAGGCCAAGACAACTTCCGCTTTAGACTTGCTGACGTAAAGAGTGTAGATAATGAGGCCAAAATTGTAAGAACAGACGTTGGTGATTTTGACTATGATTATTTGATTGTTGCTACAGGTGCCACAACGAACTTCTTCGGCAATCAACAAATCACGAAATATGCTTTGCCAATGAAAAACATACAAGAAGCATTAAACATTCGTAGCTATGTTTTACAGAACCTGGAAGAGGCGGTACGGATAGAAAACCCGGCTGATCGTAAAGCCAATCTGAACTTTGTTATTGTTGGAGGTGGTCCGACAGGTGTAGAACTTTCGGGTGCAATCGCAGAAATCAAAAACAACGTTCTTGAAAAAGACTATCCAGAATTAAAAAAATCTGAGATGTCGGTTTACTTAGTCGAAGGACTTCCAAAAGTATTGGCCAATCTGTCTGAAAAATCTTCCAAAGATTCGGAAAGATACCTGAAAGATCTAGGTGTAGAAGTGTTATTGAATGTTCAGGTAACAGGATATGATGGTAATTCGATTACTTTCGCCGACGGCAGAAGCATTGAAACAAAAACTGTGATCTGGGGTGCCGGCGTAGCTGGTCAGTATCCTGATGGCTTCAAGAAAGAAATTATCCAGCGTGGTAACCGTATACAGACTGACGATCAATGTCGCGTTATCGATATGCCAGGTGTTTATGCCATTGGTGATGTTTCGGCGTTTATTACAGATGATCTTCCTCGTGGCTTACCTGGTGTTGCACCGGTAGCTCAACAACAGGGGGCATATGTCGCTAAACACATCCTCCAAACGATTTCCAACCAACCAACTGAGAAATTCAATTATTTTGACAAAGGCTCAATGGCTACTATAGGCCGTAATAAAGCGGTAGTTGATATGGGAAAAATTCATTTTAATGGATTCTTTGGCTGGATGACGTGGATGTTTGTCCACTTGATGTCCATTTATGGATTCAGAAATAAACTAATCACTTTTGTAAACTGGTCAATTAAATTTTTCACAAAAAACAGTGGTGTACGTTTAATATTCCACAAGTATGATGAACCAGTTCCGGAAAAAAATCAGGCAGAAACAGTGCACTAGTCTTTTGATAGTATTTTCAACCTGAAATTAATCATTACCCCGACAGCGCCATGATAGCAAGATCATGGCGCTGTCTTTTTTATCCCCCTCTTATCTGCTTATCACTGGAGATAAGGTTGTACTCGCTGAATATCTAATCCACATCACAACATTAGCGTTCCACTGACTTGTCAACTCCAACCTCTATTTATTGGATTCTTTGTTTCGACTGTCATTGATTTCAAAAACAAATGTTTCATCCTTGTCTACAGGGTCATCCAATTTAAAATAACTTCGCCTAGCACGTAACATTTACAGATTATATTCGTTAAATTTAAAGACAGTTTTTTCCAGATAGAATTTACTTTCATAATATCTTTTTTTGATGTATAACCTCAAAAAGATTAATTTTTTTTGGTAGGTTTGCATATTATTCTAAAATAGCTTAAGGATTAGCAGATGGGCTTATTTAATTGGTTTACGCAAGAAGTTGCGATTGACTTGGGTACTGCAAATACCCTAATAATTCATAATGACAAAGTAGTAGTTGATGAACCTTCTATTGTTGCATTTGACCGCACCACAAATAAAGTGATCGCCATTGGCCGCCAAGCCATGCAAATGGAGGGTAAGACACACGACAATATAAAGACAGTACGTCCTTTACGTGATGGAGTAATTGCTGATTTTACGGCTGCTGAGCATTTGATCAGAGGAATGGTAAAATTAGTAAACAATGGCAAGAGCTGGTTTTTCCCTTCGCTTCGTATGGTTGTTTGTATTCCTTCTGGTATTACAGAGGTGGAAAAAAGAGCGGTACGCGACTCCGCTGAAATTGCTGGTGCTAAGGAAGTCTATTTGATTCACGAGCCCATGGCCGCTGCTGTAGGTATAGGGATTGATGTGGAAGAACCGATGGGTAATATGATTATTGATATCGGTGGTGGTACTACCGAAATAGCAGTCATTGCTTTGTCGGGTATCGTATGTGACCAGTCTATTCGCGTTGCGGGTGATAACTTTGACTCCGATATCGTTCAATACATCAGACGACAACACAACATCATGATTGGTGAACGTACGGCTGAAAAAATAAAAATTGAAGTGGGTGCTGCTCTTCCGGAATTGCAGGAACCACCCGCAGATTTTGCTGTTCAAGGGCGTGATTTGATGACTGGTGTTCCTAAACAAATCACTGTTTCTTATACCGAAATAGCCCATTGTCTGGATAAATCCATCTCAAAAATTGAAGAGGCGATCTTAAAAGCTTTAGAAATTACTCCCCCAGAATTATCAGCAGATATTTATCAAACAGGTATTTACCTGACTGGCGGTGGTGCGTTATTACGCGGTCTGGACCGTCGTATACAAGCTAAGACTAAACTTCCAGTGCACATTGCTGAAGACCCATTACGCGCTGTCGTAAGAGGAACTGGTATTGCACTTAAAAATATCGGACGATTTAAATTTTTGATGCAATCCTAACCGTTCGATAATTAATAACAATATTTTATTAAAGAGCGATATAATATGCAAAACTATTATATCGCTTGCTTATTAAATACCCACATTAAAAAATGAGAAACCTTTGGTTATTCCTAAGACGATATAATGCATTCTTTTGGTTTATCCTCTTTTTTGGATTCTCTTTATTTTTGGTCATCACCAATAATTCTTTCCAACGTAATTCGGTCTTAAATTCTTCGAATAGTATCATCGGAGGCCTTTATGCAAAAGTCAATTCCTGGAAAAGCTATCTTCACCTCGATGAAACTAACGATGCGCTCGCAAGAGAAAATGCGCAATTGAGAAAGGACTTACAGGCCTATCGGTCAACTGACAGCATCAACATTGGTCCTGTACCAGCTATTGATAGCAGCGAATTTGGGCGTTATGAATTTATTATTGCGAATGTCATCAACAACAGCATTCACCAAAAAGCAAATACAATTACACTTGATAAAGGGAGTAAGGATGGTATCGAGCGCGGAATGGGTGTGATCGCCCCCAATGGTGTAGTAGGTATTGTCTTAAATGTCTCACCCCATTTCTCGACGGTTCAATCATTGTTGCATCCTGACACGAGAATATCGGTTACGCTCGGTCATACTGAAGTATTTGGTTCGTTGGTGTGGGGCAATAGCATGGACTATCGCGCGGCAATGGTCAAGGAAATCCCAAATCACATTAAAGTCAACAAGGGGGACAAAGTATATACCTCAGGATATTCGGGCCATTTTCCAAAAGGGATTTTTGTTGGAACTGTCATTCAGACGGGTATCTCCTCCGGAGATGCTTTTTTAGATCTTAGAATACTGTTAAGTACCAACTTCTCCAACTTACAGCATGTGTATGTTGTAAAAGACCTGTTAAATAACGAATTAAAAACACTAGAAGAATCGACAAAGGACAATGGCTAGGATTTTAATATTTAATATTATTCGATTTATCGTGTTGATAGGCATGCAAGTTTTCCTATTTCAAAACATCGGTTACTACAATCTGGTCGCGGCATTTCCTTACATTTTGTTTGTTTTTTTGCTTCCAACGGGAACGCCTAATTTTCTGGTTTATTTGATCGCATTTCTAACTGGACTCACCGTAGATTCTTTTTATGATACTTTAGGTGTCAATACTGCGGCCTGTGTTGCATTAGCTGCTTTCCGCATTTTCTTCATGAAAATTACACTCGAAGTGGAAGAACGCGAATCTTTTTTCACCCCAATGTTGGGATTCATGAATATCCGTTGGTTCTTTTCTTATATCTTCTTCGGAACATTGATTCATCATACATTTTTGTATTTATTGGAATCTTTTTCCTTCCAACACATCCAATACACCTTATTGAGTATCGTTTTAAGTTGTATATTTACAGTAATTATCATGCTATTATTTAGCATATTATTCTACAAAAAGAAAGATCGGTTATAGTAGATCGATGGATAGAAATTCATTTCTATGAACAGTTTTTTTGCGCGCAAGTACGTCGTTTCCGGAATCTTTATCGCCATCACACTGACTCTGATGGCCCGCTTATTTTATTTGCAGATCATAGACGATTCCTACATACATTCTGCCAACAGTAATGTGATGCGCAAGGTCATTGTTTACCCTGCCAGGGGGGTTATACTGGATCGAAAAGGAAAGGTGCTGGTTCAGAACGAACCGGTATATGACCTTATGGTCACCCCACGTGAAGTAAAAGAAATTGATACGGCACTGTTTTGCAAATTGATAGATATCGATAAAGAAGGCTTTATCAAACGGATGGAAAAGGCTAGAATACACTCGCCTTATCGTGCATCTATCTTTGAAAAACAGCTTTCTGTACGGACATGGGCCCAATATCAGGAGTATCAATATCAATTTCGTGGTTTCTATGTGCAGAAGAGAACAATCAGAAGTTATCCCGATAGCATAGCGGCTCAATTTTTGGGTTATGTCAGTGAGGTAAATGACAAGGACATTGAACGCTCCAATGGATTTTATCGAAGTGGTGACTATATTGGCCGCAGCGGTGTAGAGCGTTCCTATGAAGACCTCATTCGTGGGAAACGCGGTGTTAATAACCTGATGGTCGACGCGCTGAATCGCCCCAAAGGTGTATTTATGGAGGGGAAATACGACACACTCGCCGTTGCAGGGGAAGGACTGGTTTCCTCTTTAGATAAAGACCTTCAAATCCTAGGGGAAAACCTGATGAAAAATAAATTGGGGTCCATTGTTGCTATCGAACCTTCAACGGGTGAAATCTTGGCCTATGTCAGTAGTCCGAGCTATAATCCAAACATGATGGTGGGACGACAATCTGGCAATAATTATATGAAATTATTGAAGGATGAAACGAAACCGCTGTTTAACCGTCCTATTCAAGCTTCTTACCCGCCAGGATCTGTATTTAAGGTGGTATCTGCATTGACAGCGCAACAGGCGGGTGTGATTGATCGCAACACGGTATTCTTCTGCCCGCATGGGTACAGTTATGGCGGTGGACGTGGATGGATGGGCTGTACGCACTATCATGGATCGACTACTTTACAGCGATCGGTAGCCGTATCATGCAATACTTATTATGGTTTTACGTATGCCAAAATGATTGATGGACGTGGCCTTTCGGGACCTAAAGCTTATGATTTATGGCGCAATGCAGTAACCCAGTTTGGGATTGGCCATAAACTGGGCATTGATCTACCCGGGGAGAAACCAGGTTTATTGCCGACATCAGATTTTTATACCAAACGATACGGTAACGATAAATGGCGTTCAAGTTTCAACATTTCCTTATCCATCGGGCAAGGGGAAATGGGAATAACGCCATTGCAAATGGCCAATATCATGGCTATCGTTGCTAATAAAGGGTTTTACTACAGACCGCATTTGATTAAAGGAATTGGAGAAAAGAAAATTGCCAAGAAGGAATTCACGGAAAAAATAAGTGCCGGTGTCGATGAAAAATACTATCCTGTAGTTATTCAGGGCATGAGCGATGCTGTTAATACACCTGAGGGAACAGCTTGGTCCAATCGTATTCCGGGGATCGAAATGTGTGGTAAAACAGGTACAGCTCAGAACCCGCATGGGGAAAACCATGCTGTTTTCTTTGCTTTTGCACCGCGGGAAAATCCTAAAATCGCCATTGCTGTCTTTGTTGAAAATGCAGGTTACGGTGGAACATGGGCGGGACCTATTGCAAGTATGATGGTCGAGAAATACCTCAAAGACACCATCACTGCTCCTAAGTATATCCAGGATCGCATCTATAATGCAAATTTTCTTCCTGCGCCTAAAAAAGTGGTGGATCCAAAGGCTACTAAGGATGTAAAAAAAACAGACTCAGTCAAATCCAAAACGGACACGTTAAAATCTAAACGGCAACTGGCCGCTGTGACGAAACCAAAAGAAACAATTGTTCACCATAGCGAGATAAAGAGAAGATATGAATAATCAAAAAACTAGTTTCTTTGGGAAGATAGACTGGCTGACCATAACCCTTTGGCTCGCGCTATGCTTAATTGGCTTATTCAATATCCGTGCTGCTGTGTTTAACCCCGAACTGCCCAATTTCTTTACATTGGGTACGAATTATGGAAAACAGTCTTTATATCTTGTTTCCGCTATTATCTTGGGGGTATCCATTTTGATCATAGACGCTAAATTTTTCAGCTCGGCTTCACCAATATTTTACGGTATAACTGCTGTACTGCTTGTGATCGTATTGGTCGTAGGACGAAATGTTGGTGGAAATCAGGCCTGGATCGACCTCGGTTTTTTCCGCTTACAACCTTCGGAGTTTGCGAAACTTTCGACTTGCCTGTTGCTGGCCAACTTTTTAAGTTCTCAAAGCAATAAGGCTCCAACCATGCAGACTTTGGCTATGGGGGCCGGTATTGTATTATTCCCTGTATTTCTGGTGATGTTACAACCCGATACTGGATCTGCGCTCGCATTCTTTTCGTTGATTTTTGTATTCTACCGAGAGGGCTATGTGAATAATGAGCTTCTGATATTTGGAGGTCTCTGCATTTTGCTTTTCGTCCTTGCTTTATTGGTCAATCCATGGATACTTATTTTGGTTTTGGCATTACTCATTGGCCTTGTGATGTGGAACTACCGCAAGAGAAGGAAATACATTATTAATCTCAGTATACTTTTTGCGGCGTGTGCAGTATTTATTCTCTGTGTGGACCTCGTGTATGACCATGTCTTACAATCGCATCAACGTGATCGTATTGACATCATTTTAGGCAAAATGGAAGATCCTAAGGGAAAGGGCTATAATTTGAACCAGTCTAAAATTGCAATTGGATCGGGACAGCTTTTGGGAAAAGGTTATTTACAGGGAACCCAGACAAAATATAACTTCGTACCTGAGCAAAGTACAGATTTTATTTTCTGCACGGTTGGAGAGGAATGGGGCTTTGTCGGATCGGTTACCTTATTACTGATCTATCTCACGCTACTGTTACGCATTATTCACATTGCCGAACGACAGCGTTCGGCCTTCGCCAGAATCTATGCATATGGTGTAGCCTCCATTCTATTTTTTCACTTGTTTATTAATATCGGCATGACAATAGGTATTGTACCCGTTATCGGGATACCACTACCTTTTATCAGCTACGGGGGCTCGTCTTTGTGGAGTTTTACGATTTTGCTGTTTATCATGCTTAAATTTGATTCAAATAGAAAAGGAATTGNNCAATTCCTTTTCTATTTGAATCTTGTCCACAGCATCAACTCCTTTATCGCATCCGCCGCGAAGCGGCTATTACACAAGTTGTTCTCCAAAAAAATTAAATGCGCGCTAAAACGAGCTGTATAGCCTTGTCGACAACTTGTTCGGGCGTGGAAGAAAAATGACCATCTACCCTGTTTGCCAAAATAGCATTGATGGATAAAGCTTGATGTCCAAACATTTTGGCCAATGCGTAAATACCAGCAGTTTCCATCTCCAGGTTAGTTAAGCGTAGCGCTTTATATTGAAAAGAATTTACTAAACTCACAAAATTAGGAATGCTATTATTTGCCCTCAAATGGCGCCCCTGGGGTGCATAAAAACCCGGTGCAGTTAATGTGATCCCCTTGGGTAGGTCAAAAGCGATCTGCTCCTGAAGACTCCTACTGCCTTTGGCAACGTAAGGCTGTAAGTTCAATGCTGAAAAATACTTATCTAATTCCGCCTGAAGCCCTTTCTCTTCATCGTCATAAGCAGCCTTATAATAGTTCATCAAGGCATCAAGACCTATACCGTAAGAAGAGGCCAAAATAGTTCCCATTTCAACATCTTGTTGTACAGCCCCTGAAGTTCCAATGCGTATTATATCCAGCGAGGTCAACGCGGACTTCACGGTTCTACTGGCAAAATCAATATTTGCAAGCGCATCCAGTTCATTCAATACGATGTCTATATTATCCGTACCTATACCAGTGGATATTACGGTTAGCCGTTTATTCCCCAAATACCCGGTATGTGTAATAAATTCACGCTTTCCTTTTTTGAGTTCAATGCGATCAAAGTGTGCCGAAACTTTCGCCACGCGGTCTGGATCACCTACGGTAATTACGGTATTGGCCAGGTCTTCTGGCAACAAATTCAGATGGTAAATACTGCCATCTGCGTTTAAAACTAATTCCGATTCGTTAATCATAGCGTATATAAATAAGTTAACTGACAACCCTCGATTTTAGCGAACCGATCAACAATTCGATTGACCTGCATTTTTCGGACTTCAAACTCCAGATAACACTGATTGTCAAATTCCTGCTTATCAACGTCGATCCCCTCTTCTTTAATTATCCGCATGACATCATTCATATGGAGGTAATCGAAGGTGACACCATAATGGTCATTGACTGTGCGTTCGCTAATTTCTGCTCGAATTAAAGCGTCCTGGGTGGCCGACTTGTAGGCATTAATCAAACCTGGTACCCCCAACAATGTACCGCCAAAATACCGTACAACAATCACGATAATGTTGGTGACATCCATAGACAATAGCACATTTAAAATAGGGCGTCCTGCCGTTCCCGACGGTTCGCCATCATCATTCACTCGAAAGACAGCTCGGTCTGGTGTTAAACGATAAGCCCAACAATGATGTCTCGCTTTGGGATGGATTGCTTTCACTTCCAAGAGCAACTCTTTGAGTTGATCTTCCGATTTAAAAGGAAAGGCGTAGGCAATAAACTTACTACCTTTATCCCTAAAAATCCCCTCATATTTTGCACCAATAGTCCGATAAGTATCTTCAAATAAACTCATAGATATGCTATGATTAAAACTGAAACAATAGAAAGCGCTATACCAAGATAATTTAATAGCGATAACCTTTCTTTAAAAAATAAGACGCCAATTAAAGCGCCCAAGGAAATCACGCCGATGTTCATACCGGTAAATACAACAGAAGGGTTTTCTGGCAAAGCCCGATGTGCTTTCATATAAAATAGAATATTACAAAAATTGAATACTCCCAAAACCAGTCCATATCCCACAGCTTTTTTCGAAAAACCTTGCCTTTCCACGAAAAGAAAATAGAGCAACAGTAACATTGCAATAAACATCGCCATTACAAAGATAATAAACATGGAGCTGATATAGGGTATACTGACATGTAGCGCGACTTGCTTAAAAAGAATATCAATGATACCCATACCAATGAATACCAACATGGGATAACGTGCTTTATAACGGCTATCTGTTGCCAATCTACTAGGCTTATTTCTCTGCCAACCAATCGAACATAAAATTGCCAATAAACCAGTCGCTATTCCAAGCATTTTATGGCCTTCCATTTTTTCATGAAACAAAAAAAAAGAAGCCAAAAGTGGTATAAATAACGACAAACGCTGTGCGACTTCTGTCTTGACCAAACCGCTGTACCGAATGGATAAAGCTATAAAAACAAACATTCCCGGGAGTAGTACCGCAAGGAATGTATACAAAGTAACCGGCATATCGTCCCATGCTAGCGATTTTAAGTCAGGTTTCAGCACGAAATAGGTCAGTGCAACGGCCATAGGGTAATTCCAAACAATAACTTGTTTGGTTTCGACTCCATTTTGTCTTCCCAATTTCAATAAAACCGCTACGGTCACACTACAAATAACACTTAATAAGACAAAAATCATTATTCAAAATCTATTTATTTCCAGCGTCCACGATTTCCCCCGAACGAGCTGATATTCCAATTTCAAAAATAAATATGCACACAGCATATGCTGTGTTGATGTGTAAGATATTAGATAGCCCTGTCCGACCAAATCCCGATTGATAAATTTTTCCCCAAGATACACATAAGCAATAAATCTTCCATACCGATCGTGCTTTCTTAGATTAAATATCAATTTCGCATGATATCTGCCTTTGATCGAATTGAAATATTGGCGTACCCCTACCCTTAATAACCTATTTATTCCATAAAAATGAATTCGCTTGACATACAACTCAGAAATTGATCCAAGGAAATGAGTTTCTTCTTCGCAAAAAACAAGGATAAAAAACTGTAAATATTAGCATAAAAAACACATTTTTTAAACAAAAAAACATAATAAAAAAAACATAATTTATATGAAATATTAAACGATAAAATCAATCAAAAAAAAGCTTAAAATAAATTAAAAAAACACATAAAATATTAAAAATCAATAATATAAAAAAAATTTGAATCAACAAATAATGTTATAAAAATGATTAAAAATGAGACTTTAAAAAGCTTAAAAAAAACACAATAATATAGAGGTAAAAATAGAATAAAATTTATTTTTTCTTTGATATATAAAAAACATTCGTACATTTGAAATATCAAACAATAGCAGGATGAACAAAACATATACATATTTCTATTTTAGCTTCTTTTATTTTAACCATAAGAGCCGGGATTAGATTGTGTATAAGTCATAAGAACACAAACAAAAGAGTCCCGGTTCGAATGATCGGGACTCTTTTTGTTTGGAGACAAAACAGCAAACAAAAAAACAATGAGTTTAAAAATTGCAATACAAGGCGCAAAGGCATCATTTCATGAAGAAGCTGCATTTAAATTTTTCGGAAGAGAAGTTGAAATTGTCGAATGTGATTCGTTTAAGAAAACTTGTGAATTGCTGAAGCAGAGAAAAGTCGACTATATCGTTATGGCGATCGAAAATTCAATTGCCGGAAGCCTATTACCAAACTATAATTTGCTAAGAGATTACAAGTTTCATATTACTGGCGAAGTCTACCTAAACATTCAGCAGAATCTCATGGTATTGCCTGGAGTGAAATTAAAAGATATCAAACATATCGAATCGCATCCGATTGCTATTCGCCAATGTGAAGAATTTCTTTCAGAGCTGGAAGGAGTACGTATAACGGAGGGTTCTGACACTGCGGCGACTGCAAAAATGATTGCTGAGCGCAAATTAACTGACACAGCTGCAATCGCAGGCACACTGGCCGCTGAGGTTTACGGGCTTGAAATCCTGGAGAAGAGAATCGAAACCAATAAAAAGAATGCTACCCGCTTTTTGGTATTATCGAATGAGGTAGTAGAACATAAAAATGCAAATAAAGCATCATTATCTTTCCAAACAGGCAATACGGTCGGATCTCTAGCAACCATTTTACAATGTTTTGCAGACCAAAATATCAATCTGAGCAAAATTCAGTCGATGCCCGTCATTGGGAAGCGCAATGAGTATGACTTTTTCGTCGACGTGGAATGGAAAAAGCAGACGGACTACGAAGCAGCTATCCGGAAAGTTCTCAAACATAGTATCAATTTCAATATTATGGGCGAATATGTCAAAAACGAAAAATTATAATTAACAATAGCATATATAACATAGATAATCAAACTTAACATGAAAAATACATTAGACATCACTCCTTTAAAATCTTGGTTGGACACAGGAGACAAACCTTTAATCATTGCAGGCCCTTGTAGTGCTGAAACAGAAGAGCAGTTGGTATCAACAGCACATTTGTTGGCAAATACAGGAAAAGTAAATATTTTACGTGCCGGCATCTGGAAACCACGCACTCGTCCTGGAGAATTTGAGGGTATTGGTTCAATTGGCCTAGAATGGCTAAAAAGAGCAAAAGAGGAGACTGGTCTATTAACAGCGACTGAAGTTGCTACAGCGAAACATGTGGAAGAAGCTTTAGCTGCTGGTGTGGATGTGCTATGGGTAGGTGCACGTTCAACAGCGAATCCATTTACTGTCCAAGAAATCGCTGATGCTTTACAAGGTATAGATATTCCGGTATTCGTTAAAAATCCTGTAAACCCAGATTTATCTTTATGGATCGGTGCATTGGAACGTATCAATCGTGCTGGTATTAAAAAATTGGGTGCTATCCATAGAGGCTTCTCTTCGTACGAAAAAACCGCATTTCGTAATGAACCGATGTGGGATTTAGCAATCCAATTAAAAACCGCTTGTCCTAACTTACCAATCATTAACGATCCAAGTCACATCTGTGGAAACCGCGAATTGCTACCGTATATCGCACAAAAAGCAATGGATATGGATATGCAAGGATTGATTATCGAATCGCATATCGACCCATCTGTTGCATGGACTGATGCTAAACAACAAGTTACTCCTGCTGCATTAGCCGATTTGATCGATCACTTAACTTTACGTAAGGCGGCGTCCGACAATCCTTCATTCGAAGACAAATTAGCTGAATTGCGTAGCAACATCGATAAATTAGATGACTTAATCATCCAAAAAATTGGGGAACGCATGAAAATTGCAGAGAAAATCGGAGAATACAAAAGGGATAACAATGTTACTATCTTACAAGTAAACCGTTGGGATGAGATTGTTCAAAAACGCACCAAATTAGCAGAGGCGCTTTCGTTGGGAAGTGAATTTGCGACAAAATTCCTCGAATTAATTCACAACGAATCTATTCGCAAACAAAATGTGGTCATGAACACTCAGGAACAACCAACAGCAGAAGCATAATGAATCAACAAGTCATCACGCTGACGCATCCTTCAAAAAAAATACAGGGTACGGTTCAACTCACAGGTTCAAAATCTGAGAGCAACCGTGCTCTTATTATCCAATCATTGAGCAAAGGACAAGTTGAAATAGCCAACCTTTCTGAAGCTGCAGATACGGTAACGTTAAACCATGTGCTGCAGATTGCTTCCGATCCGAAACCAGGATTCAACACGATTGACATCGGTCCCGCAGGAACGGCCATGCGATTCTTAACGGCTTACCTCAACCTTGTCAAAGGAAATTTTATCCTTACAGGTACGGAACGCATGCAACAGCGTCCTATAGGTATATTGGTTGATGCCATGAAAGAGATTGGCGCTGACATCCACTATGAAAAGAAAGTCGGATACCCTCCTTTGAAGATTGAGGGCGGGCTGTTTCAAGGAAAAGACCGTGTCAAGATTAAGGGAGATATCAGCAGCCAATATATATCAGCCCTCTTATTAATTGCACCAGCATTAAAAAAAGGGCTTACTTTAGAGATTGAGGGTGAATTAACCTCCAAACCTTACGTATCCATGACGTTGGATATGTTAAAAAGTGTAGGAATTCAACATGAGTGGACGAACAACGCGATTAAAATTGCGCCGCAGACATTTGATAAACAAACAATATATGTCGAGCCAGATTGGAGCGCTGCTTCCTATTGGTACGCTATCGTCGCACTGGCAGATGCGAATGCATCGATCGTATTGCCTGGATTAAGAAAAAATAGCTTACAGGGTGATATTGCGATTATAAGCATTATGGAGCATTTCGGTGTACAATCAAGCTTTGAATCAGACGGATTACATTTAAATAAAAAGATAATCGATTCGGACATAAGCTTATTCAACTTTAAAGAATGTCCCGATCTCGCACAAACTGTGGTTGTTGTCGCGGCTGCGTTAAAACGAGATGTATCCTTTACAGGCTTGGAAACTTTAAAAATCAAGGAGACTGATCGTATTGCGGCACTACAGAACGAAATTGCGAAATTTGGAGCCGAGCTGATTGAAGATGGCGATACCTACCACCTGAAAACAGCACGGGTATATCAGCCTGAAGAGGTCACCTTCGATACTTACGAAGATCACCGCATGGCGATGGCGTTCGCACCACTGGCATTAGTTTTTGACCAGATCAAGATCGCTGAACCTCAAGTTGTAGAAAAATCATATCCTGATTTTTGGAATCATTTACAAGCGCAAGCTTTTGTCATTGACTAGTAGATTAAAACAGGGATTAAATCAACATTAATCCCTGTTTCCACCTATTGTACCCCAACAGGCTTTTCGCCTGGGACAAAATCATGCAATACAATCCTTAAGGTTTAGGACAGGTGGCAAATCCATAAATTTGTATTCCTTCTCAAGCTTTACAATTGCATATAAAGGCAAATTTATTTAAGTTTATTGAAATTTAATTTTTATGGCAGGAAATTCATTTGGCGACTTATTCAGAATAAGCACTTTTGGCGAATCACATGGCAAAGCTATCGGTGTAATTATTGATGGTTGCCCTTCAAATATAATAATAGACGAGGATTTTATCCAATCCGAGCTCGACAAACGAAAACCAGGTCAATCCAAAATCACGACGCAAAGGAAAGAGAGTGATACAGCGCAAATATTATCCGGTGTATTCGAAGGAAAATCAACAGGTACACCTATTGCGATTGTCA
Organism: Sphingobacterium sp. UBA3549; assembly: GCF_002376635.1. Taxonomy (NCBI): domain Bacteria; kingdom Pseudomonadati; phylum Bacteroidota; class Sphingobacteriia; order Sphingobacteriales; family Sphingobacteriaceae; genus Sphingobacterium; species Sphingobacterium sp. UBA3549. The sequence continues at coordinate 25,598 of NZ_DFOE01000010.1, read as the reverse complement.
TTCCAAATGAAGATCAGCGTTCGAAAGATTACACACATATCAAAGATATTTTCAGACCTTCTCATGCTGATTTCACCTATCAGATGAAATATGGTATCCGTGACTATCGCGGTGGAGGACGTTCTTCTGCAAGGGAGACTGCAGCCCGTGTTGCTGCTGGCGCTGTAGCGAAGAGCTTTCTAAAACAATTTGGTATAGAAATCTTCGCCCACGTTTCTGGAGTTGGTACTATTGAAGCACCAAATGTGGATACAAAAGATCTAAAGAGCCTTCTTGATTTACGAGAATCCAACATCGCACGTTGCGCGGATCCAGCAACAGCAAATGAAATGGTTGAATTTATCGATTCTATCAGAAAAGCTGGTGATACCGTTGGTGGACGTATATCGGCTGTCATCAGACATGTCCCCGTAGGCTTAGGCGAACCCGTCTTTGATAAACTACATGCGGATCTGGCCAAGGCAATGATGAGCATCAATGCTGTACATGGTTTTGAATATGGTTCAGGTTTTGCTGGATCAGAGTTGCGAGGTTCCGAACATAATGATATATTTGTAGCAGATGACCATGATTTAACTCGAGTGCACACGCATACCAACTTCTCTGGAGGTATTCAGGGCGGGATTTCAAATGGTATGGATATTACGTTCAAAGTAGCATTTAAGCCTGTTGCCACTATCATGAGAGATCAAGAGACGGTAGATGTCCATGGCAACCCTGCTATTGCTAGTGGCAAGGGAAGACATGACCCTTGCGTTGTTTCGAGAGCAGTAATTATTGTGGAAGCCATGGCAGCACTTGTAATCGCGGATCATCTACTTAAAAATCAAAGTTACAAACATGCTGCAAGATAATTATGTCGTAGGTGTTGATATTGGAGGCACACATATTTCTGCCTGTATCATTGACACAAAACAATGGAATATATACCTAGAAAACGTGGCCAGAAACCACGTTTTTTCTCAAGGAGATGCTAAAACGATTTTACAAACCTGGGCGTCAGCTATTAGTGATATCATAGCCACCTCCCCTGCTCCTATTCAGTTCATCGGAATTGCCATGCCAGGACCATTTGACTACGAAAATGGAATATCCAAGATACAAGGACAAAGCAAATACGACCATCTTTACAACCAAGATATCAAAACTCTGTTAGCTAAGGAACTGGGACTTTCTCCTATGTCTATTCACTTTATCAATGATGCAGCGGCTTTCTTACAAGGCGAAATATTCGTACAACAACTGCAAACGAATAAGCGGATACTAGGAATTACATTGGGCACTGGGCTTGGGTCTGCGGTTTGGAATAAAGGCGAGAAGGCTTTTGATGCGGCCTTATGGAATAGCCCTTATGAAGATTGTATCTTTGAGGAGTTTCTGGTTACGCGATGGTTCGTAAAACGTTTCAAAGAAATAGCAGGTAAGGATGTGACAGGACTGAAAGAAATTTTAGATCATTATAGGGAAACTGCGGAGTTTCAAATTATCAAAGATGAATATGCTAAACATCTATTTGATTTTATGCAGTTTTTCTCGGAGAAACATTCATCTGAACTATTTATTGTAGGTGGCAATATTGCAAAAGCACTGCCTATTTTCATCGCGGATCGAAAAGAATTTGAAAGATTCCAAATTTACACGGCCATACTCGGCGAAAAAGCGGCAATGATCGGTGCTGCAAGTATATTCAGCTAAGAAATCAATCCAACGCTTAGCATATTGGCATTGGTCATTCAGAGAAATACCCATCTATTAAAACATAGATGGGTATTTTTCTGGATTAGCTTCATGCATAATCGCATAAACTGTCTCAACAACATCGTCGGAGGATGGCTTGGAGAAATAGTCTCCATCTGAACCATATGGCGGGCGATGTGCCTTTGCAGTTAGCGTTCGTGGTTGACTATCCAACAAATAGTAGCCATTTTGCTTCTCTAATATCTCTTGTAAGATAAAGGCAGAAGCGCCACCAGGGACATCCTCATCCACAATTAACAGTTTATTTGTTTTTTTCAAAGATTCCGCACAAAGTTTTCCTTTGTCAAAAGGTTGTAATGTTTGTGCATCAATTATTTCAATAAATATTCCCAAGCGTTCCAATTCAACGGCCGCTTCCTCAACGACACGTAAAGTTGAGCCATAGGATACCACAGTAATATCCTCCCCCTCTTTCACGCATTCCGCATAACCGATTGGCACTGTAAATTCACCGACGTTTTCTGGTAAGCGTTCCTTCAGACGATAACCATTCAGACATTCAATGACAATAGCTGGCTCATCTGAGCGAAACAAGGTATTATACATACCTGCTGCTTGGGTCATATTACGCGGCACGCATACATGTAAACCTCTCAGGGCACCTAAAATTACCGACATCGGCGACCCGGAGTGCCATATACCTTCTAATCGATGGCCGCGCGTACGAATAATTACGGGTGCTTTCTGTCCAGCAAAGGTACGGTAACTTAAAGTTGCCAAATCGTCACTTGCTACTGTAATGCCGTAAATTAGGTAGTCTAAATATTGGATTTCGGCTATCGGACGGAAGCCGCGGATCGCCAAACCAAGCCCTTTACCTATAATTGAATTCTCCCGAATACCGGTATCAAATACACGATGTACACCAAGTTTCTCCTGTAATCCCGCAAAACCCTGATTCACATCTCCAATTTTACCCACATCTTCTCCGAAAGCCAACAGCCTTTCGTCACGTCTAAAGTTCTCCTCAAAGCATAAATTCAGGACTTCACGGCCGTCGACAACTTTAGCCTCTTCACTGTACAAAGCAGGAACAATCTTTACATGGGCAGGAGAATCGACACCAGCTGTAAACAACTTCGAGTTATAACGTTGCTCATTAACCGCCTGCTTTTCTTTGTACCAACTTAATAATTGCTGACGTTCTTCACTATGCTGTCCTTTCAGCTCATGCAGCACCTTGCGAACCTGACCGTACACCTCTTTTAAAGAAGGTTCAACCATCGATTGCAATTTTTTGGAAGCAAAATCGGCGCGTTCGTTCGGAATACCCTGAAGTAAATCTATGGCTTCCTTTGCCTCTATGCTCAACGTTTTGATATAATCGGTCCAAGCTCGCTTTTGTTCTTGACGAACGTGATCTTTAGCCTGTTGATCCAGTTTCTCCAGCTCTTCTAAGGTAGCGATTCCCGAACTTATTATCCACTCTTTCATTTTTGCGATGCAATCGAAGTCAGTCTCCCATTGTAATCTTTCCTGAGATTTATAACGCTCATGTGAACCTGAAGAAGAATGCCCTTGGGGCTGTGTCAGTTCAGTCACGTGGATCAAACAAGGAATATGTTTCTCGCGGGCAATATGGGCAGCCTGTTCATAAGTTTCACATAACCCCGCATAATCCCATCCTCTCACTTTGAATATTTCAATCCCGTTGGTCAATTCTTCCTTCTGAAATCCTTGAAGCACTTCTGAAATATCTCCTTTCGTTGTTTGAATTTCGTTCGGTACAGATATGCCATATCCGTCATCCCAAATGGAAATCACGGTCGGAATCTGGTGAACCCCTACTGCGTTAATGACTTCAAAAAATACACCTTCAGAAGTAGCAGCATTGCCGATAGAACAAAAGGCAACTTCACTTCCTTTATTTGAAAAATAAGATAGGTAATCTAAATTTCTATTCTGCTTATACAATTTGGAAGCCAAGCCCAATCCTAGCAGCCTTGCCATCTGCCCTCCTGTTGTCGAAATATCTGAAAACGAGTTTTTTTGAGCCATTTGATTCAACCAGTTTCCCTGATCATCCACAACGCGTGTCGAAAAATGGCAATTCATTTGTCTTCCTGCAGAAGAAGGATCTGCCTCTACATCGGGATGGGCATACAATTGAGAGAAAAAATGGTAGACATTACTGATGCCTGAAGCAAATATAAATGTTTGGTCACGGTAATATCCCGATCGCCAATCTCCGTTTCTGAAAACTTTGGCCATCGCGATTTGTGCCAATTCTTTTCCATCGCCAAAAATACCAAACTTAGCCTTACCTGTAAGTACTTCTTTACGTCCCAATAAACTCACGTAACGACTTTCCAAGGCAGTTCGATAATCATTCACAATAATCTTCTTGAACTCATCAAAGCTCAAAGTGGAAATAGATTCATTGTTTTGGTCAAATGCAGTATCAAACATATTCTTTTTTGTTTCAACAAATTTAACAAAAATATTATTCTATATAATTGGTGTTTGTCAAATAAATTGACAATCGACAGTCCTCATTTGAAATAGAATATTCTAATTTATCAAATTAGTACTTTTTGATAAAAAATCCTAATTTACATAGATTTTTTAAAACCTATAACGACGTAAAACCAGCTTTGTCCTTTTTAATTTCTATTTTTGGATTTTATATTCATTATTTTGAATTTTTCAACACTAAAACTCGATAAATCCCTTAGCGCTAATCTTGAAAAACGAAAGCTTTCTTCGCTTACACCTGTTCAAGAAAGAGCTATCCCTGCCATTTTAGAGGGCAGGGATTGTTTAGCGATTGCACCGACCGGAACGGGGAAAACTGAGGCTTACGCGATCCCAATTATTCAGCGTTTACGAACTAAAGTTACCGCTGACCGTCTATCGGTACTTGTACTGCTCCCGACCCGGGAACTTTGTATTCAAACCCAACAGCGCATAACGAATCTTATCGAAGGTATGGATTTGATCATCGCTAGCTTCTATGGCGGTGGAACTTATGAAAGTCAATTGGAGGTTTATCCGAACGCGCATATGATCCTTGCCACTCCGGGTCGTTTGCTTGATTTTCTGGATCAGGGGAGTATTGATTTGAAGACGATAGATACCTTTGTGGTTGATGAATTCGATCAATTGCTTGATCTCGGCTTTGCGGCGGATATCAACAAAATCATCAATAAATTACCCGCTGAGAGACAATCTATTTTTAGTTCGGCCACAAAAACCGCCGAAATTGAAAAAATTGTTCGAAAAAAGTTAAAAAACCCTGTCGAGATCATTATTGATACAGCCTTAAAAAAGGGCCAGATAGTGGAATCTGTAATGTATGTCGACAAGAATGATAAAAAGAGCCTATTGGTCCATCTGCTTGAAAACAGGATTTCACGGCAGGCCATCGTTTTCACGCGAACGGTGCAAGGAGTCGAACGGATTGAAACAGCTTTAAACCGAAATGGTGTTTCTTGTTTGGCTTTGTATGGTGATAAGTCGCAGCAAAAACGAGAAGAGATCATTGCTCAGTTTAGACGAAAAGAAGTACGTGTTTTGATTGCAACAGACCTATTGGCACGTGGAGTAGATTTTCCGGATCTAGAGGCGATCATCAACTACGAAGTTCCAGATTCGCCAGAGCTATATACCCATCGGATCGGCCGGACTGGTCGTTCTGAGGCTGATGGAAAAGCCTTTACATTTTGCGACGCGGAAGACAACGAAAAATGGATCAAATTGCAACTCGCCTTAAAACGGCAAATTAGAATTGACGATCAGCACCCTTACTTGCTAAGCTGGGAGAAAATGCTTTCCAGTAGTCAAACCAATCCTCGGAAAGGTTCTTCAAAATCGAGAAAACGTCGTTAATTAATAAATATTCTTTTACTTTTACCTGCAAATCATAAAATCACAATTCGAGATGAATACAATACATTTATTTGATGATAGTAACAACGGCGATGATAACCGTCTAGGAGACCTGGAAAAAACAATCATCGTGAATAGTCTGATGGAGATTCCTTTTGAAGATCGGGATGAGGAATGGCGGGATGCATTTTTAACAAATATTGCTGAATGTACCTTAAAATTAGCCGAGACAGAAGTAGTTGTTGGTCCGGACGGATTTCCTTATTTCCAACTCGAAAGCGCTCCAAAAGATCAGAACTTTCAAGCGTTCGTCATCAAAAATCGACTGAAAGATTTTGTGTTACCAAGGGGTTTTGGTATTGCAATTAATACACAGCATGAAAATCCAGATTGGGTGTTCACCTATGGCGATTTGGTCAACTTCTTTCTGAACGAGGAATTTTACACGGATGAGAGCATTTTTTCGAAGAAAAATACACCGACAATTATTGGCGAAGATGAAGAAATATTAGTTGGACAGCCAGCTGAAACTATTCTTCCGCAAACAGTACGTACACAACTGCGTGAGTTTTTGGATTACTATGGGGTAAAGAATGCTAAAATTATGCTGCTGGCACGCAATTATAAAGATGAAGAAAATGTCACACAAGATTTAGCATTCAATATCGTTGCCAACCAATTCAGCACAGAAAAAGAGTTTACGAACATTATGGAAGCGATAGGCTGGTTCCTTCCTAGACATTATTCCTATATCGGATTGGACGAACTTGCTATTGACAACGGCTTTATGCCACTTTAAATAAAAAAGACTAAATATATACAAACATAATTAACTCATGTTTCCATTTAACGTAAGAGTGTACGGAATATTGATCAATGAAAAACAAGATGTGTTGATCAGTGACGAAAGGACGGAAAATGTTTCATTTACCAAATTCCCCGGCGGGGGCTTAGAATATGGAGAAGGATTATTGGACGCCTTGATCCGGGAGTATCAGGAAGAGTGTAATTTTGAAGTTGCTGTCGTTAAGCACATTTATACCACTGACTTTTATGAGAAATCAAGCTTTAATGATAGTCAGATAATATCCATTTACTATCAGGTTAAGAACACTTCACCAATTCAAATCAGAACTACGAACAGAGCTTTCGATTTTGATCCAGATCAAAAACCCGACGACAATAAACTTCAATCGTTTCGATGGGTGCCAATTGAATCGGTTCTCATTGATGATCTAACCTTCAAAACAGATCAAATCGCTTGGAAGGAATTCTTGAAAACGATTAGATAATAATAATTTTTCAATTTTCATGATTTTTATTTGTATTTAAAAAATAAAGATATATCTTTACGTAAACCAATGGAAATGCTTGTTTTTTTTAAAGTATTGACCTCAATAATTACATTTTATTATTTATTTGACATCTCACATGTGACTGGGAATAATGTTGAAAGAGCGTGGGATAAGACGGAAATTGGTTTATTGAATATGTAAATTCCTAGTCCTATAGGGTTTTTAATAGTTAGTGTGATTTTATGGCGATACTCCCCGTATCGCCTTATTTATTTAAATCCTATTTCTGCAGCCCGTTATTTAAAGGCTACATAAGAAGCGAAACATAAATTCTTGTGCAAAACATCCACATTGTTAAATCCAACATCGGTCAATAAATTGAGCTGGTAAACCAGAGATCTCGGCGTATCCTCATGTTCAATATAGTCAAAAACATGATCGCGATACTCCTCATCCTTCAATTTAGTCAAATATTCGCCATATTTCTCCTTATAAATTAGCTTTTGGAGATGAACGTTATTGTGTTCTATCAAATCAAAAATCCATACACTTCCACCTGATTTTAGCAGACGGAATAACTTTTTAAAAGTGCTTAACCAATCCTCGTCATCCCGTAAGTGATGCAAAACCGAAGTAGCAATAATGACATCGAATTTTTCCTCTTCCAAGGAAACTTCCCTAAAGTCTCCCTTTATCAACTGAATTTCTCCTTTTGTCAGAGCACTTACACGCTCTTGTGCTCTATTTAACATGGGTTGACTTAAGTCTACAAGACTAAAATTTGGATTAGATTTCAGTTTTTGCAACAACTTAACATCGTAATTTCCAGCGCCACATCCAATATCCAATATATTTTTTGCATTTGGATAAACACTTGCAATGGCATCTGTAATGAGCTCCATGTTCCAAACCGCATCAAGTGTGGTGGCCTGGCCGATTTCTAAATTTGAAAAACGTTCTACATCATTGTCAAAACGTGCTTCAATTTCTTGTAAAGTTGCTTTATTCATCTGTAAATTATTTATTTTTTTAATTCGGACGAGCCTCATACAGCACGACCATATGCAGACTGATTGTATTGTGGCCCACCCGTTATTTTTTAATAATTTAAAGGTAAGACTAACTGGAATTCATTAAAAATATTTATTTTGTCAAGAATTCATACCAAAAAAGTATCGATGGAAATACGACATCTTATTTATTTTAAAACAGTAGCCGAGGAGCTTCATTTTGGCCGAGCAGCAGAACGTCTATTTATGTCCCAGCCGCCGTTAAGTCGGCAGATTAAAGACCTTGAAGACGAGTTGGGTGTCATCCTTTTTTTCAGAACCAACAAACGCGTCGAACTAACAGAAGCGGGTAAATACTTTTTGGAGGAGGTTGTGGAAATCCTTCAGAATTTAGAACACAGCAAAACAATCACGAAGCAGATCCACAACAATATTTCTGGAGAATTCAAATTGGGTTACGTTAGTTCAACGCCGAAGAAAATGCTCGCCACAGTATTGAAACACATTCAACAGAAATTTCCATACTTAAGAGTGAGTCTTTTTGAAACGTCAACACACAAACAAAAATTGGCACTAGAAAACGGTAAACTGGATCTAGGTATAATGCGTTCTCCAATTTATTCGAGCGAATTATTGACCACTCCTCTTTTCGAAGACCCCATGGTCATTGTAGGCCCGACACATATAGCGTTTAGTGATATTAATTTCTTTAATGAAAGTTTTATTTCTTTTAATCAAAAATATGCGTCCGAATACCATCGCCATGTTATTAACACGTGTAATCGCATGGGGTTCGAACCTAAGATTGTACATCAGAGCAACTCGATGTCTTCTATTCTCGAATTGGTTTCACAAGGGCTGGGATTAGCAATAGTCCCCGCTTCCACTATCAAACAGTATCCACATTTAAAACTAAAAACCATGGAAATTGAAGACATAGATAGCAAAACAGAAATTATACTTGTCTCCAATAAAAAAAGTAAAAACAGCGCTTTAGGCGAATTTATGGATTGTATCCAAAAAGAATACCGCAAATTCAACGCCTCCTAAAGAATTGTTGGACTGATTATTTACATCAGTATCTCTGCTGAATAATCAGTTGCATCAATCGCCATGTTGTTTATCCGCTACCTATGGATAAGGTTTTCACAGCATTGAATCAATGATTATTGCAGTTAATTAGATAGGATTTCCTTACATTTATACGATTACTAAAATCTCAACAAATCAATTCATGAGAAAGCATCTTCTCTTACTCCTTTTCTTGATTACTCAATTGCTTCCAACATTTTTATCTGCACAGTCCGCATCGGTGGATCTGGATCTTACAGAAGTGATGCGTCGGTATAAAGCGATTGGCCTCAGCGTCGTCGTTGTCAAAAACAATCAGATTGAGTACCACAAAAATTATGGATACAAAAATTTGGAAACAGAAACTCCACTCTTAGAAAATGACATCTTTAGAATCGCTTCTATTTCAAAGTCTTTCACCGCAACATCCTTTATGCAATTATTGGCAGATGGTCGTTGTAGGCTAGACGACGACATTGGTGATCTCATAGGTTTCCCTGTCAGAAATCCAAACTATCCAGACAGAGCAATCACACTCCGGATGATTCTTTCCCATACCTCCAGTATCAACGATAAGAACGGTTATTTTAATCTCGATGTTATTAACCCTGTCAAGAACCCAAATTGGCAAAAATCATATAATCTGTATGCCCCTGGTTCACAGTACCAGTATTGTAATCTCAATTTTAATATGGCCGGGGCCGTTCTTGAGAAACTGACCAATAATCGTTTCGACAACTATGTTGTTCGTCATATCCTTAGACCGCTCAACCTCTATGGTGGATACTGTGTCGACTCTTTGGATAAAACAAGATTTGTCCCGTTGTATTCATATGATCAGACAGGAAAACCACATGAGGAGCTTAGCGCCTATCACCCTCGCCACGAAGAACTTATCCAGTATAAGATGGGATATAGTACGCCCATACTCTCCCCAACAGGTGGAATGAAAATATCAGCATTAGATTTAGCAAATTATATGATGATGCATATGAACTATGGGCGTAGCCAGGGAAAAACCATCATCAGAAAAAAGTATGCAAGGATTATGCAGACACCTGTAAATAAAGAATCCGGCTATGGATTGGCTATTATGAATGACACCAAAATTGTACCGGGAGTTACTTTAACCGGACATACTGGGTCGGCTTACGGGCTCTATAGTGCCATGTTCTTTCACCCAAAGCAGAAATATGGTTTTATAGTCATCACAAATGGCTGCAATATTCCCGATAGTGAAGAATTCAATCCCTTACTGAAAGATTGTATAAATGTGCTTTACAACGTCTATATAAAGGCAAAATAAACATATCAATTACAATGAGCTAATAAAAAAAGNNCTTTTTTTATTAGCTCATTGTATTACTTTTAGTTTTTAACCCAGTTTACAATTGCTGGATCGAGTGGATTGGTCGCTGAACGGAAACGGTGTACAAGCTTACCATGCTCATCGATTAGGAATTTTTCAAAATTCCACTTAATCTCTCCTTTAAAATCGGGATTTTCCTGTGCGGTTAGATACTTAAATAATGGATCAATTTGATCACCCTTCACATCTACTTTCTCTGCCATTAGAAAATCAACACCATAATTTTGTTCACAAAACTCTTGAATTTGCGCATTTGAACCTGGCTCTTGTTGTCCGAAATTATTTGCCGGAAATCCTATAATGACCAGCTTATCACCAAAAGTTTTGTGCAATTCTTGGAGGTCTTTATATTGTTTTGTAAAACCACACTTAGATGCAGTATTAACAATCAATACTTTTTTACCTTTGAAATCAGACATTTTGACTTCCTTACCGTCAAGCGATGTAAACTTAAAATCATAAAAATTGGGATTGCCAAATAACATTGACATATACACCATAATAGTAGCGATAATCATATTTAATTAGTTTAAAGACTTAGTAATGAATTACTCTCTCTTTCCAATACTGCGTCGAACAGCTCGTTAATAGGAGATTTTAAAATGGTGCCTACCTTGATCTGATGTGTATCACAGACTTCCCGTAAAATTAGATCAAAACTATATGCAATAGACCCCACAAAGTGACATTCATATTTATTATAATCCGGATAGGTCAAAATTGATGCCTGAACAAATTCCTCAAATCCGCTCTTTACCAGATCAATGATAAATGGATGGGTAATATTATCTGACATGAAGGGTGCAAAAGATGCTAGGAATGCATTTGGGCGCTCCTTTTGATACACATTTTTGATAACAATCTCTTTATTGATTCTATACTTATTCGCAAATTTTTCATTCAGATCCTTGGGCATACGTCCATACAGAAAAAGTCTGACTAAATTTTTCCCGAAGTAAGCTCCCGAACCTTCATCACCCAATACATAGCCATTTCCATTGTGTGAAGGCATCAACTCCTCTCCATCAAAGAAACTGAGATCCGACCCAGTTCCTAAGGTTGCTACATAACCTTTTTTATTACCGCATGTCGCTAACGCACTTCCAAAAAGATCATTTTCAACCGAAATATAGGCATTTTCAAATAAGGGGGTCAATGCATTCGATACCATTTCCCTACGATCAGGGGTGATACACCCCGCACCAAAGAAATACAATTCTGTAACCTCATCAGCGTATGGAATAATTTCGGGTATTTCCTTAATAACACGTGTAATTTCCTTTTCATTGACAAAAAAAGGATTAAGTCCATTTGTACTGAATGAGATAGGCGCACTATCTGGCAATTCCAACTTCCAATCCGACTTTGAAGAGCCGCTATCAACAACTAAGATCATACAAATTCTTGATTATTTTCCCCAATAAACTATTGTATCAAACTTAGCAAAAATTCTGATAAAAAAACAGATTTTTTATGTCTTTCAACAAACCTCATAAATAGGGTTTCAGTCGAAAGCAACAATAATAATTGTTCAATTTATATTATATTTCTTACTGAAAAATAGTATATTGGAGAGAACTTAAATATCTCCCTATAGCGCACTATTTTATACATATTACAGTTATTAAAGAACCAATAATATATTTTTTGTTTGATTAATCATACGATACTTTCTAGCTTTGTGAGCTCATACTAAATTTATTTTTCATGGATAGTGACCATTTAAACATACCCAAAATACATTTTGAAGTATCATTTCCCGAAGTGCAAGCTCATTACATTGAGGTGAAAATGAGCGTAACAAATCTCAACCAGCCTTATGTCGACCTAAAAATGCCGGTATGGTCTCCTGGATCCTATTTGATTCGCGAATACGCTAAAAATGTAGAACGATTCCGATCACTTGATAAAACGGGAAATACAATCACCTATCAAAAAATTTCTAAAAACACCTGGCGAATACCTACAGAATCGTTGGATCAAATTGAAGTAGTTTATGCCGTCTATGGGTTTGAAACTTCAGTACGCACTAATTTTTTTGATAGCGACCATGCTTTTATTGTACCCACAGCGACGTTCTTCTATATTGATAACCAGATCGACCATCCGACTACAGTCAGCATAGATTTAAAAGATACTTGGACGAGCATATCAACCGGGCTTGAGCAAATTGAGGAGCATAAATTTTATGCGCCAAATTTTGATATCTTGTACGATAGTCCCATCGAAGCCGGTAATCAGGATATCTGGAAATTCCAGGCTGCAGGTGTAGAACATGAGTGTGCCATGGTCGGAGGGGGAAGTTATGATAAAGCACGATTGACAAAAGATATCACCCGTATTGTTGAAGAAGAAACCCGTATTTGGGGTTCTAACCCAAATAAGCGTTATGTTATTATTACACATAATTATCAGTCTGGAGGTGGTGGGTTAGAACATCTCAATTCCACAGTTTTGGGGGCGTCAAGAAATGCCTATCTTAACGAGACCAGTTACAAAAATTACCTGAGCCTTGTGGCGCATGAGTATTTTCATCTTTGGAATGTGAAACGCTTACGTCCAAAAGCTTTAGGACCGTTTAATTACGATGCCGAAAACTATACCACGGGACTATGGATTATGGAAGGATTCACTTCGTATTATGATAACCTCATTATTAAACGATGTGGATTCTATAGCGAAAAAGAATACCTCTCTTTGTTAGCTAACGATTTTAATATTGTATTGAATCGTCCCGGGCATGCGATACAGTCTGCAGCTGCCTCAAGTTTCGATACCTGGATTAAATATTATAGACCGGATGAAAATTCAATAAATTCAGGTATATCTTACTATAATAAAGGTGCGATGCTGACGGCATTGCTGGATATTAAAATTATCGCAGCTACAGAAGGTAAACTAAAACTGGATGATGTTATTCGGGAGGCTTATGAAGAGTTTTTCCTAAAACTCGATCGCGGATTTGAAGAAAATGAATTTAAAAGTCTCGCCGAACGCATCGCTGGCACTTCGTTGGATGATATTTTCGACGCGGCGCATCAGGATGGCGAACTGGACTATAACGATTATTTCAATCTAGTTGGTTATGAAATTATTGACACAAATGTTAATAACAGCACCTTAACATTAGGGATTACCACAAATAAAGTAGACGGGTTAATTTCAGTAGCGACCGTGGAAAAAGATTCTGGTGCATACGAGGCCGGATTGAATGTCAGAGATGAACTCATTGCAATTAACAACAACAGACTCGATGTTAAAGATAAAGAAATTGATTTCATTGTTCAGCATGCCAAAGAGGGAGAACTATTAAACTTTTTGGTGGCCCGGGATGGTTTGGTGCGCGAGATACCGGTTCAAATCAGAAAAAATACTAAAAAGATTTATGAGATCCGTCCGCTCAAAGATCAAACCTTTCTACAGGAATTATTGGGTAAAATCTGGATGGCTTAAAACTGAAATATTGCTGTAAAAAAATAATAGCGGAGTTTTCCGCTATTATTTTTTTATTAAAATTTATACCTTACTGAAAAACCGACCGGGTCAAATAATTTGATACTCGATTCATTTAGAAAATCAAAGTAAGGTTTTACATCCAATGAGATCTGAAATGGTGATTGTGGAACGTTAAATTCAATTCCAACAATACCATCAATACTCAGGTTGAGCTGTGAATCAAATGACTGACGTTTACCATCGAAAATTTTATCTTTCTCTTTAAAAGAACCGACGCTACCGCCAAAACCATAATACCAATTGAATCCGGCAGCCAGCGGTTTATATATTTCATATAAGCCTACGACACGGAAACGGCGGAAGTCAGAATTGCTCTGAATACTCATGATACCTTCCAATGCATGATCCGAATTAAGCGTATGACGATAAGTAATTCCCTGAGCGGACCCAAATCGTCCACCAATAGCGCCTCTATTGTCCAATTGAGCTAACGCTCTATTGGATAATGCACCAAACATCAGCATTCCACTAACGGCTAAAAATATTTTCTTCATAAAAATCGTACGCTTTTTTGCTTTACCTTTTTTCCAAACATAGATAAAATGCTTTTTATATGCAATACAATTGCATATCCTGAAGACTATTTATCAAACCTTCTATTAGAAAGACATTTTAAGTAAAATAAATATTACATCACAGCTATAACGACATAATGTTTGAATTGTTATGACATTAATCCCAAATTCTCCAACTTTATTTCTGATATTTTTTTTATATTTAAGACAATACAGCATGTAGTAATAACCAATAAACTCAAGTGATATGGGCAGAATTTTTGACTTTATAACCTTATATAAAGAAAATTACGCAAAGGACATTATGGTAGCGGGTCGCGATGGAAATGGCCAATGGAAAACGTATTCTACCAAAGAATACACAGATGCTATTGACTCCTTAAGCAGGGCGCTACTGAAGCTCGGGCTCAAGAAAGGTGACCGGGTAGGAATTATGTCCGGCAACAGACCTGAATGGAATTTAGTTGATTTTGCCTGCAACCAAATAGGCCTTGCAACCGTGCCCCTGTATCCTACCCTATCTGCGCAGGACCTTTCATTCATTGTAAATGATTCAGATGTAAACATCCTATTTGTTAGCAACAGGGAGTTAACAGACCGTATTGAACAAGCGATCAACGAGCATGGAATTCGCCCACAATTGTATACATTTGATGCTATCGAAAATTATACGCACCTAAGAGCATTCATCGAAACTACCAAAGATGACATCACCGATTTAACTCCATTTCGCGATGCTGTAACGGAAGATGATCTGTTAACTTTGATCTATACTTCAGGAACCACTGGGCGTCCCAAGGGAGTCTATCTCTCACACAAAAATGTGTACAGTAATGTCTTGGCTTGCAACCACCTGATCCGGGCCGACTTCAAAACGGCATTAAGCTTCCTGCCTTTATGCCATATTTTTGAACGGATGGTAGTCTACATGTACTATTCCAAAGGGATTCAGATTTATTTTTCGGAAAACCTAGACAATGTTGTTGCGGACATCAACGATGTTAAACCAGATTTATTCACCACCGTACCTCGAGTACTGGAAAAAGTATATGACAAGATCATCGAAAAGGGGAAAGCGCTAACAGGTGTAAAAAAGAAAATCTTCTTCTGGGCTGTTAATTTAGGTTTGAAATTCCAAGAACCTGAACATAATGGAGTGCTTTATAATCTTAAACTTGCGATTGCAAGAAAATTGATATTCTCAAAATGGCAAGAAGCGCTTGGAGGAAATATTAAAATTATCGTGTCCGGCGGCGCTGCCCTTCAAGAACGGTTAGCGCGTGTATTTTGGGCGGCTGGACTTAAAGTACTTGAAGGATATGGGCTGACTGAAACATCTCCCGTAATCGCTGTCAATTCTTACTTACCAAATGGATTAAAATTTGGAACTGTAGGTAAACCTCTTAAAAATTTAGAGGTAAAGATCGCTGAAGACGGAGAAATTCTAGTGAAAGGCCCGAGTATTACCATAGGCTATTACAAAAATGAAGATGCTACCAAAGAAACTTTTGACGATCAAGGATTTTTCAAAACAGGTGATATTGGAGAAATCACAGCAGATGGTTTTCTTAAAATCACCGATCGCAAGAAGGAAATGTTCAAAACTGCCGGCGGCAAATATATCGCTCCACAATCCATTGAAAATAAGCTCATGGAATCCACTTTAATAGGACAAGTGATGGTTTTTGGCGAAAACAGAAAATTTCCCGGAGCTTTAATCGTTCCGGCATTTGATGTGCTGTCCAAATGGGCAAGCCAAAAAGGGATTAACCTATCATCAAATGAAGAACTCATTAAAAACTCAGAAGTAATCCAAAAATATCAGGATGAAATTAACCGGCTATCCACTAATTTTGGACATTGGGAAATTGTTAAGAAATTCATTATACTTCCAAAGGAATGGACAATTAATGACGGTCAATTAACCCCAAAATTGAGTTTAAAACGAAAGATTATTTTAAAAGAGAACGAAACTGCAATCGACAAATTGTATCAGGAACAGAACCAAGAATAACAATTTGCACGATTATTGGGATTGATCATCGTATTATGAAGCACGTTACACTGAGAGATTTATTTACACTCGTTTATTGGAAAGACATTTGGCATGTTTTAGTGGATGCATTTAATGGATTTAATGATGACAAATGCATGAAAAAGAGTGCTTCACTTGCTTATTATACGGTTTTCTCCATTGGACCACTTCTTATGATCGTGATCTGGTGTATAGGGTTCTTTTACGGTGAACATCTTCAAAGCGGATCTTCGGCTCAAGATCAGGTGTTGGAAGAGGTCATGGTACTTTTTGGCCAGGATGTTACCAGCCAGATCCAGTCTTATCTCCAGAAGATCACATTCGAAAATAAATCCAATATGGGAATCACGATAGGTATAGTTACATTGATCCTATCTTCCACGACCTTATTCGTTGATATACAGGATTCGATCAATAATATCTGGAAAGTAAAACCCAAGCCGAAAAAGGGATGGCTGAAACTGATCATCAACAGATTGATATCTTTTTCTATTGTTATTGCCTTGGGATTTTTACTCATTGCCTCACTGATGATCAATGGGCTTATTGTCGCAGTGACCAATTTAGTGATGACGTATTTCCCCTTCATTCCAATTTCCCTTATTTCTTGGGTAAATACAGGCATCACCTTTTCAGTCATTGTCATCTTATTTGGATATATCTTTTCCTTCCTTCCCGATGCTAAAGTAAAATTCAGAGATATGCTCGGCGGCGCCATCTTTACAGGATTACTTTTTATGTTGGGTAGATATGGTATTTCAATCTATCTCAACGTTTCATCCACGGCTAGTTTTTATGGAGCTGCAGGATCCATTATAGTCATGCTATTATGGATCTACTATTCCGCTGCTATATTGTACTTTGGCGCAGAATTCACTAAATTTTATGCCATTAAATTTGGCTCAGGAATTGTACCTTCCGCATTTGCAGTAGCGGTCGAACAAACAGAAAAAGTTAAAAAAATAGGAAGCGATGCTGAAGCACACGTCGGAGATACCATTCAGATCTTAAAACAATAATTTACTTTTTGTCTTTTTTTCCGCTGATGGAACCATCTATACCGATGACATCAATGACTTTGTCTCCAATCTGTGTAATATCGGATTTTAATCCTACCATGACGGTGAAGATATTGACAGGTATATTCTGTATTTTTCTAAAATTATGAAGATAGCCGAGCTCCAAACCTAAAAAGAATCCATTAAACTTGTAGTCTGCGCCAGCGCCTATTTTACTGGAGAAATTCAGGTGATTTTTACTCTCCATCTTAACAAGCTTCTGATCCGCAAGCACACGTGCTCTCGGCTCACTTGTCAGACCAATACCAGGCCCAGCAAAACCATACATGTTTAGTCGGCGCATCTGTTTCCTAATACCTCCAGAAAATGATAAAGTATAGAAATTAGTATTGGCATCTTCTATGCGATATTCGAAATCGGGATCAATCAAGGGTTGTTTGTACTTAAATGAAAGGGTATAAAGTGTGGGAGACACAAAAAACTTTGGATCTTTCAGGGAAATATCCAAGCCAATACTTCCAGAAAATTTTGGCGAAAGTATCTCTTTGGTTTTTCCGATCGGAAACCCCATGCCAGTCGTTCCCCAATAGTATACTTTTCTATAATGTATCGTGTCAACGCCCCCTTGAGCGAAAACACTGGCACAAATAGCACTTAGCAAAATAAAACTTAATAGGATTCGTTTCATTCAAATACGTTTTATACTGAATAACAACAATATAAAACGTATTTTGTTCAAAAAATATGGCTGATTATAGATAACTTTTTGATTGCGGCCCTTGATTGAAGAGCAAATCGATTATACTCAAATCCGGGTAAAATCCATTCTTATCTGAAAAAACTTGATAATACTCTTTTGGATTAGCCAATATACTTTCCTTTTTGGGATGTATAGCATTACGATAATCGATCGTATCCGCTGGAGCTGCCACGTACTCTTGGGTAAAATTCACAGCGTGCTTAAGCTTGATAGATTTAAGAAGAAGTTCCAACTGCGCCACATTAAAATCCACGAGGTAGTCGAATTTTGCTTCGTAAAACTGTATAAAATCATCTTCATAGTACTCAAAATAAGCAGAACTACGATAAGCAGTCTGAATACTTAGCCAATGTAGACGCTGCCAGTCAAACTCATAACTTATACGAATATCTTTCATCGGAACACGATCTTTATTGCCATGTTGAATCGGTACAATCAAATCCTGCACACCATTCGCAGAAGCAATACGTGCCCTTGTACGATAACTTTGCTTTTGAAAATGCTCATATTTCTCGATGATTAAAGGAAGATTATGCTCTTGTATCGTATGAAAGTAAGATATCGGTGGAAGATAACATGCCGGAAGTAATAACTGCGATTCCATAAAAACTGATGATTTTTGTTATAAGTGACGCAAAAATAACTTAAATTAAGGATATTTGTAAAGAACAACTGGGAATTTTAGCTATAGCATGAAACAAAGAGCGTTAAACGCATTAATCTATATTATATCTCTTCTCCCCTATTGGTTTCTATATTTGATCTCCGATGGGCTTTATTACATACTTTATTATATCATAGAATATAGAAAGAATATTGTATTTCAGAATTTAAAAAATGCTTTTCCTGAAAAAACGGATAAAGAGCGACTTGTTATTGCTAAAAAGTTTTACCGTTTTTTTCCGGACCTCATTGTCGAGTCGATCAAATTGAAAACAATTACCGCTGAGGAAGTGAAGAAAAGAATGATGTTGGAAAATGAGGAGGAATTGACAAGACACCTTGAGGCCGGCAAGAATGTCATAGGGGTAACATCGCATTATGCCAACTGGGAGCTCGGTATACATCGTTTGAGTTTAATCACAAACTTTCCAACGTTGATTGTATACAAACCACTCAATAACAAAGATATTGACACGGTTTACAATGGCATGCGGGGCCGGTTTGGTGCCGAAATGGTACCTATGAAACAGATACTCCGTCATATCGTAAAATTAAAGGGCCAACCCAATGTTAGCATACTGGTCGCCGATCAAACCCCTTTATATTCGGATTCCGATTACTTTATTAATTGGCTAAATCAAGAGACATTGGTCTATACCGGAGCCGAAAGGCTTTCTCGAATTAGTAAAGCGCCGGTCGTTTATTGTTCAATCAACAGAAAACCTAAAAGAGGTCATTATTCCTGTAAATTTTTCACTTTACTCGAAGAGCCAAGCGGCTTTGGAGAACATGAGATAACCAATTTACATAATCAGCTCGCTGAGCAGCTTATCCGTGAAACCCCAGAATATTGGTTATGGTCACATAACCGCTGGAAAAGAAAACGTAGAAAATGAGTAAATTACCAAAAGTAGCTGTTGTTATCCTCAATTGGAATGGTCGATTTTTTTTAGAAAAATTTTTACCATCTGTTTATAATAGCTCATACCCAAATGTCGAATTTGTAATTGGTGACAATGCCTCCGATGATGATTCAATTTCATTTGTGAGACAGTATTATCCTACCATTACAATTCTCGAAAATGATCAAAACTATGGCTTTGCAGGCGGCTATAACAAGATATTGCAGCGTGTAAAAGCAGATTATTATGTGTTGCTCAATTCGGATGTTGAAGTGAGTCAAAATTGGATCGAACCTGTCATAGAATACTTGGAAAGGAACCCTTCTTTGGCAGCTGCACAGCCTAAAATACGTTCATTCCATGATAAGCAGAAGTTTGAACATGCTGGAGCAGCTGGGGGATATTTGGATTACTTTGGATTTCCTTTCTGCAGAGGAAGGATTCTACATGAAGTAGAAGACGACGAAGGACAGTACGAGGAGGAATCAGAGATCTTTTGGGCCTCTGGAGCTGCACTTTTTATCCGTTCGGAAGCCTGGAAGGAGGCGGAGGGTCTTGATGAAGATTTCTTTGCGCATATGGAAGAAATTGACTTGTGCTGGCGATTGAAAAAGATGGGCTATGGAATTGGCTATTGCCCCAAATCTATCGTTTACCACGTTGGAGGCGGAACGCTCAACGCTAGCAATCCCAAAAAAACCTATCTTAATTTTAGGAATAATATGGTTATGCTGCAAAAGAACCTGCCCATAGGCAAAGCGATATTTATTATTTTCATTCGACTATGGTTTGATTTTGCTGCGCTTGCCAAATTCCTTATCGATCGAAAACCCAAAGATGCCTGGGCAATCAGCCGTGCGCATCAGTATTTCTTCTTAAACATTTTTAAAAATGCTAAAAAACGTAAAAAATACAACCACAGGGGAAATACAAAAGGACAGTACAAGAAGTCAATCATTGTGGATTTCTACACGAATAGCAAACATAAATTTTCTCAGCTAAATCCAAGTGATTTCAAATAGCATCTTATTTTCCCAAAATACAAAATGCAGAAAAACGCATTTTAAAAATAAAGCAGTCATTACAACAAGATTCTTTATTTATTTTATTTAAACGTACTTTTTATTTGTAATTTTGCAAAATGTTGGCGATGGATATTGAAAAAAAGATAAAAGACTTAACCGCAGAACTTAATCAGTATAACTACCAATACTATGTATTGGCGAACAGTGTTATTTCTGACTACGACTTCGACCTTAAACTAAAGGAGCTCGAAGCCCTGGAAGCTCAATATCCAGCGTTTGCCGATCCCAATTCTCCTACACAGCGTGTTGGCGGGGATATAACTGCCCGATTTCAAACGGAACGACATCGCTGGCCCATGCTCTCTTTAGGTAATACATACAGTCAGGAGGAATTGCTTGATTTCGACCAGCGTATCCGCAAAATCATCGGCGATCAGTTTGAGTACGTCTGTGAATTAAAATTCGATGGTTTATCCATCAGCTTGACGTATGAAAATGGCAAGCTAAGTAAGGCTGTTACACGTGGCGATGGCACGCAGGGCGATGTGGTTACCAACAATGTTAAGACAATCCGATCAATTCCGATCAAACTCAAAGAAGGAGCTTATCCAGCGCAATTCGAAATACGCGGCGAAATATTTATGCATAAATCAGCTTTTCTGCGTTTGAACAAAGAGCGCGAAGATAATGCGGAGCCAACGTATGCCAATCCGAGAAATTTCGCTTCCGGAACGATTAAACTGCAAGACTCTGCTGAGGTTGCAAAGCGACCGTTAGACTGTTTCCTTTACTTTTTGTACTGCGACAACAGAACAAATCTTTTTCACGACCATTGGAATAGCTTGAACCATGTAAAAGAATGGGGATTCCATGTCAGCGAACATAGTAGAAAATGTAGCAATATAAGCGATGTATTTGCATTTATCTATTATTGGGAGGTCGAACGCCATAATCTTGGCTATGAAATCGATGGAATTGTTATTAAAGTAAATGATTATGCACAACAGGAAGAACTTGGCTTTACGGCCAAAAATCCAAGGTGGGCAATATCCTATAAATTCAAAGCTGAACGTGTAGAAACCGGATTGAACTCCATCAGTTATCAAGTTGGCCGTACAGGTGCTGTTACTCCAGTTGCCAATCTCCAACCTGTACTATTGGCAGGGACTACCGTCAAACGTGCATCCCTGCACAATGCAAATGAAATTGCTCGCCTGGATCTGCATGAACATGATACAGTATTCGTGGAAAAGGGGGGCGAAATCATACCCAAAGTTATTGGCGTTAATTACACCAAGAGATTGCCTGGATCAACAAGCTTTGTCTACCCAACATCATGTCCCGAATGTGGCTCCGAACTCATACGCCAAGCTGGCGAAGCGGTACACTACTGCCCTAATGAAACAGGGTGTCCCCCCCAAATTATTGGTAAAATGCAGCATTTTAT
Organism: Sphingobacterium sp. UBA3549; assembly: GCF_002376635.1. Taxonomy (NCBI): domain Bacteria; kingdom Pseudomonadati; phylum Bacteroidota; class Sphingobacteriia; order Sphingobacteriales; family Sphingobacteriaceae; genus Sphingobacterium; species Sphingobacterium sp. UBA3549. The sequence continues at coordinate 3,385 of NZ_DFOE01000010.1, read as the reverse complement.
CGGACGCAAAATGATGGACATCGAAGGTATGGGCGACGAAACGGTTGACAACTTCTTCAAAAAAGGTTTATTACATAATATCGTTGATATTTATGGACTAAAAGACCATCAGGAAGGCTTACAGCAGCTGGAACGTTTCGGTCAGAAATCCATAGAAAATATGCTGAAAGGCATTGAGAAGTCTAAAGAAAAACCGTTTGAAAAAGTACTATTCTCTTTGGGCATACGTCACGTTGGTGAAACGATCGCAAAGAAATTAGCGCTGCACTTTAAAAATATTGATGCCTTGGCACAAGCATCAGCAGAAGAAATCGAAAGCGTACAGGATATTGGACGTCGCATTGCCGAAAGCGTTAGAGAATACTTGGACAATCCGATTCATCAAGAACAGATTAAGGCTTTAAGAAATTACGGCTTAAATTTTGAAATTAAGGAAAAAGAAATCGTTTTGACCAGCAACTCACTGGAAGGGAAGACTTTTTTAATATCCGGTGTCTTCGTAAACCATTCGCGGGAAGAATTAGCGGCAATGATTGAGAGTCATGGCGGAAAGATGGTTTCAGCGATTTCTGCTAAATTAAGTTATCTCGTGGCAGGAGATAAAATGGGACCTTCTAAACTTGCGAAAGCAGAAAAATTAGGTATCCCGATGATTAATGACACAGAACTATTCCAACTCATTAATCCCAAATAAGTTTTTTAATTAAATTAATATAAACACAAAGACAAGATGAACGAGCTTCACGGCGCAGGAGTAGCATTAGTCACTCCTTTTAACTCAGATGAATCTGTTGATTTCGAAGCATTGGGTCAGCTTATTGACTTGCAGATCAACGAAGGTATGGACTATTTGGTTTCTTTAGGTACAACTGGAGAAGTTGCCACATTGACCAATGATGAACGAAAGCGCATCTGGGATTTTACTGTCAAGCGCGTGAACGGTAGATTACCTTTGGTTGCTGGTATCGGTGGAAACAATACTGCTGAGATTGTGGAGCAAATTAAAAATTTTGATTCAACTGGATTTTGTGCAATCCTATCCGTTTCTCCATATTACAACAAACCGACTCAAGAGGGAATTTATCAACATTATAAAGCTGTTGCAGCGGCATCTCCCCTGCCTATTATTTTATACAATGTACCTGGACGTACGGGGAGCAATATCTCTGCACAGACAACATTACGATTAGCGAATGATTTTTCAAATATCGTTGCTATCAAAGAAGCTTCGGGTAACTTTGCTCAGTTCAGTGAAATCTTACGGGATAAACCAAAAGATTTTCTACTGATTTCTGGTGATGATCCTGTTACGTTGCCGATGATGGCTCTTGGTGCTGCCGGCATCATTTCAGTAATCGGAAATGCTTTACCGAAAAAAGTAGCAACCTTAACAAAACTGTGTGCCGAGGGGAATTATATCGACGCTAGATCGATACATCAAGAACTATTGGAGATTACCGAACTATGTTTTATTGAAGGAAATCCCGCTGGCGTAAAATATATACTTCAGGAATTGGGTATTGGAAAAGATATATTACGGCTTCCCTTAGTGAGTATAAGCACAAATACACGGGCTGCGATAAAAGAAGAATTAAAAAAAATAAAGTAAATACCGTAGCATACACTTAAGAAAAGTTTAGATCCTCAAAAGATCTAAACTTTTTTGTTTTAATGCTTTGCAACATAACAATATAATACCTACATTTGCACTTCCACAAAAGTGGGTTTTTAAACAACAAAATTAATTAACACAATGCAACAGTACGAATCTGTAATCGTTCTTACCCCGTTGCTTTCTGATGATGCTGCGAAAGAAGTAATCGCAAAATTCAAAAACATCTTAACAGAAGGCGGAGCCGAGATTGTCGCTGAAGACAATTGGGGTTTGAAAAAATTAGCGTATCCAATCCAGAAAAAAACTACTGGATTTTATCACTTAACTGAATTCAAGGCTCCAGGTGAATTAATCAATAAATTAGAGGTTGAATACAAACGTGATGAGCGCATTATGCGTTTCTTGACTGTAAGTTTAGACAAACATGCTAAAGCTTACAACGAGAAAAAACGTAGCGGTGCATTCAACAAAAAAGCTGAAACTAAAACTGAGGAGGGCGCAAACTAATGGCTAACGAAAATATCCAATACGTAACTGCTCCTAAAGTAGAGGACAACCGTAAAAAATACTGTCGTTTCAAAAAGAATGGTATCAAATATATCGATTATAAAGATGCTAACTTCTTGATGAAATTTGTAAATGATCAAGGTAAAATCTTACCTCGTCGTTTAACTGGTACATCTTTGAAATTTCAACGTAAAGTAGCTCAAGCTGTTAAACGTGCTCGTCACATCGGCTTGTTACCTTACTTAGCTGATGCAATTAAATAAGGAGGACGATAGAAAATGGAAGTAATTTTAAAACAAGATATCAAAGGCTTAGGTGAGCAAAATGATATCGTTAACGTAAAACCAGGTTTCGGTCGTAACTACTTAATCCCTCAAGGATTTGCAATCCAAGCGACTGAATCTGCAAAAAAAGTTTTAGCTGAGAACATTAAACAAGCTCAGTTCAAACAAGACAAAATCAAAAAAGACGCAACTGAATTAGCTGGTAAATTAGAAGCTATCAAACTTTCAATTGGTGCGAAAGCAGGTGAATCTGGTAAAATCTTTGGTAAAGTAAATAGTATTCAGATTGCTGATGCATTGAAAGCAAAAGGTTTTGACGTTGATCGTCGTCGTATCACTTTCGAAGTAGAACCTAAAGAAGTAGGTGAATACATCGCTAACTTAAACTTACACAAGGAAGTAAAAGTTCAAGTTCCTTTCGAAGTTATTGCTGAGTAATCCTATTTATTTAGTAAACAATATAAAAACGGCTATCCCAGGGGATAGCCGTTTTTTTGTTTCTAACCTTATGCATACCTCAAAAAAAAAAAAAACTCGCGTTACGGAGAGCAACGCGAGGCATAATCTAGGGTATTTGAAAGGGAAAATCTTTATCTAATTCATTTTTATCTAAAAAACCACCCAAAAAGGAGTAAAAAATCTAAAAAAGAAAGTAATAACTAAAAAATCAATATTTACTCATTTTTCATATTCAAAGAAAGTGAAAAATATCCATTTTTACAAATAAAATTGATTTTTTTGATAAAAAAACAAAAAAAATCAAACAAAAAGATCAAAAACATAGCTATAATAACAAAAAATAGATATAAATCAACATAAAAAGAATGATTAAATCAATAAAACAAAAAAAAACATATAAAACTACTGCTTATCAAAAGCAAAAAGGATTAATTTAAAAAAAAATAATATAAAAAGCATACATTTTCACAAAAAGAACTAAAAAAAATACAAGACCCCCGGTAGTGTAAACTGAACTGTG
>NZ_DFOE01000009.1:0-36167 GCF_002376635.1 Sphingobacterium sp. UBA3549 | reverse complement strand
GATACCTATTTTAGAGAAAAAACACAACAAAAAAGGGTGTCTCGACTTTTCGGACACCCTCTTTTTTGTAACCGCTAATTGAGAAGATATCCAATTATTAGGGAATGTTTAAAAACTTATGTGTTTGTAGCGAAATATCCCATTTCGGATTTTCTTTTACGTATTCAATAATAAAAGGGGTCATTTCTTTTGATTTTGACCATTCAGGTTGAAGATATAATCTGCAGTTTGGTCCAACGAGTTGTGCGTATTCTTCTCCCCATGCGAAATCGCTTTTATTGAAAACGATCACTTTAAGTTCACCAGCAGCTTCTAATACATCTTTGCGAGGCGCTTTGAATTTCTTCGGCGATAAACATATCCAGTCCCATTCACCACTTAGAGGATACGCACCCGAGGTTTCAATAAAGGTCTTAATGCCCGCCTGATGGAGCCCTTTCGTTAGGTAATCCAAATTATAGATAAGGGGTTCTCCACCTGTAATGACAACTGTTTTCGCAGGATATTTCTTTGCGTTTTCGATGATCGAATCTGCTGTTGTAAGCGGATGTATCGAAGCATCCCAGCTTTCCTTTACATCGCACCAGTGGCAACCCACATCGCAGCCCCCCAATCGTATGAAATAAGCAGCAGTCCCGGTGTGGTAGCCCTCACCCTGAATAGTGTAAAATTCTTCCATTAAGGGCAATAGTGTTCCGTCTTCTGGTACTTGATTTGACATAGTTAAAATTTCAGTCTGCAAAAGTAGCAAATATTAATGAGATGCTCAATTTGTCAACTTGCTTTTATCGGGCTTGCTATCATTTTTTAGTCATTCCAATTAACTATTGGATTTATTTATCACATTACTTTACAATAAACTGCTTTCGGAGGTGTAGTGCTAATCTCAACAGCGTACCAAATGGATACCACTTAGTATACTAACAACGAGAAAACACTCTTTTTACAGGGGTATAACGGGGGGAATACAAGGGTATACCCCTGTTAACCCCCTGTTATACCCCTGTTAACCCCTTGTTATTACCCTGTTAATGTTTAAAGTGGTGCGAAGTAATTATTACAACTTACTCCAAGGAGTGAGTGGCTTTCCTTGGCCATTAATACCGGTGCCCAACTCGAGTGTAAAATAGAAATGAGCAAGAGAACAATTTTAATTAGGCCAAAGAGGTGTAATGTATTTAATTGATGGGCGGGAGTGAAAGGAGGGGCTGGTACGAGTACAGCGGCCCGTTCAGCACAAAGACATATTATTTATCAAAAATTTTACTAAATTTGTGACACAATTTATTTATTGAAACATAAGTGTAATAACATAATTGTACATGTTGTTTTATGTTTTCTATTTTTTAACGATTTAAAGATCATAGTTGTAAATGATTAATATTACACTACCGGATGGTTCCGTAAGAGCATATCAACAAGGGATCACTGCTGCAGAGATTGCGTTATCAATCTCAGAGGGGCTTGCAAGAAACGTCCTTGCTGCCGAAGTAAATGGTGAAGTGTGGGATTCTGCCCGTGCTATTGAAAATGACGCTACTGTCAAGTTATTGACCTGGAATGATACCAAAGGTAAATCCACTTTTTGGCATTCTTCAGCCCACTTATTGGCTGAGGCTTTGGAGGCATTATATCCTGGGATTAAATTTGGTATTGGTCCCGCGATTGAAACCGGATTTTACTACGATGTTGATTTTGGTGATCGTGAATTCTCGTCTGATGACTTTAAAGCGATCGAAGACAAGATGCTGGAGCTGGCCAAACGAAAAGAAACATTTGAACGTAAAGCTGTTTCGAAATCGGATGCATTGGCTTACTTTACTGAAAAAGGAGATGAGTATAAGCTAGATTTAATCAAAGATTTGGAAGATGGAAAGATTACTTTCTATACTCAAGGGGAATTTACAGATTTATGTCGTGGCCCTCATATTCCAAATACTGGGTTTATCAAAGCGATTAAATTGACTAATGTTGCCGGTGCTTATTGGAGAGGTGATGAGTCTCGCAAACAGTTGACACGAATTTATGGTGTTACGTTCCCGAAGGCATCGGAGCTTACAGAATATTTGAAATTTATAGAAGAGGCGAAAAAACGCGATCACCGTAAACTGGGGAAAGAGTTGGAACTTTTTGCTTTTTCTGAAAAAGTTGGCGCGGGGCTGCCTCTTTGGTTGCCTAAAGGTGCTGCATTACGTCAAAAGCTTATAGATTTTTTACAGAAGGCACAGTTGAACTCAGGGTATGAACCTGTTGTTACTCCTCATATTGGACATAAACAACTCTACGTGACTTCTGGACACTATGAGAAATATGGTGCAGACTCATTTCAACCAATAAAAACTCCTATAGAAGGTGAAGAGTTTTTGTTGAAACCCATGAATTGTCCGCATCACTGTGAGATTTATAAAGTAAAACCACGTTCTTATAAGGATTTACCTGTCCGTTTCGCTGAATTTGGTACGGTATATCGTTATGAGCAATCTGGTGAGCTTCATGGTTTAACAAGGGTTCGTGGGTTTACTCAGGATGATGCGCATTTGTTTTGCCGTCCAGATCAGGTTAAAGATGAATTTAAAAAAGTAATTGATTTAGTTCTTTATGTCTTTGGCGCGCTTGGATTCAATGATTATACTGCACAGGTATCGTTACGTGATCCTGAGAATCGCACAAAGTATATTGGTACCGACGAAAACTGGGCTTTGGCTGAGTCTGCAATTATTGAAGCCGCAGAAGAGAAAGGGTTACCAACGGTAGTGGAATATGGTGAAGCTGCTTTCTACGGCCCTAAACTAGACTTTATGGTGAAGGATGCTTTAGGACGTAAGTGGCAATTGGGAACGATACAAGTAGATTATAATTTACCTGAACGTTTTGAATTAGAGTATACTGGGAGTGACAATATGAAACATCGTCCAGTGATGATCCACCGTGCACCGTTTGGATCTTTAGAACGTTTTGTGGCTGTATTGATTGAACATTGCGCAGGGCAGTTTCCGTTATGGCTTGCGCCTGAGCAATTTATCGTCTTACCAGTGTCAGAAAAATACGAAGAATATGCGCAAAATGTTTTAAATTCGCTAAATAATTCCGATATTCGCGGACTGATAGACTTACGTGACGAGAAAGTGGGCAGAAAAATCAGAGACGCCGAAGTGAAAAAGCTTCCTTATATGTTGATTGTTGGGGAGAAAGAGGTAGAAAATGGCACAGTTTCTGTACGTAAACATGGCTCAGTGGAATTAGGAACTATGACTGCTGAGGCATTTAGAGATATATTAATTAAGGAAATAACCGTTTAATTTTTAAACATTTGGCATTAAAAAGACCAGGTGGTCCAAGACCACCAATGAGAAAGAAAGAACCAGATCACCGCATTAATGAGTTAATCAAGGTACCTGAGGTACGCTTGGTGGGAGATAATGTGGAACAAGGAGTTTTCCCTACGCGCAAAGCGTTAGAGTTGGCTGATGAGTTGGAACTTGATTTAGTGGAGATTTCGCCAAATGCTGTACCGCCGGTTTGTAAGATTATCGACTACAGTAAGTTTGTTTACGAACAGAAGAAGAAACAAAAGGAAATCAAAGCTAATGCAAAACAGACTGTTATTAAAGAAATTCGTTTCGGACCTAACTCTGGTGAGCATGATTTTGAGTTCAAATTGAAGCATGCGATTAAGTTTCTTGAAAGTGGAGAGAAAGTTCGTGCTTATGTACACTTCAAAGGTCGTGCTATTGTACACAAGGATCAAGGTGAAATCTTGTTGTTACGCTTTGCTCAGGCTTTGGAAGATTATGGAAAAGTAGAGCTTTTACCGAAATTAGAAGGTAAGCGCATGTTTTTAACAGTAGCTCCAAAGGCTCCAAAAAAATAAAAAGAATTCTAACAGATTGATATAAAATTTATAAGTATTATGCCAAAAGTTAAAACCAATTCCAGCGCAAAGAAACGTTTCAAATTGACTGGAACAGGTAAAATTGCAAGAAAAAATGCTTTCAAAAGCCACATCTTGACAAAAAAGAGCACAAAACGTAAACGTAACTTAACACAAACAAGTTATGTATCTGATGGCGATATGGGCAACGTAAAACGTATGCTTGCTATCGGTAAATAAGTTTTATTCGATTTTATTTAATAATAATTTTTTAACCGGGTACAGGGTTGTAAGTTCATTGAAATACATGGCACCTTCTACCAAACTAATTTTAAAAATATGCCACGTTCGGTTAACGCAGTAGCTTCTAGAAGAAGACGCAAAAAAATCCTAGGCCTTGCAAAAGGGTACTTTGGATCACGTAGCAAAGTTTATACTATTGCTAAAAATACAGTAGAAAAAGGTTTACAATACGCTTACCGCGATCGTAAAACCAAAAAACGCGAGTTTAGAGCTTTATGGATTCAACGTATCAACGCTGGAGCTCGTCAACACGGAATTTCTTATTCCCAATTGATCGGTAAATTAAATGCTAAAAATATTGGTTTGAACCGTAAGGTTTTAGCTGACTTAGCTTTAAATAACCCAGAAGCTTTCAAAGCAGTTGTAGACGCAGTAAAATAGAGTTTTTAATCCGCTATCAATTTGTTAGAGATATTAAAGGAGCCTTTTAGGCTCCTTTTTTGTTTTAAGGACCTAACTCAATGCTATACTTGATTTTATTTCCAATTGCCTAAGGCTACTTTTAAAAGAATTACAATAATATATTATCGCTCCTCTCCCTGTGGTATTTTAAATTAGGTTTGATTTTTGCTAATCTATAAAAAAGCAAATGATGAACTTAAGAACGATTATATTTAGATTTTCGCTTCTATTGGCCGGGAGCGTGATGATTGCAGCTATGGAGCCATCTTCCAAGGCTGTAAACAACGTTGTTGTTAATCAGCAAGCAAAAGTCATCTTGATTGAAGGCGTGAACAATAACCGTACGATAGAGGCCAAAGCAGGAGAGGTCGTGCAAATAAGTGGAGCTGACAATAAAGTGGCCATCCGTGGCAATGTGAGCAAATTGATTATTGAAGGGAAAGGGAATATGGTAACGGGGAATGATATTGCCGCAATTACGATAGAAGGCTCAGACAATATGGTTAATATTGGCTCAGTAGAGACTGTTCAAATTGAGGGGATCAAAAACCATGTTCATTACAAGTCTACAAAAAATAAATCTGGACAGGTGAAAGTGTCTACAGAAGGGGCAGACAATATGGTAATGAAAGTGAAATAGTATATAAAGGAAAATGGGCTGATACAACAAGTATTAGCCCAACGTTCCACTATTTTTTATCATTACAATTTACTTTCTCTTTTTTTCTTTTTCTTGACAACTTTAGGCATGTGAGCTTGCTTTAACTCGTATTGTCTTTCAATGTATTGTATTATTTCGGAGGCGATATCCTTTTTGGTTGCTTTCTCAATACCTTCCAAACCAGGAGATGAATTAACCTCGAGTACTAAAGGACCGCGATCTGAAGGGATCATATCCACCCCACAAACTGTAAGTCCCAATTGTGCCGCTGCAGCAACTGCTGTTTCTCTTTCGGCTTTACTTAACCGGATAATCTGAGCTGTTCCACCACGGTGTATATTAGATCTAAACTCACCTTCCTTAGCTGTGCGTTTCATTGCACCTACAACTTTGCCGTCCACCACGAATGCGCGAATATCAGAGCCCTTAGATTCTTTTATGAACTCTTGGATAAGAATATTGTTGCCAAGACCATAGAACGCTTCAATAACAGAAGACGCAGCTTTCTTAGTTTCAGCAAGTACAACACCGATACCTTGAGTTCCTTCCAATAGTTTTATGACTAAAGGTGCTCCGCCAACCATACTGATGAGATCATCTACATCGGAGGCTGTGCGTGCAAAGCCTGTAATCGGGAGTCCGATACCTGCTCCGGATAAAATTTGTAGACATCTTAATTTGTCCCGCGATCGGGTGATGGCTTGACTGGGATTGGCAGAAATAACATCCATGACCTCAAATTGTCTTACAATTGCAGATCCATAGAATGTTACTGAAGCTCCTATGCGAGGAATGATCGCGTCAATATCACTAAGATCCTGTCCTTTGTAATGGATGCTGGGTTTACCTTGCTGAATACCGACATAACACTTGCTGTGATCAATGACGACACATTCATGCCCTCTTTGTTGTGCGGCTTCTACGAGACGACGAGTTGAGTATAAACTCTTTACTGTCGATAATACGGCAATTTTCACGATTTGTATATTGAGTATATTTTGTGCTAAGATAACAAAATAGCTTGGCTATTTGTTTTATTTTACCAGGGTCTTCCTGGATAGATTTTCTTTGGAAACATCAACCAAAAATCTTTTGTATAAGAAATTTTTACCCAAAAGCATGGGATAAGTCATCTGAGATCGATTTCTAAACGAGATCTTAATGTTAAATACCTGATTGTATAATGCAGCTGTTGTGCGGATATAGAAGCGCTTTTCTTCTTGACCGAATGAACTTTTTACAAGTTTTGTTCTATAGAGTTTTAACTTGAGCGTTTTTGTTTCTTTTGTCTCAAAATTTATGATAAGTTCGCAGATAATCCAGTCCTGACCATCTTCCTTAACCACCTTGTACGAGTTGCAGTGTAGTACCGATGAAGCAGCGCCGGTATCGACTTTTGCTTCTATACCATATATTCCCAATTCAGGTAAATCAAGGGTCTCTTTCCAGCCCACAAGAAGTTTTTCTTTCATTTATACCAAATTGAAAAATATAGCCCTGTCCCATGTATAAGCAGGGGACAGGGATAAAAATCTTTTATTCGTAGATAAATTCTCCGTAAGGAGAGGTTATAGTAACTTTTTTAGCAGTAGATTCTTCCACGCGACCTATGATTTGAGCCGGAATGCCAAATGATTCTGAAATAGCAATGATATCCGATGCAATCGATTCAGGTACATATAATTCCATACGATGTCCCATATTGAATACTTTGTACATTTCTTTCCAGTCTGTATTGGATTCTTTCTGTATTAATTCAAAAAGAGGTGGGATCGGGAAAAGATTATCTTTGATGACGTGCACATTATCCACAAAGTGTAAGACCTTTGTTTGCGCTCCACCAGAGCAATGCACCATCCCGTCAATTTGAGAACGATACTTGTCTAGTATTTGTTTGATAACAGGCGCATAAGTACGCGTCGCTGAAAGAACAAGCTTACCCGCAGTTATTTTTTCTCCGGTTTCAACTTCGATTTCATTTGTAAGATCTTGGCTTCCCGCGAAAACTAGTTCGTAAGGAACAGCTGGATCATATGCTTCAGGATATTTTTCAGCTACTTTTTTGTTAAATACATCATGACGTGCAGAAGTTAGTCCATTGGAACCCATTCCGCCATTGTAGGTCTGTTCATAAGTCGCTTTTCCATTGGACGCTAATCCAACAATGACGTTGCCGCCTTTGATACGATGATTTGAAATAACATCTTCACGTTTCATCCGACAGGTTACAGTACTATCCACAATGATGGTGCGAACCAGGTCACCAACATCAGCCGTTTCACCACCAGTAGAATAGATGCCGATTCCCAATTCGCGAAGCTCAGAAAGGATTTCTTCTGTACCATTGATAATTTCCGCAATCACTTCTCCAGGAATGAGGTTTTTATTTCTGCCAATCGTGGAGGAGAGAAGAATATTGTCAACAGCCCCGACACAGAGGAGGTCATCAATATTCATGATGATAGCATCTTGCGCAATACCTTTCCAAACAGAAATATCACCGGTTTCTTTCCAGTATACATATGCCAATGAAGATTTGGTGCCAGCCCCATCAGCATGCATTATATTGCACCATTCTGGATCTCCACCCAAAATATCTGGAATTATTTTGCAAAATGCTTTGGGAAACAGTCCCTTATCTATGTTTTTTATCGCATTGTGCACATCCTCTTTCCCTGCGGATACGCCGCGTTGATTGTATTTTAAATCTGACATCTTACGGCAAAAATAAGCAATAGGACTGAATTAATGAATCTAATTCGTGTAATTTAATCACTTATTATTATACGCCAGTGTTCAATCAAATTTTCGAGATTGCTTTTTGCATTAGCTGGACTTGTGCTTGGTAAACAGCTATAAATAATGCCTGCCTTTTTTTCGAAATGCTTCAGATACAAACTGTATGCTTTTTGTCCATTAAAGATAATATGTTTGATTGAAGTGTGGGTTTCTAGCAGCTCTGCGATCGGATTGGGGCGTTCATTTTGTATGGCTAAATCCATGCTTCCAGGACGAGAGGCTTCAGCACAAACATCCCAAAGACCAATATTGTTTCTAAGTAAGATACCTATCCGGTCGGTATAATTTATTAGCTCCGGTGCATTGAACAGATATTTGATGACTTTCCAAAATCGATTTTGGGGATGCGCATAATATTCATTTTCCACAAGCGATTTATCTCCGGGTAACGAGCCAAGGATGAGGATCTGGGTAGTCGAACTTACTATAGGCTGAAAGGATCTTTTGAGCATAACCAAAAATAGTAATTTTAAAATTTCATTTGACATATGAAAAAAATAATAGTATATTTATGATATTAAAATGATATCAAATATATATTAAAAAATTATGGAAAAACTTATTAAACCTATGTCAGGCTATTTAGCTTTATTGATTGCTGTTTTCTCTTTTGTCGCAGCAATATTTTCATTTGCTAACGTAGAAGAAAGCTCACTGTATGTCGTATTGGGAGTAGTGTTGATGATCGCTACTTTTTTTATTCTGAAAGGATTAATGATCATTAATCCAAATCATTCCCGTGTATTAAATTTCTTCGGAAAATATGTTGGTACAGTAAAAGAGAATGGTCTTTTCTTTGTCAATCCCCTGTATTCGACTATACGGATAAGTCTTCGTTCAGATAATTTGCAGGGCCAGACACTGAAAGTAAATGACAAGATGGGAAATCCTATAGAGATTGGGGCCGTGATTGTTTGGCAAGTAGGAGACACCTATAAAGCCGCCTATGATGTAAGTAATTACACCTCCTATGTGCGTACACAGAGTGAAGCAGCCGTAAGACATTTGGCTGGCAGTTTCCCGTATGATAATCTTGAGGATGAAGGTGCTGAAATTACTTTACGAGAGGGTGGAGATACCGTAAACCATATTCTTGAACAAGAATTGTCGGATCGTTTGGCACCAGCTGGGGTTATTATTAAGGAGGCAAGAATAAGTCATTTGGCTTATGCTTCTGAAATAGCCGGCGCAATGCTTCAAAGGCAACAAGCAGCAGCTATTGTGGCAGCAAGGGCAAAAATTGTGGATGGAGCTGTTGGGATGGTCGAGATGGCCTTAAATAAGTTGTCAGAAAAGGATATCGTAGTGCTAGATAATGAGAAAAAAGCGGCGATGGTCAGCAATTTAATGGTGGTACTCTGTGGAGAGAAAGCAGCGACACCAATTGTGAATACAGGTACGTTGTACCAATAAACGAAATAGAATGGCGGATAAGAAAAACTTTATGCTGCGCTTAGACGATCAAATGTACAAAGCATTAGAAAAATGGGCGGCGGATGAGTTTAGAAGTGTGAATGGGCAGATAGAATATCTTTTACATAAAGCGCTACAAGAAAATAAAAGATTGGGTGCAGAAAAAAAGACTGCTGATAAGAAATAGGATACAATAAGCAACGAAAACTGTACCTTTGGCTTCGCATTTGACAAAGCTAAAGGTACTTTTTGTTTAATGTTTTAACGAAAGAAGATGAAAATTAATCCAGCATATAAGTTATTGGTCGTAAGCACAAGTACAATTTATGGTAGTAAGTTTTTAGAATATATTAAGCACGACTTTGTCGAATTTATTCAGTCAGACGAATTATTGTTTATCCCTTTTGCGAGACCTTCGGGCATCTCATTTGATGCCTATACGGCTAAAGTTCAAGAAGCCTTAACAGATAGGGGGGTAACCGTCTCGGGATTGCACCAGTTCGCGAATATGAAGAAAGCAATTCAAGATGCAAAGGCTATTTTTATTGGCGGCGGGAATACATTTTTACTATTAAAAACCCTTTATGAACTGGATATAGTCCAGCAATTGCGTGTAAAAGTAGCAAAGGGAATTCCATATGTTGGCACATCAGCGGGTTCCAATTTAACAGGGCTGACTATTGGAACTACAAATGACATGCCTATTGTTTATCCGCCCAGCTTTGATGCGCTTGGTTTTTTACCATTTAATATCAATCCACATTATTTGGATCCAGATCCAAAGTCCACACATCGAGGGGAAACGAGAGAAACGCGAATTAAGGAATTTCATCAGCTGAATACGCAGCCCGTCATTGGTTTACGTGAAGGTAGCTGGTTGCATGTAAATAATGGAAAAATACAGCTGCAAGGTGATTTGGCTGCGTTGCTTTTTAGGCCTGGCCTAGAGCCAGTGGAGTTGGCGCCTGGATTAATTAATTTTTAAGCTATTGTAAAATCTATAGCGCTATTAAACCAAATACATCCGTCCACGCAGTATTAGGGGATTTAAGGCTTTATTAGCCCCAATTATCCTTAGAAAAAATAGTATTTCTATTTGTTGGAAATAATACAAAATAAGCTACTTTTGCCCTAAATCCATTAATTATCTTCCAATGGAACAAAATTCAGCATTACACCCAGCCGATATCGCGGAAGAAATCTCGCGTTTAAGCAAAGGCGAACAACATCAGCAATTTATAAATTATCCTTTGGAGGATAGGTTGGAAATCTTTTGTTTTCTTGAATTGGATGTTCAATACACATTGATCAAATCAATGACGGAACATGAACTCTCCGAATTGCTGAATAATTTAAAACCAGATACCCGTAATGACCTATTGTCGGAACTGCCTGATGATTTAATTAAATACCTGATCAATCTTTTAAATGAGCGAGAAAAGCAAATGGCCTTAGAGCTGATTGGTTATAAGGAGGATAGTATCGCCCGTCTAATGACGCCAATGTATGTGCAAGTTCGCCCTTATTATACAGTTGACGACGTCTTTCGACATATTAAGGTGTTTGGAAAAAAGGCTGAAACGCTCAATTTTATTTATGTTGTTGATGAGAAAAACGTGTTGATCGATGATTTGAAAATTGGTCAATTACTGCTATCAGATTCTTCGACAAAGATTTCTGATTTAATTGACTATAATTTTGCAGCGATTAAAGCTTCAACACCAATGGAGGAAGCTTTCGAGATTTTTCAAAAATATGACCGAAGCGCTTTGCCTATCATCACAGAAGCTGGCGTATTAGTCGGAATTGTCACATTCGATGATGTGCTAGACCGAATTGAAGATCGAGACACAGAAGATATACAGCGATTTGGAGGAATGGAAGAACTAGATCTGGCGTATACCAAAACCCCTTTATTACAATTGATTCAAAAAAGAGCCGGCTGGTTGATCATCTTATTTTTTAGTGAGATGCTTACAGCCTCAGCAATGGGTTTTTTTGAAGGGGAATTGGAAAAGGCCGTTGTGCTAGCGCTATTTGTTCCCTTAATTATATCCAGTGGTGGTAATTCCGGATCGCAGGCCGCATCGTTAATTATCCGTGCAATGGCGCTAGGAGAATTAAAGCTTAAGGATTGGTGGTACGTGATGAAGCGCGAAGTCTCGTCAGGTTTGATTCTAGGGGGGATATTGGGGACGATCGGTTTTCTACGGATATTGGCCTGGCATTTTCTAGGTCTGTATGATTATGGTCCCTATTGGATTGCCATTGGTTTTACGGTAGCAGTTTCCCTATTGTTTATCGTTCTATGGGGAACGCTGTCAGGTTCGTTTATTCCATTTATTTTACGTCGGTTCGGATTGGACCCTGCTACAGCGTCGGCACCATTTGTTGCTACCCTGGTGGACGTTTCGGGATTGATCATATATTTTACTGTCGCTGCTTTCTTTTTGCAGGGAAAGTTATTATAGCTCGATGCTAAAGTCAACCATGAAGAGCCTAAATCATACCGCTTACTTTAGGCTCTTTTTACCGAATAATTTCTTTTTCTGTTAGTGAACTTCCTCCACTAAACCATTTATTTATGCCTGCTTTAAAAAGGGCGTTTGTTGAAAGATGCGTTTGTAGTTAAGGCGGTTGCTATTGACTATCGTTATTAAATGTATAGCGCTCGAAAGCACAGATCCTGTTTATAAATTGAGTCTTCGGTAGATTCTTTCCTTTAAACCGCCTTTTTGCGCAATATAAATTCCTTTTTTTCCTGAAAATATAAAAGCGACTATACATGCTATTGCTATAAATGAAATAGGTTGAATCCCAAATAGTTCATAGCCCATGACAATACAGGCGAGGGGCGTATTTGTAGCACCTGAAAATACAGCAACGAATCCCATCGCAGCCAAGAGGGCGACTGGAAGCGGAATAATCATGCTTAATGCGCTTCCTAAAGTTGCTCCGATAAAGAAAAGTGGCGTGACTTCTCCACCTTTAAAGCCAGCAGAAAGGGTGAAAGTTGTTAAAAGCAATTTGATGATAAAATCATAATAGTTCGACTGATTTACAAATGCATTCTGAATTGTTGGAATACCAAGTCCAATATAGCTGTTGATGTGAAATAAAGTAATAATGATTACCAAAATAATACCACCTAACGCCGGTTTAAGCAGCGTGGATTTAATCCGTTTGAATTGCAGACTAAAGAAGTCACCACTCCATCTAAAAAGCCATGCAGTAATACCAAATAGGATGCCTGCGATAAGGCTAAATCCAATATTGGTCAAGGATAGTGCGGGAATAGCCCCATGAATTGGATAATGAGTGTGTGGGATATTCCACAATTGACAGCTGAAATTCGCTAAATAAGCGGTGAATAAACAGGGAAGAATACCAAAATGCCTTTTTTTTCCAATAAGTAAAACTTCCAGTCCAAATATCGTTCCGGCAAGGGGAGTGCCAAAGACAGCCGCAAAGCCAGCGGTGATTCCGATAGATATCAATATACGGCGTTCAGTTTTATCGAAGTCAAACCAGCGATTGAGCTGATCGGAAATCGCTCCTCCAATCTGTACAGCTGTTCCTTCACGGCCTGCCGAGCCGCCAAACAAGTGAGTCAACAAAGTGCCGAATAAAACTAAAGGGGCCATAATAAGGGGGATGCGGCGCTGAGGATGAAGGTATTCTTCAATGAGCAGGTTATTCCCTTTGCTTGATGTATTACCCCAATACGTATAGGATAACGCGATAACTAGTCCCGCTAAAGGAAGGCCATAAATTATCAAAGGATGAGCTTCTCGGTAATGCGTTACCCAATTGAGGGAAAAGAGAAAAAACGCACAAATAGATCCTACGATACAACCTATCACACTACAGGAGATAAGCCATTTAAGAAAAAAATGAAGATTGCTTTGATTTAAATGTATTATAGCCATCACTCTACACTTTATATAAAATTGTCTTTTTATATTAAAATAGTAGACGTCATCAGCTTCTTAAGGCGGTTCAGGGCAGACATCATTGCCATATGTAATTCAAATTTACAAAAAGCGAATGATAATAACAACCCAACCAGCGATCATAAGCAATCCGCCAAGTGGCGTAATCGGACCAAGAAACTTAAGATTCTTCCTCCAATACTCGGCGAACGATAAAAAATAGATACTTCCGGAAAATAAGATAGTTCCCAAAGTGAAGAGATAAAATGCAACTCTTTCAGATTGATATTCAAAGGAAAGATTAAATCCCAAAGCCAATAGGGTTAGCGCAGTATACATTTGATAGCGAACGCCTACTTCAAACGACTCGATCTTCTCAGCTGATAAGATTTTTTTGAATGCATGGGCTCCAAAAGCACCGAGGATAATAGCAATACCACCAAGTAGGGCGGCTGTGATAATAACAAAATTTTGCATGCCTAAATTCACTAAATTGAGGGTTTGATCATATCAATATGTAGAATTCCATAATCGGGGTAGGGGTCGGAAATTTGTTTAAATCCTAGCTTTTCGTAAAAAGATTTTAAATGAAATTGCGCACCTATCTGTATCTCGCCTGCACCAAACTCTTCGTAGAGAATGGTAATCGACTGATTCATTAATTGTTGACTTAGTCCTGTTCCACGAGCCTGCTCTGCGACAATGACCCGTCCAATGGACGCTTGTGGGTAGGAAAGCCCGGGGGGAACCAATCTGGTGTATGCCATAATTTGATCATTTTGCTCCGTCCAAAGATGAAGACAAGCGAAATCTTTATCGTCCAATTCAGGGTATAAGCATTTTTGCTCCAAAACAAAAACATCCATTCGAAGCTTTAAGATGCGATACAATTCTTTCGTATTGAGTTGGTCAAATTTCTTGAGATTCCATTGAAAATCCATAATTGAAATAAAAAAAGAGTCAAATTAAATCGATATATCAGGGAAGACATACCCGATTTAATTTGACACTAGTGATTTGAAAACTTTTATGCGAGAAGACTTTTAACGACTTCAGAGATTGTTTTGCCATCAGCTTGTCCTGCAAGCTTTTGATTTGTTGCTGCCATTACTTTACCCATATCTTTAATGGAAGAAGCCCCTGTTTCAGCGATAATTGCTTTGACGACGGTCTCAACTTCTTCTTTACTTAATTGTTTGGGTAGGTAAGTCTCAATTACTTTTTCTTCCTCGACTTCAATTTCATACAGATCTTCACGGTTTTGCGTCTTATAAATTTCAGCAGATTCGCGACGTTGTTTGACAAGTTTTTGTAACACTTTAATCTCCGCCTCCTGGCTAAGATCTTCTGCATGACCTTTTTCTGTTTTCGCTAAGAGAATTGCTGCTTTAATTGCTCGTAAACCACGTAATTTTGCCGTGTCTTTTGCGATCATTGCTGCCTTAATGTCTTGATTTATTTGTATTTCTAATGACATGATATTTAATTTATTTTCGATTGACAATGGTGCCCGTAGCTTGTGCAGTAGGCATTATTAATAGATCGTTGATATTGACATGCACAGGTCTAGTAATGACAAAAAGGATGGTTTCGGCAATGTCTTTTCCTGTTAGGGGTTGCACACCATTATACACATTTTTAGCTTTTTCGCGATCTCCGTGGAAACGAACTTCTGAAAACTCCGTCTCGACCATTCCAGGGTCGATGGACGTTACTTTAATTCCTTGAGGCAGCAAGTCAATGCGCATGGCTTTGGTCAACGCATCAACAGCATGTTTAGTGGCGCAGTATACATTTCCATTCGGATAAACTTCTTTTCCTGCAATAGATCCCAAATTGACAATATGAGCACCGTTTCCAGCATCCATAAGTGGTATTACAGATTTACTCACATAGAGTAAGCCTTTTATATTCGTATCAATCATTCTATCCCAATCTCCGATATCTCCATTTTGAATCGGATCCAATCCTTGGCTCAAACCCGCATTGTTGATTAGAATATTTATATTTTTCCACGCTGAAGGTAGACCATCAATTTGATGGGCAACCTGCTCTGCATCTCGAACATCAAGTTCAAAAATATGGATTTGAATTGTCGGGTAGGCAGCAAGAAGAGTATCTTTTAATTTTTCTAAACGATTTAGCCTACGGGCGCAGAGTAAAAGATTGTAGCCCTCTTTCGCTAGTAGCTCAGCGCAGGCCTGACCGATTCCAGAACTTGCTCCTGTGATAAAAACTGTTTTAGTCATATATTCTCACTCTTTGATAATAAAATGTAATTAGATCAACTCAAACAATAGTAGCAGCATTGCGCTATTTTGTAGCAATGTAAATCGTACAGATACCGAATGTTTGCGGTCTAACAATAGTTTCATTGAAACCTGCCTTTTTGTTGATAGCAACGAATTTTTGTCCATCCGGAAATTGAGCAACAGATTCTGGTAGGTATTCATACGCGCTGGAATCTTTTGAAAAAAATTTTCCAATGGTCGGCGTGATAAACTTGAAATAAAAATTGTAGAGTTGCTTAATGGGGAATTTTTTAGGATTTGAAAATTCTAAAATGACAGCCTTTCCACCTGGTTTTAATACGCGGTAAATATCTGACAGCCCCTTTTCTAAATTTTCAAAGTTTCGGACTCCGAAAGCTACTGTGACAGCGTCGAACGTGTTATCTTCAAACTGAAGCCTCTCAGAATCACCCAGTGCAACTTCAAATTGATTGCCCAAGCCCTTACTGGTTATCTTCTTCTTAGCCACCTCAAGCATTCCTTGGGATATATCAACTCCGATAATCTTTTTTGGATTCAAGATTTTAATTGATTCCAATGCAAAATCACCGGTTCCTGTCGCTACATCCAACATCAGTTGCGGTTTTATGGATTTCAAAGCGTTGATGGCTTTTTTGCGCCAGATAATGTCGATTCCCAAAGACAGAAAATGGTTTAAGAAATCATAGGAATGGGAAATGTTATCAAACATATCTGCTACCTGTTTTTTCTTCCCATCCTTGGTGTCTTTATAGGGTTTTAATGTTGAGGAGTCGTGCGTCATTTTACAAAGATACGATATATGAATATTTTTTAGTGCTTAAAAAGGGATTTGTTTTATGCAAAAGTGAGTTTGTTTCGATGATAGTGGCAGCTATTGATTTATTCAGTATCATTTTGCTTATTCACAATAACTTAAGTTATTAACATTTATTAATGTACTGGTTTTTAGTGTTATTTTTTTGTTTTCAACATTTTTTCAACAGTACATGTTGAAAACTGTCGGTATAAAACTGTGTTCTTCAAAGCTTTTTGAGGTTTAGATGCTGTTCTTTAAATTTTGCTGTGTGTAACTATGCATGGTGGTGAATTTTATTTTTTATACATTTGTTATCCTATCTAGAATTTGTAAGGATAGCAAAGCTATATTTCTGATATAATATCATGATGAACGACAGTAATTTTGAAGCGAATAATACGGATAATAACAAACGGGGAAGTTATGGTGAGCGCCGTACCAAATTAAATAATTTGGTGAGCGGTTTGGGCAAACTTCCGCCGCAGGCAGTAGATTTAGAGGAGGCTGTTTTGGGTGCTTTAATGCTTGAAAAGAATGCGCTGAGTGAGATTATCGATATTCTGAAACCGGAATCGTTCTATAAGGAATCACATCAAAAGATCTTTGAAGCGATTTTTGGTCTTTTTCAAAAAACTTCCCCAATTGATATTTTAACCGTTACTTCTGAACTTAGACGGATGGGCGCCCTTGAGATGGTCGGTGGTGCTTATTACATTACACAGTTGACGGATCGAGTCGTATCGGCTGCTAATATTGAATATCACGCACGTATCATTTCTCAAAAATATATTCAACGCGAACTTATTAAAGTTTCGACCGAAATTATTAATAGTTCATATGATGAGACCTCAGATATTTTCGATCTTTTAGATCATGCTGAGAAAAGCTTATTTGATATCGCGCAGAATAATCTACGACGAGATTCGAGAAAGATGGATGATATTATGCGTGAAGCGATTTCAAATCTTGAAATGCTTCGAGATCGTACTGATGGTCTGACGGGTGTACCTTCAGGCCTAACTGCATTGGATCGAATGACCTCAGGGTGGCAACCTTCTGATCTTGTAATTATTGCGGCACGTCCAGCCATGGGAAAGACGGCATTCGTACTTTCCGTTGCACGTAACGCCGCTGTGGAGCACGGCAAAGCAGTTGCTGTATTCTCGTTGGAGATGTCATCGGTTCAGCTAGTCAATCGTCTTATCGCCGGTGAAACCGAAATTGAGCAAGAAAAATTGAAAAAAGGAAATCTAGCTGATCATGAATGGCAACAATTACATTCGCGAATCGGACGGTTGACTGATGCGCCTATTATTATTGATGATACTCCGGCATTGAATGTGTTTGAATTTAGAGCAAAATGTAGGCGTCTAAAAGCACAATACGACATTCAAATGGTGATTGTCGATTACTTGCAGTTGATGCACGGAAAAGCTGAAGGTAAAGGTGGTGGTAACCGTGAACAAGAGATTGGTAGTATTTCTCGTGCGTTGAAGTCTGTTGCAAAAGAATTAAATATTCCTGTGCTTGCATTGTCGCAATTGAGTCGTGCGGTGGAATCAAGGCCAGGTAATAGCAAACGTCCTATGTTATCCGATTTAAGGGAGTCTGGATCTATTGAGCAGGATGCGGATATGGTACTTTTCTTATATAGACCAGAATATTACGGCTTAACAGAAGATGAAGAAGGGCGTCCTACCGCTGGTGTCGGCGAAGTTATTATCGCCAAGCATCGTAATGGTGAGACCGGAATTGTTCCACTTCGTTTTGTCGGTAAATTTGTAAAGTTTGTGGATTTAGAAGATGAGTTTTCTGGTATGGGTGGGGGCGATGGATTCGGTGATGCACCTGCTACATTTTCTGCTTCGGCATTGAACCCATCACCAAACTTTGCTGATGATTTTAGTGCTGGAGGTTTCAGTGGCGGTATTACCATGCCATCTCGAATGAATGATATGCCCGATGATGCACCATTTTAGTGATTAATTTTACATATGTATTCCTAATAATAAAAAACCGAATGATTTAAATTCGGTTTTTTCGTTTAAAACGGTCATGCGCCTTATACTGCTTATGTGGGGGGAGGCTTGTTATCGAGGTAGGGTATGAGTATCCGTCAATTGTCTGTATATGCTGTGGTTTATTTGATACACTTGTTAAATGCAGAATAGATGAAAAGTGAATGAAGATAGGAACAATCGGAGTGAACAATTCTTGCCTTTTTGATTGGCTTTATTTTAAATAAATTAGAACTTTACTTAATTTGTACACATACCCAATTTATTAAGATTTTAGGGCTTGGCTAAATGTTGTGATCCGATTTAAAAGTGTCGGAAACAAGACAAGCGCTATTTTATTGCAACACTTATAAAATGTCTAGATGAAGATAACATTACTTTGCATAGGTAAGACGGATGAAAAATACCTGCTTGAGGGAATTGAAAAATACACTAAGCGATTAAAGTTTTATGTCAACTTTAGTATTGTTGTTCTTCCCGATATCAAAAATGTTAAGAGTCTTTCTGCTGAACAGCAGAAAGACAAGGAAGCCCTTTTGATTTTAAAGCAACTGCAGCCCCAGGATTTTGTTGCTCTGTTGGATGAACATGGAAAAGAATTTAGGTCCTTAGAGTTTTCTGCTTATCTGGAGAAGATGATGATACAAAGTGTCCAACATCTGGTGTTTGTCATTGGAGGGCCTTATGGTTTCGATCAAAAAATTTATGATCGAGCGAAGTCAAAAATCTCGCTATCCAAAATGACATTTTCCCACCAAATGATAAGATTGTTTTTTACAGAGCAGCTATATCGAGCTTTTTCCATCATGAAGGGCGAGCCTTATCATCACGAATAATATGGAAAAAAGTTGTTAACTTCATCATGAATAAAAACAAGCTTATGAATTTGCCAAATAAACGAGATTATCACTATAAAAGTGACGAAGGAGAGAAAAATAGCCAATTGAATAAATACATTATGATTGCTTGTATCGTTATAGTAATCATATTGGCATTTTTTTTCGCATAGGTTGATACCTCGCCATACGGATGTTAGTAAAAGAAATAAATCTCTTACTTAATATCCGTATGGAGGATATCAGCAGATGATTTTAATAAAATTTAATTGAAGTATTTAAGCTAGAACGCTTAAATTTTTGGAGAAGGTTGGCAGGTTTTGCGCGTTCTTTTTGGGGTAGTGTTGTTTACGAATCCCCAATTAGTCATGTAGAACGACAAGGGATTGATCTCTAATAATTTTTTCATTTTTTCTTTTTTAACCATATAATAATTTATTGATACACTATGTATAATATCAATAATCGAGCCAAATTCTATTATTTGCCATTTTTGGCTAAATAACTACCTCTCTACTGCGGCTATTTGTGAATATAATTCAAGTCTAATTGAAAAAAGCAGCCCCGTGGGAAAGGGCTGCTTTAGATTAGTGCATTTATTTTTTATCAATTTTATATAATTTTCCGAGGTCTGTTATAGCATACAAAGCACCATCTTTACCCTGTGTAATATCTCTAAATCGCTGTCCTTCATTACCTAATAGACGCTCTTCCCCAACCACCTTGTTATCCTTTAGTATAATTCTAGCAATATGCATGCTGCTTAGTCCGCAAATGAAGAGATTATTCTTCCATTCTGGAATGTTTTGCCCAGTATAGAAAGTAATTCCACTCGGAGAGAGGACAGGATCCCAGTAATAAACGGGTTGTTCTAATCCATCTTTTTGCTGTATACCCTCACCAACTTTATCCCCTTTATATTCTATGCCATACGTAATCGTTGGCCAGCCATAATTCTTACCAGATTCAATTCTATTCAATTCATCACCTCCACGTGGGCCAAATTCCGTTTCCCAAAGATCGCCAGTTTCTGGATGTAAGGCGAGTCCCTGAGGATTGCGATGCCCATAGCTGAGAATTTCAGGACGTGCATTCGATTTGCCCAAAAATGGGTTCCCTTGGGCAGGTTTTCCATCGGTGGTAATACGTAAAATCTTTCCTAATGCTGCATTTAAATCTTGCGCCAGAGGTCTTGTAACCAAATCAGACCTCTCGCCTGTGCTGACAATAATATTTCCATGTTTGTCAAATATAATGCGTCCGCCATAATGCAAGTTGCCTTTGTGAGCAGGAGTGGCTTGATAGATCACCTTAGCACCTTCTATGGATTTTTCGTCGGCCGATAGTTTTCCCTTTGCAACAGCAGTTAATGTTCCGGCGGCTGTATTATCGGAAAAAACCCAATATACCATACGGTTTGACTCGAAATTTGGATCAAGTCGTACCCCCAAAAGTCCTCCTTGCCCACTGCTATTGACCTGAGGTAAACCCTTGATTGGTTCACTTAATTTCCCTTCTGCTGTTACAATTCGGAAATCGCCCTCTTTCTCTGATATCAATAATCGGCCATCAGGCATTGCGGTGATGCCCCAAGGTGATTTTAATCCCTCTGCAATCACTTTACCGTCATAAGGTGTGGTGGTTTTTGCACCCTGAATTCTAGTTTGTCCTGCAAATGCCGGTTTATAATTTGTGTTTCCCTTTTGAGTTTCTACAGCAGGATAGCTTGTTGTATCCATCGGAGCATTCGCACTACTATCCGAACCTGAGGTCGAATTGGCAGGGCTTGAATGGCATGCCGTCAATCCTAATGATACTGTTAAAAGGCTTATAGTCAATTTGGTTTTCATTATTTGTAAGTTGTTTTGGTTTGATTATCGATTTGAAGATATTAAAAATTAACGAAATATTATTTTACGGGAATGTAATATTATAAATAGGATTACAGCCTATCCCAATGAAGACGGATAGATCGATCCTTTAACAGATGATTACAACTCGTCAAGACACTATTTTCCCGAAAGGCAACTGTTTACAATCTGCTGTAGTTCACTATCCTTGTTGACGTAATAGTCACTAATATCCAGAATCGTATTGGTGTTTAAATTATACGTACATACAGGAAGGTAGTTGGGTTCTGCAGAGGTTTCCAACGTTTTAAAATACTCCGCACTTTCCTGAATACTTGAAAACTCTTTAGATTCGCAATGCTGTGTTTCCTGATTATATGCAATGGTTATAAAGTTCTTTTTCATATTATCCACCTTTTAACAGAATAACGAAAATTGCGAAGTAAAAGTTTTAGAAATTTTTCAATTTAAAAATTATTGCCTCCTATTTTATCAAACGGTGATATGGCTGGCATCTATTGACTGTCCAAAAAATATCTTTGCTTTGCTTTCAAAATCTAGCGGATCATCGGTCGTATAAAACGCCAATTGTTCCTTTTGGGAACAAATCGTCTCAATTTCTTCATGTCTATTAAGATAGTCTTTTAGGCTAGCCGCGACAATAGGGCCTTGAGAGATGATCTGTATATGGTTTGGTACATATTTCTTGATTACAGGCAATAATAGGGGGTAGTGCGTGCAGGCAAGCACTATGGTATCAATCTGAGCCGACTGATGTAAAAGTTCCCGTATATCCTTTTCGACAAAATAATGGGCGCCTTCGGTATTGATTTCATTGTTTTCCACTAGGGGCACCCAAAAAGGGCAGTCGTGCTGAAAAACCTCAATTTCAGGGTTAAATTTGTGAATTTCTATTTTATAGGATTCTGATTTTACTGTCCCTGTAGTGGCTAAAATACCAATTTTATTGGTTTTGGTAAAATTATGAACCATTTCGGTAGTGGGTCTAATTACTCCAAGTACTTTCTTTCCAATGGGAAGATCGTTTTGTTGAATGGTTCTTAATGCTTTAGCTGAAGCTGTGTTACATGCCAGTATAACAAGGTTACATCCGAGGTCAAATAGTTTAAAAACACATTGTTTGGTGTAATTATAAACAGTCTCAAACGAGCGTGTACCATAGGGAACACGGGCATTATCACCTAAATAGATATAATCGTATTGAGGCAAAAGGTGTTGAATTTCTTTGAAAACGGTGAGACCGCCATAACCAGAATCAAAAATGCCAATAGGACCGGGAGCTTTTAAATTATTCATAACATACTGTTATAAGTTCCTTCACTTATAACAGTATGTTACAAGATTCAGATTTATTGAAGCAAAGATGGTTTCTCTTTATATATTTTCCAAATTAATTCGCCAAATAATGTATTCGTCCAGGCAAACCAATGTCTTGTGAACTTTTTAGGATCGTCTTTATGGAAAGATTCGTGCATAAAGCCGGTTCCACCATGAGTATTTATCAAAGTCTTAATGCAGTTACGAATCTCCTCATCATTCGTCGAGGTCTGTGCCCGCATGATAATGGACATCGGCCAGATCATATCTCTGCCTATGTGAGGACCACCAATACCTTCCGCTGCGGTTCCTTTGAAAAAGAATGGATTTTTATCGGACAGCACAAAGTTACGGGTACGTTGATAAACTTCATTATTAATATCGACAGCTCCTAAGTATGGTAAGGCCAGTAAGCTGGGTATATTGGCATCATCCATCATCAGATGACTCGAAAACCCGTCCACTTCGAAGGCATATATACGACCTAGTGTTGGATGATCGATGATGCCGTACTTATTTACTGCTGCTTCTACCTCGTTTGCAAGTGCTTCCATTTTATCGGCGAGTGCCTGTTCATTTTTGACTTTTTTCAATATCTCTGCAGATTGCCTAAGACTCACAATTGCAAACAAATTGGAGGGAATCAAAAAGGAGAAAATGGTAGAATCGTCTGAAGGTCGAAAACTAGAACAGATCAATCCAACTGGATTCACAGGATACCCATAACCATCAACCTGCAATGTATCTGATCCTCTTGAAGTAGTGCGCTCAAATTTATAAGGACCGAGACTGTCTTTTCGTTGTTGCTCAACGAAAGTTTGATATATTTTATGTTGGGCGTCCAGCCATTCCTCATTAAATGGACTACTGTCTTTGGTTTCTTTCCAGTAATGATAGGCTAATCGAATTGGATAACACAACGAATCGATTTCCCATTTCCGTTCATGAATCCCAGGTTTCATGTCGGTATGATCGCTAAACCATTCGCCCTTTTTGGTTGGATCATTATAAAATGCATTGGCGTAGGGGTCAATATTGATGCATTTACTCTGCTTTTGGATTAGTCCAACAATCAGATCCTGTAATTTTTTATCCTTTTTCATAAAGGGAAGATAGGGCCATACTTGCGCACTGCTATCACGTAACCACATGGCGTCTATATCTCCTGTAATGACGTACGTGTAGTTTCTTCCGTTTTGTACATAAGGGAAAACTGTGGTGTCAAGGGTATTGGGAAAACAGTTATTAAATAACCACGACAGCTCCTTATTTTTAACATTTTTCTGAAATTCTACAATAGCATCCTCTATTACTTTACTCGAAAAAAGCCTCTTCTCTTTGACGGTACGCACTGTAGGAAAAGAATGTTCTTGAGCAAATGAAAATTTGCTGGTAAGTGCACCCGCGGTTAACAGGCTTGCGTTTTGGATAAATGTTCTGCGCTTCATGCTTATTAGGACTGTTTATTTATGATATAAGGTTATTTACTAACATGCAAGATATAAATATTTTTGAATAAAAGGAATAGCAAATACGATTTAGCATTTTAAAATTGACCAAAGATGTGAATTAAGTCATTTTTATTCGGTTAATTTGCGTTTAGGAATGCATTTTGCTATAAAAAACAATCTTTTAAAAAATTTTATGAGGCTTAATATAACAAAAAACAATAATTTACTTCGATTGACGTTGGCAAGCATTGGAGTAGGCGTTTCCTTAGGAGCTGTTGCCCAAATTAAGAACCAGCCTTATTCGTATCATTTTTATCAGAAAATGAACGATGCAGTTTATTCTACGGAAACCAGGATCCATACTTCTGCTAAACCCTTCGTCATTAAAGACTCTTTATTGTTAGCCAAGTTTGATTCAATTCAATCCAACAAACCCGTGTCTTCGTCCAACTGGTTTATGCGCAAGATTTTTAATGAACATCTTGTCCAAGTCGAGAAGGACGATTATACATTCTATGCTGATTTTTTACCAGATCTTTATATTGGAAAAGATATGCTAGGAGATAAACGGCGTACTTGGATGAATAGTAGAGGATTTCAGGTGGGTTTAAATGTTGGGAACAAATTTACTTTCAATACGTCAGCATTTGAAAGCCAGGCAGTTTTTCCTAAGTATCTGGATGACTACATTGTTGCGAATAAAGTTGTTCCTGGTCAAGGAAATACGAAATTTCAGTCTAAAAATAAAATGGACTGGATGTATGCGACAGCGAGCATGACTTATGATGCACATAAATATATCCAGGCCACTTTGGCTTACGACAAAAACTTTATTGGAGATGGTTATCGTTCGATGCTTTTGTCCGACTTTTCTTCCAACTATGCACATCTTAAATTAACCGGAACAATAGGAAATGTTCAATACACTTCAATTTGGGCCTATATGAACGATCCGACACACCCTAGACAAGATTTAACGGGCACATATCCTATGGAGGGGCAAAATAACACCCGCTTGGGAGATGGAAAGAAATGGGGGGCCTTTCAATATTTGGATTGGAATGTAACCAATAAATTATCTGTAGGTTTTTTCCAATCCGTTGTTTGGGCCGCGCAGGATGAAGGAGGAAGAAGAGGTTTTGATTTTAGTTATCTGAGTCCAGTTATCTTTATTCGTCCTGTCGAAAGTAATAATACGACTTCGCCGGATAAAATGTTTTTGGGCTTAACTTCCAAATATAAGCTTCCATATCGATTGACAGCATATGGCCAGTTCCTGTTAGGAGAGTTTACGGCGAAAGAATTTTTTGCAGGAAACGGATACGCACATAATAAATGGGGTGCACAGCTTGGCGTAAGAGGGTATGATATGTTTGGCGTAAAGAATTTAAACTTTCTAGCCGAATACAATACGGCTAGACCATATACCTACGCGCACTTTAAATCGTATTCAAACTATAGTAACAACGCCGAGCCATTGGCGCATCCAAAAGGGGCAAACTTTAGAGAGCTTGTTGGACTGGTTAATTACGCATGGGACAGATGGGACTTTTCATTGCAGGGAATGTTTACTCAAAATGGGCTGGATCTACCCGACGGAAGTAATATGGGGGGAAACATCTTTCAGTCCTATAATACAATACCAAACTTATATGGCAATCATATTGCACAAGGTATAAAGAATAATATCTATTATGCAGACGCTAAGGCAGCCTATGTACTTAATCCAAAGTATAATCTTCGTCTAGAACTCGGATACACCCAACGTTATGCAAAAGCGAAATACGAAACGCCTATCGTCAATAAATCTGGCGTGATCTCATTCGGCCTTCGCTCAAGTTTCCGGGCAATTTATAATGATTTATAACAATGATATTCCGATGAAAAAAATCCTTATACTGAATGGCCCAAATTTGAATTTATTGGGTGTAAGAGAAAAATCAATTTATGGTAGCCAGGATTTCCTTAGCTATTTTGAGGAGCTTAAACAGCAGTTTGAAAGTTTGCAACTACACTATTTTCAAAGCAACTCAGAAGGAGGCCTAATCGATAAGATCCACGAGGTTGGTTTCGAGTTTGATGGAATTGTATTGAATGCCGGAGCGTATACACATACTTCCGTTGCGATTGGTGATGCGATTGCAGCTATTACAACACCTGTTATAGAGGTCCATATCAGTAATGTCCACCAAAGAGAAGAATTCCGCCATCACTCATTTTTAGCGAAGAATTGTAAAGGTGTAATTTGTGGTTTTGGTTTGGACAGCTATCGATTAGGCATCGAAGCTCTTATCAAATAGAAAAGCGGGAATTCCCCGCTTTTCTATTTGATAATCATACGCTGTGCTAACCAATAAGACTTCGAATTTGGGCTTCGTCCGCTCTGATCTGCTCTTTCATTGCTTCTAAGGAGTCGAAACGTTCGTCATGACGGATAAAGTGAAGGAATTTTACGCGTAGTGTTTTACCGTAAATATCCTGATCGAAATCAAATAGGCTGATTTCGATAGCTCGGTTCATGCCATCCACGGTGGGTCTAGTTCCTATATAACCCATACCTTTGGCAATTGAAACAGGGCTTTCTTCCTTGTATTCACCAGTAGTAATGTTTTGGATGTGATTGTAGATATGTACCTCAACTGCATATATACCATAGGCTGGTATAAGTTTATGCGGTTCGTGAACCTGTAAGTTTGCCGTAGGAAATCCGATCGTACGTCCGATTTGGTCGCCTCTAATCACAGTGCCTGTCAATTCAAAAGGATAACCCAAATATAGATTTGCCGTTTTTATGTCACCCTTTATTAGTGCTTCGCGCACCCGTGTTGAAGATACGGCAATATCATTGATATCCTGCTCGGGGATTTCGTCGACACTGTAATCAAATATGGAAGCAAACTGTTCTAAATCACCCATACTACCCTTTCGATCCTTTCCGAAATGGTGATCGTAGCCTATCACAATTTTTTTGGTGCCGAGTTTTCCTACAAGAACATTACTAATATATTCTTCTGGAGTTTGATTGGAAAAATCACGGGAAAAGGGAATGATAATCAAATGGTCAATGCCAACTTTACTCAACTGACTGACCTTTTCTTCGATATCGTTGATTAAGCGTAAGCTATCATCATCTGGATTGATAATTAACCGAGGGTGTGGAAAAAAAGTAAGCAAAATTGTCTCCCCATTGATTTTATGAGCAGCTTCCTTTAAGTGGGCCAATATTTTTTGGTGGCCAATATGAACACCGTCAAAAGTGCCGATGGTTACAACTGCATTTTCAATAGGTGAGAAATCATCTAAACTTCTGTAGATTTTCATTTATAGGAGTTTTTGCAAAAATAAGATAAAGAATCAATAAAACGGTTTGGTAAAGTTATTTAATGATCTCTTTATGACGTTTTATTTCCGCGATAAGTTTTTCTAAATTCCAGGCATTTTCTACTGAATAATCCCCACTTTTGGTGCGCCTCAAAGAACTTAGATGTGATCCACTCTGTAAGGATTTTCCGAAGTCATAGGCCAGAGATCTAATGTATGTTCCCTTTGAACAGGATATGCGAAAATAAACGTTGGGGAGCTCGATCTTTTCAACAAGAAAGCTATTGATTCGAACTTGACGGGATTTTATTTCAACCTCTTCGCCACGGCGTGCCTTCTCATAGACACGTTCGCCATTGATTTTTATAGCCGAATGAGCAGGCGGAAATTGTTGAATTTCGCCTTCAAATGCTTTCGCAGCTTGCAGTATCATGTCATCTGTAATATGATCGATAGGAAATGTTTCGTTAATTTCTGTTTCCAGATCATAGGAAGGCGTTGTGGCACCCAAAGTAATGGTTCCAGTATATTCTTTGTCTTCGGCTTGGTAACTATCTATTTTCTTTGTGAATTTGCCTGTGCAGACGATAAGTAAACCGGTCGCAAGCGGATCTAAAGTTCCTGCGTGACCGACTTTTAATTTTAACGGCTTGATGGAGTTTCTGATTTTACCAACCACATCAAAACTAGTCCAAGTTAAAGGTTTATCAATCAACAACATTTCTCCTTCAGCAAAATGAAACTTCGCTGAGTTTTCACTAACCTCTATATTTTCCATCAAAAGATTTTAAATAATTTGTAAACTATGACCCGAAAGTAGGAGGGCAAGAATAATAACACCGACGATTATTCGATACCATCCAAATGCTTTAAAACCGTATTTAGTCAAGAAGCCGATAAAAGACTTAATCGCAACGATTGCGACAACGAAACCAATTAGATTACCTATAATAAGCAAATTAAGCTCTTCGCCATTAAACGTGTTCCCTTCTTTAAAGAACTTTAGTAGCTTTACAGCAGAAGCACCAAACATCATTGGCAAGGCAAGGAAGAAGGAAAATTCTGCAGCAGCTTTACGTGTCAGTTTTTGGGTCATACCACCGATAATTGTACTGGCAGATCTTGAAGTACCAGGGATTAACGCAAGGCATTGATATACACCAATCATAAAAGCTTGTTTGTACGAAACTTTGTCGGAATCTTCTACGGTTGGCTTGTTAAACCACCTATCGACAAAAAGTAACACTACGCCGCCCACGACCAACATGACCGCGACCATTAGAGGACTTTCCAATAGGGCGTCAATATAATCGTTGAAGAGCAAGCCCAACACTGATGCTGGAATAGCCGCAATGATCAATTTATAGTAAAATGAGAGCGATTTAAAAAAACGTTTGTAGTATAATACCAGAACGGACAATATCGTTCCCATCTGGATGACAATCGTAAATAACTTGACAAATGCCGAGGGTTGGATACCCATTAAGGCAGTGGCTATGATCATATGACCTGTCGAAGACACAGGCAAAAACTCCGTTAATCCTTCAATGATAGCAAGGATGATAGCTTCAATAATAGACATCTGTTAGAATTAAGATTATGCTTTAATTGGATTTGTTTTTGGGACGGTATAAAATTGCTGCAAAACCTATTGCAAAACCGAGAACAACAACAATCGGTGCCAAAGTAATCTTGGTAAAGCTATAAATATCGGTTTCACCGGACATCAATGTAAAGCCAATGATTACAACCAATACGCTAGCTATAAACAGTTGGTAATTTATTTTGGAGAATACAAACGAACCTTTATTGACTGATTCGGTAGATTTCTTTATTTGAGCCATTTTTTTATCTGTATAAATCGTTAGATTGTGCCTTTAAGTACTTTGTTACAGCGAAATAAGTGCTAAGTCCCGAAATGAGAATCCCAATGAGGATTACTCCTAAAAATATTACAGCAAATTCAAACCAATTGCGTAAAAATACCAGTTCGGGTATCTGCTGTTGCGCAAACTTCAAGGTTAAAATAAGCAGTAGAATCGCGATCAAGGAACCGAGTAAACCATGAATAATACCATAAGTTATAAATGGTTTACGGATAAAGTTTTTAGTAGCTCCGATGAGTTGCATACTTTTAATTAAGAAACGTTGCGAGTATATAGCAAGACGTATCGTGTTGTTAATTAAAGCTACGGCGATAATTAGCAGGATAACAGCAAATGCCAATACAATCATCCCTATGATCCGAACATTTTTGTTCACCATGTCAATCAGAGACTCCTGGTAAACCACTTCTTTAATTTTATTATTTTTAGAGATCTTCTCAATAAAAGTTTTAATACTATCTGTATTGGCATAATTCTCTTTCATATAAACATCCAAAGAAGGTAAAAGAGGGTTATGCCCCAGATACTGTACAAAATCTTCGCCAAGGTCTTCCTTTAGATTTTTTGCCGCTAACTCTTTACTGATATATTCGGTACGGAGCACATAGTTATCTTTTTCGAGGTCTTTTTGCAATGAAAGAACATCACCTTCGCTCGTGCCATCGTTCACGATGACATTTAAGACAATATTTTCCTTAACGTATTTCGAAAGATTTTTAGCATGCACCAAGAGTAATCCCAACATACCTGTTACCAATAACACCAGAGCGATGCTGATAACCGTAGATACATATACAGATTTTGTTTTTCTTTTTTGTGTGCTTAATTCGTATTCTGACATAATAAGCGAAAATTTATTTGCGAAAGTAACTATTTGAGTGGAAGATTTCGAATTAATCTTGTAATTACTTTGATAAAAATCAATCCGAACCTCGTTTTCTATCTATGTTTAATTAACTTTTCAATACTATAATTTATTGTTCAAACTACAAAACTTTTATCACATTTCAGTATTAAATCGTAATTTCGCCAGTCATAAAAATTCCTTAAGAATAAAAATGGAGTATAATCACAAATCATTAGAGAAAAAGTGGCAAAAATTTTGGGCGGATCATCAAACGTACAAAACGTCTGATACGCAACAAAAGCCAAAATACTATGTATTGGATATGTTTCCTTATCCTTCCGGAGCGGGGTTGCACGTTGGTCATCCGCTGGGCTATATTGCTTCGGATATCTTTTCAAGATATAAACGTTTAAAAGGTTTTAATGTATTGCATCCAATGGGCTATGATTCTTTTGGTCTTCCTGCGGAGCAATATGCGATTCAAACTGGCCAGCATCCTGCCGTAACGACCGAAGTCAATATCAACCGTTATCGGGAACAGATGGATAACATTGGATTCTCTTATGATTGGAGCCGCGAAGTACGTACTTCAGATCCTTCCTATTACAAATGGACGCAGTGGATTTTTATGAGATTGTTTGATTCTTGGTATAATAAAGAATCAGATAAAGCCGAACCGATCGAAACGTTGATTGCAAGGTTTGCTAAAAATGGCTCTGCTGCTATTGCAGCAGTTGCTGATGAAGACGTTTTGGAATTTAGCGCTGAAGATTGGAAATCTTTTGATGAAGAAAGACAACAACGTGAATTGCTGAAGTACCGGATTGCTTATTTACGTGAAAGTACAGTAAATTGGTGTGCTGCGCTGGGCACAGTATTAGCGAATGACGAGGTAATCAATGGGGTTTCTGAGCGTGGAGGATTTCCCGTCGAGCAAAAGAAGATGATGCAATGGTCTATGCGTATTACGGCTTATGCCGATCGCCTACTAAGAGGATTGGATACGGTTGATTGGCCAGAACCTTTGGTAGAAATGCAACGTAACTGGATCGGAAAATCGGTGGGTGCTTCCGTGAAATTCCCCGTACCACAATTAGATACGGTCATCGAAGTTTTTACGACGCGTGTAGATACAATTTTTGGTGTTTCATTTGTCGTTTTAGCTCCAGAGCACGAATTGGTACCAGCATTGACTACCCCTCAGCAACAATCGGAAGTAAATACCTATATCGAGAAAACTTCCAAAAAATCTGAATTGGATCGTATGGCTGATACGAAAACAGTTTCAGGAGCTTTTACAGGTTCGTATGCCAAGCACCCACTTTCGGGACAAGATGTACAGATTTGGATCGCAGATTATGTATTAGCTGGTTATGGAACGGGTGCTGTTATGGCTGTACCTAGTGGCGATCAAAGGGATTATGTATTCGCTAAACACTTCGACCTTCCTATTATTCCTATTTCAGATACCCAAAATATTGAAGAAGAAGCTGATCCTAATAAGGATGGAAGATATATTAATTCCGATTTTATCAATGGTATGACTTACCAAGAAGCTGTACCTGCTTTAATTGCGAAGTTGGAGGCGACTAAATTGGGTAAGGCGAAAATAAACTTCCGTATGCGCGATGCCATTTTTGGACGTCAGCGCTATTGGGGCGAACCCGTGCCTGTATACTTTAAAAATGGATTACCTTATTTAATTAAAGAGGAAGAATTGCCCCTATTATTGCCCGAAGTTGATAAATATTTGCCAACGGAATCAGGTGAACCCCCTTTAGCAAGAGCAAAAGGTTGGAAATATGAAGATCAATATGAGTATGAATTGAGTACAATGCCCGGATGGGCAGGCTCTTCGTGGTATTGGTTTAGATATATGGATCCGAAAAACGACGGTGACTTTGTGTCAAAAGAAGCGGTAGACTATTGGAAAGCCGTAGATTTATATATCGGTGGTTCGGAGCATGCTACCGGGCACCTGCTGTATTCGCGCTTTTGGAATAAATTCTTAAAAGATTTGGGCTACCAGAACGAAGAAGAGCCATTCCGTAAATTGATTAATCAAGGAATGATTCAGGGGCGGTCCAATTTTGTATATCGTGTGCTAGATGAGGACGGGAGAGGTACAAATCAATTTGTGTCTTACGGGTTGAGAGATGAATATAAAACGATACCGTTACATGTTGACGTAAATATTGTCCAAAATGATGTGTTGGATTTGGAAAAATTCAAAAACTTCAGACCTGATTTTTCAAATGCTGAATTTGTATTGGAGAATGGTAAATATATCTGCGGTAGCGAAGTGGAAAAAATGTCGAAGTCCAAATTCAATGTAGTCAATCCAGATGATATTATCGAATCATATGGAGCGGACACACTGCGTCTGTACGAAATGTTTTTGGGGCCTTTGGAGCAAGCTAAGCCTTGGAATACTAACGGTATAGAGGGCGTTTATAAGTTTTTACGTAAAGTGTGGCGTCTGTTTCATGACGCCGAGGGCAATTTCAATGTTTCCGACGAAGAGCCTTCTAAAGCAGAATTTAAAGCCTTACATAAAATTATTAAAAAGGTAGAAGATGATATTGAGCGTTTTTCTTTCAATACTTCGGTTTCAGCTTTCATGATCTGCGTGAATGACTTAACAGATTTAAAATGCAATAAGCGACAGATACTGGAACAGTTAATTATCACGCTCCAACCGTATGCACCGCATATTACGGAAGAGCTGTGGACGCTATTAGGAAATGAAGCTGGCACACTTTCTTCCGCTTCTTACCCTATATTTAGACCAGAATATTTAGTCGAATCAGAATTTGCATATCCGGTATCCTTCAATGGAAAGATGAAATTCAATCTATCGTTAGCACTCGATCTAGATCAAAAGGCGATCGAAGATATCATCAGAGCACATGCCGATGTACAACGTCATTTAGATGGCAAAGCCATAAAAAAGATTATTTTTGTTAAAGGGAAAATAATCAATATTGTGGTCTAAACAGATTCACTTCCTAACAAAAAGCCGTTTTATCCTTTCGATAAAACGGCTTTTTTATGCTAATACATCTTGAAACGCTATTGTCTTTTCAAAGATAGCTTTCGCATATGGGCAATTGGGAACAATTTTCGCATCGTTCTTTCGTGCGTAGTCAACTGCCTCCAACACTAATTTTTTGCCTACACTCATTCCTCTATACTCTTCGTACACTTCGGTGTGGTCGATCGAAAATTCATGATCATTTTGCCACGTGTATTCTAAAATTCCGGCTTCACTATTTTCAACCTCCGCAACGAAATTGCCTCTGTCGTCTGTCTCGATGTTTCTTATTTCCATAATTTTTTTTAAAAAATAACGTCTTAAAGGGCGTTTTGTTTTACGTAATTTTTAATTTTTTGCTCACTGTTATGTATTTCTGATTCGCACTACTTTCCCATGTTTCCTTGATTAAAGCGAAGCACTTGGTATCGAGGATCAGCAAAGCGAATACGGATAGTCAATATATATTTTTTTAAAGAATTTTTCGTATATTTGCAATTATCTCCTTAGAACACATCGCATTTTTATCTTTTCAACGAAGCTCTAAAGGTCCGAAACCTCCTCGGGAATATTTACTTTAATCCATATTGAATGAGCAAAAGCCAAATCACATTTAACAAAAAAGAACGAGAAAAAAAGAAATTACTCAAGAAACAGCAAAAAAATGAGAAGAAGGAATTCAATAAAACAAACAATGACAAGGGAAAATCTTTGGAAGAATTGTTTGCTTATGTTGATGAACACGGGAATATCTCAGACAGGCCTGCAATAAAATTGAAAGAAGGTGAGAGTCCAAGTATGGTCTCCAATCATCATGATGAGTATTCCTTTGGAAAAGTTGTCCACTATAACAACGATTCCAACTATGGATTCATCAGAGACAACGAAACTCAGCAATCTGTTTATTTCAACGACCGCCTGGTCGGGCAGAAATTAAATTTGAATCAGAAAGTGAAGTTTAAATTTAAGAGTGCTAAGCAAGGCGCGCAAGTGACTGAAGTCTTGATCGAATACTAGCAACAAGAAAAAACACTGGAAATTTCAGGTGTTTATGATAGTAAGGCCCTTTGTTTGATGTCAAAGTTGTTGAAGTCAAACAAAGGTTTTTTTTTGCATGTTTAAATACTGTGCGTAGGAAACAGATCAATCCTCTTAATATGATTTATGGCACGGTTATATGACTTACTTTTTGCGCAGCTTTCATGTTACGGATTAGTTTTCCATTCAGATTTCCTAATCTGCATATTGAGGCTTTTCCAGGTTTCACCCTCAATTGATACTTCCGAACTAATATTTTCGTTGATCCGAAAACCTACTCCTTCGTAGCATCGAATCGCATTGGAATTCCATTCATAGACATTCAGATCAGCTGTGTCATAGTTACCCTCTAGAAATAGTAGTCTAAGGAGTGCATTTACAGTGCTTTTGCCATAGCCTCTATTCCGTTCGGAGCTTTTTGCAATTAAAATACGGCAAAGTCTTGGGGTATTCCGCTCGAAGTTTAATTCACAATGACCAATAATTTCTTTAGTTGCTGTATCAGCTATTTTAAAGATTTGTCGCTTTGGATCTGTAATGTATTTTTCAAGTTGCTGGTCGGTAAGCGGAAAAGAAAAATAAGGCCCTGCAAACTGCAATAGTTCCCTTGCTGATCCAATCCACGATTTAAATAGTGGGAAATCTGACTTTTCGAAGTGAAGGAGTGTTACCATAATTGTTGTTTTTTGTAGCCATTCGGATAGCGCAGATCCAATTTAGACAATTTTGGCAACCGATTCCAAAAATAACCCCAAATTTTACGAAATTGATATATAATTTATTACCAGACATTATGCCGCAGCTTATTTTAAATACCATGATAGACGCTCCTTTATCTGTCGTTTTCGACTTGTCACGTAGTATTGATCTGCATAAGTATTCTGCAAAGAAAACTGGAGAGGAGGCAATCGGAGGGGTGACGACTGGCTTGATGGAGATGGGACAGCAGGTTCGGTGGCGTGCAAGACATCTCGGGATCAGACAAACCTTAACTGTGCGGATAACTGCTATGGAAAGGCCTTGTTTTTTTGAAGATAAAATGATCCACGGGATCTTTTGTTTCATGGAGCATCAGCATTTCTTCGAAGAAGTTGAACATGGAAAAATAATTATGCGCGATATTTTTAATTTCGAGGCACCGTTTGGGGTTTTGGGAAGACTTGCAGAATGTCTTTTTTTAACACGTTATATGCGACGCTTTCTTGAGGAGCGCAATCAGGTAATCAAAGAAGTTGCTGAATCAGGTCGTTATATAGCCTATATTCCAGACTAGCTTTTTTACTAGTGGGCGAAAGATTGATCGCCTTCGGTTAGCGCATTTTGCTATTGGTCTAAAATTTTATCGAAGGTAGCGTTGACCTTTCCTGTTGTTTTCCCGAAACAATTCCTGAGCTTTCCTGTATTTAATCATTCCGTGCAACGACAACCAGATTTGGATTTTTCTCACGAAGTTGCTCTTGTAAGAAGTCAAATGCCCCTTTTTGATTCATTGTAACTTGGTGGATTTTGTTGAATTCATTGTAGAAATAGACGCGATAGCTATTAGGGCCCCGGTAATTGCGTATGATTTTCGTTTCAATGCGATGGATCTGATTAATTTCGATACGTTTATTTCCGATCAGCGGGAAGAACAGCAGCTCATTTTTAAAAAAAACATAAGGCCCTATCGCTGAAAAGATGCGGTTCATTCGTTTGGTGTATTGCTCGTAGATAGCAAGGTCATCGATGTTTAGGTGTTGTAATGCCCGAATAAATTTTTGGTTCTTCCTATAAACTACCCAGCTTAAAAGTCCAAATACAAAACCTAAATAAATGAAAAGAAACGATAGGGTAGGGAGTGATTTATAGAAAAATGTAAGCCGATCTTCACTGCCTAACCAACGCTGAAAAAAGGCGGACAGGAAAAAGCCGTAGCAAAGTGCGAACATAGTGAGGAAAATTCCGACGATTACATTGCGGGTCTTTCTGACCTTTTTAAGCTCTGTTATTAAGAAAAATTTCAATGCTGAAGATTCGTTGCTCATGAAGTTTTGAAAAATTTAAATATAGTAAAAGGGTTTGTGTTCTTCCGTGAAAGTGGTAGTGTAAACTGAACTGT
>NZ_DFOE01000007.1:126581-158900 GCF_002376635.1 Sphingobacterium sp. UBA3549 | reverse complement strand
CTTCTTTCGTTTAACTACCTCCGTGGCCGTCGACGGGGCTGGTCCATCGGTCATGTTCCGCAACCGGCACTGTCCTCAGTGACGGTCCACTTTCTATGTGCTATCATTCGTATTTCCAGTAGTTGCTACACGAATCTTCTATAACTGTATCCGGTTAAAAGATGTAAATAGTTTATTCGTTCCGGAATATAGTTTCATGATCGCCATAACGGTAAGCAACATTTTTCATCGACAGGAACTCGCTCTTCTGTGAGGTATATCAGCATAGTATCCATCTAGACAATCTAGCTTCAAGGGACAACATGGCTATAATCGTAATTTGGGAATACAGATTTTATGGCGAAATAATTCGTCATGGCCAATAGCAGAAAGCAATAAATATAACAAATTAAGCAATCGTTTGTGTAAATTGAGCAAACGATTGCTTTCATATTTCATTTTTTATTTCGAAAAAAGTGCCCTATTATTGTCACAGAGATTAAGTTCTTTAAATAGAACCGAATAAAATCCACCCCAAAATGGATTTTTCTATTGACTGTTTAGTTTGTTTTAAAATAGGTGATTTTTTTAAAGGGACCAATTGGTCCCTTTAATTTTATATGAACTTTAAATTATGGATTCTAGAAGAGATTTTCTAAAAAAGGCCGGAATTTTGTCAACACTGGCTGTTTCACTTCCTACCTTGGTGAATGCCAATGGATCAGGAGAGTCGTTTAATATGTGCGGTTATGCAGCTCCTAAAATTGATAAGGTCAGGGTAGCAGTAATTGGACTTGGTATGCGTGGACCTGGAGCTGTTGAACGACTGTCTTATATTGAAGGTTGCGAAATTGTCGCACTTTGCGACAAGCATCTAGACCGGGTCGAACGTGCAACAAAGATCGTCACATCAAAAGGTTTGAAGGCTCCCAGAGCTTATTCTGGCGAAGATGGATGGAAATCGTTGTTAAAAGAGGAAAAGCTTGACCTCGTCTACATTTGTACTCCTTGGGACTATCATACTCCTATGAGCATTGCTGCAATGAAAGCGGGTAATCACGTGGCTTGTGAAGTGCCAATCGCATTGACGATA
Organism: Sphingobacterium sp. UBA3549; assembly: GCF_002376635.1. Classification (NCBI taxonomy): domain Bacteria; kingdom Pseudomonadati; phylum Bacteroidota; class Sphingobacteriia; order Sphingobacteriales; family Sphingobacteriaceae; genus Sphingobacterium; species Sphingobacterium sp. UBA3549. Next base: position 157,828 of record NZ_DFOE01000007.1, on the reverse strand, counting down.
AAAGATTGTTGGGAGGTAGTAAAGACTTCGGAAGCGACTAAGAAACATTGTATGATGTTGGAAAACTGCTGTTATGATTTCTTCGAAATGCTCACGTTGAACATGGTACGTCAAGACTTGCTTGGTGAACTTATCCATGCCGAGGGTGCTTATATCCATGATTTGCTGGATCTGAATTTTGCAAAGAATGGTTATGATAACATGTGGCGCTTGAGAGAGAATATAAAACTGAATGGGAACTTATATCCTACGCATGGACTCGGACCTGTAGCGCAATGCCTGAATATCAATAGAGGGGATAAAATGAATCATCTTGTCGCCATGTCTTCGAATGATTTCATGATGGGTGAAAAGGCAAAAGAATTAGCCACCAAGGATTCTTTTTTTCAGGAATTTGTCGGAAAGAACTACCGCGGAAATATGAATACAACACTTATCCGTACCGCAAAAGGAAAAACGATTATGCTGCAGCATGATGTTACTTCTCCTAGACCTTACTCCAGATTACATACACTGAGCGGTACGAAAGGTTTTGCTCAAAAATACCCGACAGAAAATATAGCATTTGGCCATGAATTCATTTCAGAGCAAAAGTTAAAAGAGCTGTATGATAAATATACGCCCGAATTGGTGAAGTATATTGGAGAGCAGGCAAAACAGGTGGGTGGACATGGTGGAATGGATTTTATGATGGATTGGCGTCTGATTGACTGTTTGCGTAATGGATTACCGCTGGATCAAGATGTCTATGATGCTGCTTCGTGGAGCTGTGTCGTACCATTGAGCTTTGAATCTGTAGCGAAGAACTGCAAGACCGTTGATATACCGGATTTTACGAAAGGAGCGTGGAAAGATAACAATCCTGTCGACATTACGCTGAAAGGTGGTGGTAATACACCTATTCGTTCAAGAACTGCAAAAAAAGAAAATATACAATTGGGTGTATAGCTCGGTATGTTAGTAATTAATAAAAGGGGAACTTTTTAATGTTCCCCTTTTATGTTTATCTTTAATTATGTTATTCAATCTAACCCTAATGACCTGTTTATCGTTGTTTTCCGCAAATGATACACTTTCTTGTTGTGTTGGGGAAAATATACCAACGCGGGCGGGCATAATTAAATCCCAAATCAATAAGTTAAATAGAAATACCGCTGACAAGATGATATTGGTCGAGGGCGGAACATTTCTAATGGGGAGTTCGAATTTTGAAGATAGTAAGCCATTACATCGGGTTGAATTACATTCATTTTATATGGATGAGCACGAGGTGACAAATGCGCAGTTTGCAGCGTTCGTAAAGGAAACAGGTTATGTGACAGTGGCGGAAAGGGAACTGGATCCTCAGGATTTTCCGGAAGTTGATCCCAAAATGTTGGTCGCGGGGTCAGCCGTATTCTCCAAGCCCAAAGAACTGAATTCATTAAATAATTATCTGATGTGGTGGGAATACGTTCCTGGTGCAAATTGGCAGCATCCAGAAGGACCCAATAGCTCGATAAAAAACAAAATGAATCATCCGGTTGTCCAGGTTGCCTATGAGGATGCTGCAGCTTACGCGAAATGGGCAGGCAAACGATTACCTACGGAAGCAGAATGGGAGTATGCAGCAAGAGCACGGAACGATGCAAACGACGATCTATATTACTGGGGCAAAGATTTGAAACCTCATGGACAATGGATAGCAAATATCTACCAGGGACAATTTCCTATTCAGGATTCTAAAGAAGATGGATTCGAAGGAACAGCACCCGTTAAATCATTTCAGGCAAATGCGCTAGGGCTATATGACATGGAAGGAAATGTGTGGGAATGGTGCGCTGATTTATATAGACCCGATTATTATCAGCATAGTACAATTGCTAACCCCAAAGGACCACAAGATTCTTATGATCCGCAGGAACCAAATCTGGAGAAACGCGTTCAGCGCGGTGGATCATTTCTTTGCAATGATCAATATTGTGAAAGGTATAAAGCCGGAAGTAGGGGAAAGGGCGAAGTCAACAGCCCCACCAATAATGTTGGGTTTCGTTGTGTAAAAGATATCAACTAAAAAAGGCTTGCAATCGCAAGCCTTTTTTAGTTGATTAATATGCCTTATTGGGCATTCAAAAACATTGATTTTTTATTGTACAATTCTCTGAAATATGGATCTTGAAGATCTTTAATAAAGCGAATTGCTTCACCAGTTGATTTCATTTCAGGACCTAATTGTTTGTCCACCTCCGGGAATTTGTTGAAAGAGAATACCGGTTCTTTAATTGCAAATCCTTTCAGCTTACGTTCGATTGTGAAGTCTTTTAATTTATTAGCGCCCAACATGACTTTAGTAGCAATATTGATGTATGGAACATCATAAGCTTTTGCGATGAAAGGAACTGTGCGGGATGCACGTGGGTTAGCCTCGATAACATATACATTTTCACCTTTGACAGCAAACTGGATGTTTAGGAGACCACGGACATTTAACGCTTTTGCTAATTTGATCGAGTATTCTTCCATTTTGTCCTGAACAGCTTGTGACAAGCCAAATGGAGGCAATACCGCCGATGAGTCACCAGAGTGGATACCTGCAGGTTCGATGTGTTCCATCATACCAATGATGTGTACCTCTTCACCATCACAGATTGAATCTGATTCAGCTTCTTCGGCACGATCCAGGAAGTGATCGATCAGAATATGGTTTCCAGGAAGGTTTTTCAACAAGTTGACAACCGCTTTTTCTAAGTCTTCGTCGTTGATAACGATGCTCATTCCTTGTCCACCCAACACGTAAGAAGGACGGACCAATACTGGGTATCCCACTTCGTTTGCTACTTGTAATGCTTCTTCTGCCGATGTCGCGACACCGTATCTTGGATATGGAATTTCCAATTCTTTTAAAAGATCGGAGAAACGGCCACGATCTTCTGCCAAGTCCATGTTTTCGAACGAAGTACCGATAATTTTTACACCTAACTGCTCTAGACGTTCAGCCATTTTAAGCGCTGTTTGTCCACCCAGCTGTACGATAACACCTTCTGGTTTTTCTAATTCAATGATCTCACGTACGTGTTCCCAGAATACGGGCTCGAAGTATAATTTGTCAGCCATATTGAAGTCTGTCGAAACAGTCTCTGGGTTACAGTTAACCATAATCGCTTCGTAACCACATTCTTTAGCCGCCAATAAGCCGTGTACACACGAGTAATCGAACTCGATACCTTGACCGATACGGTTTGGACCGGAACCTAAAACGATGATTTTCTTTCTATCTGAAGAGATGGATTCGTTCTCTTCTTCGAAAGTCGAATAGTAGTATGGTGTTTGTGCAGGGAATTCTGCGGCACAAGTATCTACCATTTTGTAAACGCGGTTGATGCCTAGTTCCTTACGACGGTCATATACTTGATCTTCTGTTACATTGCCCAATAACCAAGCTATTTGTACATCTGAATAACCTTTTTGTTTTAAGGTCATGAAGAAATCGCGTGGAATATTATTCAATTGGTAACGACGCAATTCTTGTTCAAGGTGTACCAGCTCTTGGATCTGTACAAGGAACCATTTGTCTATACGGGTTGCTTTACGGATAGATTCCAAAGGAACACCTAATTCGAAAGCATCTTTAATATGGAACAAGCGGTCACCACTTGGATGCTCCAGACTATCCATGATCTCGTCTAAGTTTCTCCATTGACGACCGTCGGCACCTAAACCAGCGCGGCCAGTCTCCAAGGATTGACAGGCTTTTTGTAAAGCTTCGATAAATGTACGGCCGATTGCCATAACTTCACCTACCGCTTTCATCTGTAGACCTAATTCCTTGTTTGCTCCTTTGAATTTATCGAAATTGAAACGCGGGATCTTTACGATCACATAGTCTAACGTTGGTTCAAAATATGCAGATGTTGTTTTTGTGATCTGATTTTGCAATTCATCCAAGTTGTAACCGATTGCTAATTTAGCTGCAATCTTTGCAATTGGATAACCTGTTGCTTTGGATGCCAAAGCGGAAGAGCGTGATACACGTGGATTGATTTCGATGGCAATGATTTCTTCGTTTTCTGGATTTACAGAGAACTGAACATTACAACCACCGGCAAATGTGCCAATGGAACGCATCATCAGAATAGCCTGATTACGCATATCTTGGTAACATTTGTCTGATAATGTCATGCCCGGAGCAACCGTGATCGAGTCTCCAGTGTGAATACCCATTGGATCGAAGTTTTCAATGGTACAGATGATGATGACATTGTCGTTGGTATCACGAAGCAGTTCGAGCTCAAATTCTTTCCAACCCAATACAGCTTGTTCAACCAAAACTTCATGTGTTGGTGAAGCATGTAAACCTCTATTTAAGGCTGCATCAAAATCTTCTTTTCTGTGAACAAATCCGCCACCAGTACCAGCAAGGGTATACGAAGGGCGAATAACAAGCGGATAGCCAATTTCTTGTGCAGCTTCTTTACCTTCTAGGAATGAGTTTGCAATTTTGGATGTTGCAACGCCCACGCCAATATCAACCATTAATTGACGGAATTCTTCACGGTTTTCAGTTTTTTCAATGGCAGCAACATCAACACCGATAACTTTTACGTTGTATTTTTCCCAAAGACCTAGGTTGGAAGCTTCGATACATAAGTTCAAAGCGGTCTGTCCACCCATGGTAGGAAGTACAGCGTCAATGTTGTGTTTTTGCAAAATCTCTTCAATACTTTCGCAGGTTAATGGAAGTAAGTAGACATTGTCCGCAACAACTTTATCCGTCATGATTGTTGCAGGGTTTGAGTTGATGATGGATACTTCAATACCTTCTTCTTTCAATGAAAGGGATGCTTGAGATCCAGAATAATCAAATTCACAAGCTTGACCGATAACGATGGGACCTGATCCGATGATTAAAACCGACTTAATGGAAGTGTTTCTTGGCATTATATCTAGTTCAAAAAATTAAATTTCCTATTGTAAATCTGAGCAAAGACAATCAAAAATAGCTCATGGGGAAGGGTCATTCCGACTGCTTTGTCGGAGTGCAAAGTTACATTTTAAAATTTGAAAATTAAGTATTTATTTTAAGAATATTTAAAAAAAACATTTGGTTTGTTGGAAAGGTGCGCCTTAAAATGCAAAAACGAGTTGAAAAACATAAGTAAAATGTTCTCCAACTCGTATTGGATAAGGGTGTTCGATTTTATTAATAGACGATTATTTCGTCCGTAAATAGGAAGCCCTTTTTAGGGTTGCTCGCTTTGATTTTGATATAACGCGCTTGCTGTGCTTTGTCCAGCTTAAGTTCAAACCTTTTAAAAGTCAATTTTGATTCTTTATCGGAGATGTCATTTTTAATCGTTCCGACGGATCTAAAAGTACGGCCATTATCCGAAAGCAGCACTTCCATTTCTCCGGGCATATACACACCAGGTCCAATAAGCTGCATGAAATTCATGGCTACCAAATGTATTTCTTCTCTTCTCTCCATATCGACAACAACATCAATAGGGCTCGTGAATCCTTGCCATTGCCCATCATGATAGGAGAGCCCGCCCATGATTCCGTTTGTTAAGGTCGAATCTTTTTGTGCCGGATACCCCGACCATGGTGAATTGTAGGTTACCTTTTTTCCAATGGCGCGGTGGATATCAATAGCAAAGGATAGCGTAGGGCCTATTTTGATCGAATCTTGAAAATAAGCGGCATTGATATGTCCTGTTGAGCTCAATTCAAATGGCCCCGTATACGGTGTTGACTGGATGGTAGGCTCACTGCCATCTATCGTATATCGAATCTGATCTGTTTTAAGTTGTTCTGTTGTTAACGTGATTTTATTGTTGTTTTTTGCTGGATTGTATGTTGCCGTATAAGCGACATTATAGGAAGGACGATAATAGTTAACGTTCAGATCCTGTAATAGCTTGTAATGAGATTGTAGTCGTCGCTGAAAGTCTGTCCAGTTCTTCGCATCTTTGTTGGTCCAGTTGACCTCAGCCAATGCTAGCGCCCGTGGAAATACCATATATTCGAGATGTTCGGTGGTAGGGACATATTCTGTCCATATATTGGCCTGCGCACCGAGAATATGCTTGGCTTTATCTCCTTGTATGGCTGATGGAATTGGATCATAGGAATAGACCTTATCCAGAGTCAGATAGCCGCCGATGGCTTCAGGCTGTGTACGAGGGTCTGTCTGATAAGAATCAAAATAGAGGTGTGACACTGGAGTCATGATGACATCGTGACCGGCATTAGCAGCCTTTATGCCGCCATCTTCACCGCGCCAGCTCATGACCGTCGCCCCTTCAGTGAGGCCGCCTTCCAGAATTTCGTCCCAACCGATCAGTTTCCTCCCTTTGGATTGCAAGTATACGTCCATTTGCTTGATCGCATAACTTTGCAGTTCATCGACAGATTTTAATTCTTCTTTTTGCATGAGTGCCTGATCTTTTGGGCAGGTTTCCCAATGCTTTTTCTCGGCTTCATCACCGCCGATATGGATGTACGGAGAAGGGAATATCGTAAGGACTTCATCCAAGACATTTTTTAAGAACTCAAAGGTTTTTTCATTTCCGATACAGAATTCGCCTTGACTATAAGGTTTTCCTGAACAAGAGAGTTCCGGATAGACGGCCAATACTTCTTCAGAATGTCCTGGCATTTCAATCTCAGGGATGACATTGATTCCTTTTCTGGCGGCATAATCGACCAATTCGCGAGCCTCTTCCTGCGTATAGAAACCACCGCTGGCATTAGGTGTACCTTTGTCTACATACTGGCGACCATTATTCCACCAATCTTTCCAGCTTGTATGGGTACGCCAGGCGGCTTTTTGCGTCAATTCAGGATATTTTTTGATTTCAAGCCGCCATCCAGCGCCGTCGGTTAAATGCCAATGAAAGTTATTGAACTTATAGATGGCCATGATGTCGATATACTTTTTTACAAAGGATAAGGGCATAAAATGGCGCGATACATCGAGGTGTAGACCACGGTAGGTAAATCGAGGTTCATCAATAATTGTCGCAAAGGCTATTTTACCTGGGTCAGCTTGTAGGTAGCCTAATTGAATGAGGGTATAAATCCCATTGATAATTTGAGGCACATTCCAAGCCCTGAGCAGCAGGCCTTTTTCATCAATCTGGATGGAATAGGCATTTTTGCTGAGATTGTCTGCATCGACTGCTTTGATAATTCGGAAACCTTCTTTTGGTGCTTTTTTATTTTTCTTGAGTACTTCGACAGTTAAACTTTTAATGGCAGGATGTTCCGTAAGTAGCTGGGCCGCTTCCTGAAACTCATCTGAAACAATGACCGGGACATGCGCAGGAATGGTGTATGTCCCTGTAGCCAATATGATTTTCGAAGGTTTGGGTATAATGTCAAAGTTGGTTTGGGCCTGTGCAGCAAAGATGGAGGCACCCCCAAGTAACAATATGGATAAAGATTGGCTCAGTCGCATAGTTTTGTTGTTAGATTAATGATAACCAACACAAATATCTTAATTTTTGTTTCATTATTGCATTACCGCATACAATCGGTCATTTTTTATGATATAAAACCAACAAATTGACGGTTAGAAATTACATTTTTAATCCTTAACTTTGTTGTATGATTGAACTTCCAGTTATTCCGGCAACTCCTGCACAGCGCAAGCCTGATTGGTTGCGTGTCAAATTGCCTGTTGGTAAAGAATATAGACATGTCAGAAGTCTTGTAGACGAGCATAAATTACATACAATTTGTGAGAGTGGAAATTGTCCGAATATGGGCGAATGTTGGGGGGCTGGAACGGCAACCTTCATGATTTTGGGGAATATCTGTACACGTTCTTGTTCGTTTTGTGCGGTAGCAACTGGCCGTCCGCTAGCGGTAGATTTGGATGAACCAAATCGGGTGGCGAATTCGGTTAAGTTGATGCAGGTTAAACATTGTGTGATTACTTCGGTAGATCGCGACGATCTAAAGGATGGTGGTTCAATTATTTGGGCCGAGACCATCAACGCTATCCGCAGAGAAAGCCCTGAAACGACATTGGAAACACTTCTGCCGGATTTTAAAGGACAATGGGATAATTTAGACCGCGTGATCGCAGTTCGCCCCGAGGTTGTTTCACACAACTTGGAAACGGTTCGCCGTCTGACAAGAGAGGTTCGTGTTCAAGCGAAATATGATCGTTCATTGGAATGTCTGCGCAGAATTTCTGAAGCGGGTCTCCGTACAAAATCAGGCATTATGCTTGGTTTAGGTGAAACAGAAGAAGATGTGATCGAAGCCATGCAAGATCTATATGATGTGGGTGTACATATCTTGACTTTGGGTCAATATTTACAGCCTACAAAAGCTCACCATCCAGTTATTGAGTGGATCACACCGGCGCAGTTTGAGAAATATCAGAAAATAGGTTTGGAAATGGGATTCAAGTATGTGGAGTCTGGACCATTGGTACGTTCATCCTACCATGCTGAAAAACATCTATTCGATATGCAATAGAAAACGGTTTTAAAGTTTTTTGAAGGTATATTTCGCCTTATAGTGGAATTATCTTTGCACAATATAAAAAAAAGAAGCCTGAGTGATTTTTTTGCTCAGGCTTCTTTTTCTGCTTTTTTTATTAACCGGTCTGCCTCTTGGGTTTGAAGAAACCACTACTTATGTTCATCATTGATGAATTAACTAAAATAGTGGATTTCGATTGGAAGAGATTGGTCTATAGTTACATTAATAGGCCAACAATAGCCCATCGCAATTGTTTCTTTCCGATATGGTCTGAAGCCTTATAGGTTAAAAACTGTACGGAGTAAAACTGTTCTCCCGCGAAGTTCAAATTCATGTTGAGAAATCATATTGGCGGTCATCATATAGGTGCGATAGTTTTTGATATTGGCCAAATTATTCATTTCCAATTCGAAGTCCATTTTCCATTTGTTGACCTTATAGCGCGCAAAAAAGTCTATGAAGGTGTAACTTGCATTCTTCATGTCTGTTTGGAAAGTAGCGAGATTGCGGATGTTCACACGCATGAAGCCGTTTTGGAAGGGGTTAACCGGGAAGCCTATATTATGCATCATTGTGGTGGTTTTATTTTGGATCACATTGCCCAGCCCTTGTTGTTTACTCCAGCTCCAATTGAATAGTCCTGAATAGGAAATGTGATAAGATTGAAAGACTTTAGCTTCTATACTAGGCTGAAATTGATAGCTTATACTTCGAATAGGGACTAGGGCATTGTTTAACAATTGATTGTATTTGAAGTAAGAAATGCTTCCTTTTAGTTTGAGGGTACTTGCCAGGGGGAAAATGTATTTATCAAACCCGATCTGTGAAGACCATCGCTCCTGCAGGTTATCCATATTGACCAGGATATTTTCGGTGATGTTATTTTTTATAACGGAAGATAATATCGTGTTGGAAAGTGATCTTGAATAGCTGATACCAGCATGTGCAAATAATACTTTTAGGGTACGTGCGAGATTGTAATTCAGATTAAATGAATGCTTTTGAGATTCATTTAGCGCCGCATTATTTTGGCTCAGCATTCTATAATTACGTAATACTGCTCCGCGGTATATGTCTTCAATGTTGCCAATGTCTTGGCTATATTGATAGCTAAATTGAAGATAATCCTCCTGAGAAATTTGCCATCGCGCTTTTAGATTGGGATTGATTAGCAATGAATTTTTGGAATTCGTCAGCTGCTGGCTTTCATCTTCATAATGCGTAAATAGGTAGGTGACCGGAATATCCAGCTGGGTTTCAAACCTATTGTTTTTCCAGGAATATTGTGGTGTAATGAATGTCTGGGTTCTGTTCCAATGCAGATCATTATGCATCCTTTCGCCGAGTGGCCGACTACCTTGGTCATTGTCCGCTATGGTTAGTAAAGAGTTGAAATGTTGACGATCTGTATTGAATCCAATTTGATAGTACTGCTTTATTCTACCTTTATTGAAGCGATAACCTGTACTGATCTCTGTAAAAAATGAGGGTACATCAATTTGCTGAAGACTACTTTTATAGGGAATGCTATCGTTGAGTATTTCAGGAAAAACACCGGGATAGATCTGTAAAGACTGTGGCTTGCTGCCATAATTTAGAGACCAGTTAATAGCAATGATGTCGTTATTTTTAAGTTGCGGGATATAACTGAACAAGTTACTGAATCCCTTAATGTGGTGTTTTTGGAATTGGTCGATTTGGCCCGAAGAGTTTGTTAGCAATGCTGTTATATCTTTTTTTTCATACTCAAGTGATAAGCTATTGCTCGCATATTTCTGTTCCGTATTGGTGGATGCCGAAAGCCTGGCCGCGCCAAGCCACCGCGCTGTTTTTAGGTGATTTTGTTCATTAAAATAAACATCACCCTCATCGAGCAGGTATTGTGTACTGGAAGCATTATTTTGCTTGTCGGTATCGTATAATACCTGAATATTGGATTTTAATTGCCAGCCATTTTTGAGATTATATAAGTTATTGGTATTGAGTAAGCCTGTATTGTTGAAATAATAATTATTTTTAGGTATGTTGGGACTGCCTGTTGTACTGGTCGCCAGAAGATTATTGATTGCCGAGCTGCCAAATTTGGCCAATAAAGATGACTGATTGCCGCCGATGATATCCCCAGAAAGATCTTTACCGGTATTATTCCCGCTGAGGACATTGAGCATCTTTACTTTTTTGTTGAATAAGATGGAATTCAGTTCGGGATCGTACAGACTAGGGGGACCGGCAGCGATTTTAGCCTGTCCCGTGAGTTTTAACTTCGCTTCGTCTTTAATAACCAGGTTAATAGCAACGTCGTCTGTAAATCTTTTATTTTTGAGAACCTTATAATGTTCATGGTTGTCGAGCACCTGAATGTCCTTCACCATTTTGTGTGGGATAGTCCGTGTACCGATTCCATAGCGATTTTCCAATAGGTCGTCCCCGTCGATGTAAAGTTTAGAAACGGTTTTGTCCTGGTATTTAATAAGACCCGATTCAGTCACTTCCATGCCAGGAAGGCGCTTGATGACATCACCGATATTTCGGTCTTCTTCTTTGGCAAAAGAGCCAACATCGTAGGAGATGGTATCATTGGAACGGGTGACCTTTGGCTTGCTTTTTACAACGACATCTTGCAATAGATTGTTTTTTGGAAGGAGTATAATCCGGAGATTTGAGGTCTGAGAACCAAGTTTACGTTCAAATTTCTCATAGGTTAGGTGGTTGATCTGCAGGTAGATGTTTGTGTAGTCCTTCGTTAAGGTAACGGCAAAGCGACCCTCTTTATCCGTCGGTTTAAAGGCAATAATTTTATTTCCTGAGAGGATATTAACACTGGCGTAGGGTACAGTACGAAATGTTTTATCCACTTGGACTGTTCCACTAATCGTTTGCTGGGCAAAGATGCTCTGCCCAAGCAATACGACTATTAATAAACATAGAAATACTTTCATTAAGGCGTCAGCTCTATCGGATTATTGGTAACTTTTGAAGGTTTGTATTTATCGTCTTTTGAAATATTGAAACTCTTTATTTTTGACGGATCCAAAGCACCAACCGGGGAGCCCCCTCCAGAGCCGGAACTGGATTTAACCACGGCCATGTTTCCTGATGAACCTACACTGATGGTTCTGTTTTTTCCCGACTGCGCTTGCAGGTAGGCTTGCGGATTGGCTTTAAAGGCTTCCTGAATTTTTTTTACTTCTTCTGCAGTGGTTGTGATGACATTCTGCGGCAGAGCGACCGAGGTTTTGCCATCCTCAATTTTGTCGAATCCAGCGTAAGCAAAAATTACTTCATTTTTTGTGTCTCGGGCATCCAGGATTAGACCGGGAAGACCATGGAGTTTCCAGGGACCATAGGGAAACGGCAGTTCGGTTGTAAACCAGGCGATATAGGTTCGGCCTTTAAATGTTGTTTTTGCGTTCTGACAATGGTATCCACCAATCTCTTTCTGATCGCTCAGCATTTCCCAATCTTGTGTGGGGTAGGACTGTGGAATGGCAAAATTGTCGCTGGCAACACTAATCACTTCGGTCATTTTGTTTTGATTGGCGTCTAATAAATAGGAAGAACTTGATGGCGTAGAGCGCTTAGTAATGGTTAGTGTACCGTCGAAGCCAGGGCCCTCCATTTGTCTCTTGACCTCTTCCTGCATACGCTTGGTCGAGTAGGAAGTATAATAGCTTCCTTGTTGATTGAGGTAGGTAACAGTTTCGTCTCGTATAAATTGATCCAGTTGGGTGCTATCGTTTACATGTTTGAATTCGTAGTGAACCTTGGCAATAGCTGGGGCACTTTCTTGTGCAAATGATAACTGTGTCATGACAGCTAGTAGAAATGATAATGTATATTTCATAAAATTATGTTTATATCGTAAATGTACGAAATATTCGTAATAATCAAGATTTATTTCATTTTCGCGCTTGATTTTTGGAAGGCAAAGGAAATAGAGATCAGTACAAGGCTCGTTACTAACGGGTTATTGAGTGGTTCTATTCGTGTTGCTATTAAAAACCGTCTCGCCAGCAATGACTGTCCGTTCTGTTTTTACATTTCGCAGTTGCTCATTCGGGATGTTCAAGATATCCTTTTCGAGGATAACAAAATCCGCATCTTTTCCAACTTCGATGCTGCCCCGTTTCTTGTCTTGAAAGCACGAGAATGCCGCCCATATGGTCATTCCTCGCAGGGCATCTTCACGGCTTATCGCGTCTTGCATCTGAAATCCCTGGTCTGGATACCCTTTTTTGTCGACACGAGCCACTGCTGCATGGAAACCATATAAAGGATTGAAGTGTTCTACCGGGAAATCACTTCCCAAAGCGAGTTTCCCGTATTCTTCCAACAGATGCTTATAAGCATAAGCGCCTTTCATACGTTCTGCCCCTAGCCGGTCTTTGGCCCAGTACATATCTGAGGTGGCATGTGTGGGCTGTACTGAAGGGATGATTTGGTACTCTCTAAATTTGTCAAAATCTGTAGGCGATATAATCTGAGCGTGCTCAATACGCCATCTCCGGTCATTGTTATTGTGCGGGTATTTGCCGTAGATATCCAAGATAATACGATTGGCCGAATCGCCTATGGCATGGGTATTTGCCTGAAATTTGCTTGCAGCGATCTGTTTGATCATTTCTTCATACTCCTGCGGACTATGAAGTAAAAAACCATGTGTGGGTGCATCATGGTAATGGGCGAGGAGGCAGGCTCCACGGGAACCCAGCGCACCATCGGCAAGTAGTTTAAACCCTTTGATTTCGAACCGGTCGGTCTCATAGAAACCTTGGTCGATAAATGATTTTATATTTTGAGGACTACCGAGGATCATGGCATAATCTCTGATTTTTAGCTGGCCTTCGCGGTAGTATTTTTTTAAAAGTTCGAGTCTCTCTTTTGATAAACCTGCATCAACAATTGAGGTAAGACCTACAGAAAGTAAAGAGTCCTGTGTGCGTTTGATCATTCTTAAGTATTCCTTTTCGTTGGGAACAGGGATTGTCTTATTGACAAGCTCCATTGCATTGTCGATCAACAGACCATTTGGTATGTTATTGATCCCCCCGACCACCCCACCGCGGATGCTGGGAGTACTGGTTAATTTGGCCCATTCCAGCGCTTTGGAATTGGCGACGGCCGCATGATAATCTACCCGCATAAGATAAACGGGAATATCAGGGAATGCTTTATCCAACAAATCTTTGGTGGGAAAAGCTTTATCTTTCCAGCGATTTTGGTCCCAACCTGCACCGATCAGCCAGGTTTTGTCTGGATTCTTCTGCCTGTAGTTTTTGACACGTTGAATGATCTCTTCAAAGGAGTCAGCCCCGTTTAGATCGACTTGATCCATTAATTCGGCTTCGTCAAACAGATGCGCATGGGCGTCATAAAATCCGGGGTAAATGGGTTTTCCTTCTGCATCAATCTTTTCCTTTGCTTTATATTTCCGCTGTATTTCATCATCCGAACCGATGGCTATAAATTTACCATCTTTGACCGCAAATGCCTGTGCTGTACTAAATGTGGAATCTACGGTATATACTTGCGCATGATATACAATAAAGTCCACTTTGGTTTGTGGAGAGCATGCGATGATCGTCAAGCAGAAAAAAAGAATGGTTATTGGAAGGGTTTTCATAGCCTAAAAATAGAAAAAAGCTTTTAATAAACTGCATCTGAGTTAGTGGCAAGGTATACTGGAGCTCAGGTTTGAGGTTTTGACAGGTTGGTGGAATGCCCTTTGGCAAAGAACCTAGGCTATTTTATGGTGTATGGCTAAGAAAAAGATAACCTGTTAAGTAATGAAATATGAAACGTTCCTTGAAGGAAGGATATGGGGATACACTGTATGCTGCTGCATTTTAAAAAGCAAAAAAGGCTATCCAATTAAATTTGGATAGCCTTTTCAATTCAAAAATCAAAATACGTGATTAACAGTACTCGTCAAATGCTGCGACTAAGTTGTCAGCGATCATTTGAGCTGGGCGACCTTCAATCATATGTCTTTCAATCATGTGTACCAGTTTTCCGTCTTTGAACAAAGCCATTGCTGGAGAAGATGGCGGATAAGGCAACATGTAATTACGAGCAGTGTTAACAGCATCCGTTTCCATACCTGCAAAAACAGTTACTAATTTAGCAGGGTGTTTTTCATTTTTGACAGCAGCTTTTGCAGCAGGACGAGCATTTGCTGCCGCACAACCGCAAACAGAGTTTACAACCACAAAAACGGTTCCTTCTGATGCAATCGCCTGATCAACTGCTTCAGGTGTTTTTAATTCTTCGAATCCTGCATCAACTAATTCTTGACGCATTGGAGCTACTAAATATTCTGGATACATTATTTCTTAAGTAAAATGTTAATATTCTATTTCAATTGTGTGTGATAAAACTTCCTATCCTTGACCTAGATCGGGTCAGGCACCGCAAGTTCTATTTCACTTGTACAAATATAGCTGTAAAAGGCAGCTTCGTCAAGATGCTTGTCTCAAATCAATGTCAGAAAATCGTTTACTGCGCGAAGTCCATTTTCAAGACGCTGCTCACCGAGCCCAGACACAATGCGATATTGTGCATGAAGGGCTGTCAATTCACCTTTCCAGATTTCCATAAAATGATCCCGTTGTTCGGGGAAATCTCGTAACGGATCATCCTGCCAGGGCAGATCGATATCCATCAGGAGATAAAGGTCGTAGGGATGTTGCTGGATTTTATCGGTAACTTCTTCTGGAGTATGGCCAAATAGATAATCAGACCAGATTTTTACGGTAAGGAAGGTCGTGTCGCAAATAAGAATTTGTCCTTGAGCTAATGGAACCAGTGCTTCTTCAAGTGCGACCTGTCCATAAAACATATTGACTTCGTCCTGTAAGGTGTATTTATTGTTGAGGCCTTGACAATAATAGCGTGAATATTCGGGTACACATACCGTTTTAAACTCTTTGGCAAGAAACTGTGCCATCGTTGATTTTCCAGTAGACTCGGGGCCAACAACAGCAATTTTTATAAATTCTTTTCCCACATCGATCGTTTTGATAGGCAATATTACGCAAAATTTTTATAGGTTTTCTGCCAATCGCGGTAGCCATTCCAGGCGATGACCGCGAAGACAAAATAAAGCACGGCTGTCAACATAAGATCTTTATGGATGTAGAGTGGGATATAACAAATGTCTACAAACACCCAAAGTAGCCAGTTCTGGAGGACTTTTCTGGTCATCAGGAATTGGGCGACAAAACTTACCGATGTACAGAATGCATCAATGTAGGGCACATCCGAATTAGTTTTGCGGTCGAGAAGGTACCCGATGGAGATGGTGAGGATAAATATGGCTAAACAGCAGAGAAGCAATTGATTGCTGTTAGCATTGACGATGGGTTTCTTTTTTTCCTCTTTTCGTTTTATCCAATAGTACCAGCCGTAAACAGCAGTAGATAAAAAGTAGAATTGCAGGACAGTGTCTCCGTATAGTTTGGCATCATAAAACAGAATAGCATAGGACGCCACGCTGATGATACTAATCGGCCAATTCCATATGTTTTGCTTAGCGGCCAAATAGACACAAAGGAAGCCTGTCAGTGTACCTAACCATTCGAGCCAAGAGGTATGGGCAAATTGGCGGGCAATCTGCTGAAAAAAATCCTGCATGTGGTGTGTTAAAAATTACACCCTAAATATACAAAGTCCAACCAATAGTCAGTAATTGTTTATCCAATAGTCGATTATTGAACCTGTTTATTGGCACAGTTGGTACTGGCAAAAGACTCCGGCTTAGCCTTAAAGACAAATCCCATACCCATAATATAGCCCATGGCTTCTTTTAGAGCAACATTCGACTGGAAACTTGGATTGGTGTTGATGTCGGCGTGGACTTCAAGGTCCACTTTGTGTTTTTCGAGGAGGGGGCAGAGTTGATAGGCTATATCGATGGATTTTTGCACTTCGAGCAGCATCCTCTCTTTAATGCTCATTCGGTGATGCCTTTTGTCACGTTGGATAAACATAAATCCACCTTTATGTTCCCTGAGAAAGACGATGACTGTTGCGAAGTCGATGATGCCCCGCTTGACTTGGGAATCGGTGCCGATGTAAACCTTGAGCTTATTCCCGAGGGCGTCTTCGCGTTTTATGACTTCTTCAACAGCATCGAAAATTGTGGAGCGAATGGATTCGCCATTGTATTTTTGCCATCTCATAGCGATATAAATTAGATATAACAAAATTCAACTTCATCATTGACATAAATTTACTGAATTTCAATGAGCTAAGTGTTAATTTAATTTTAAATAATTTATCCACATTAGTGGTGTTTTGCACCATAGGCCAGATCTCCTGCATCGCCGAGTCCCGGCACAATATAGGCTTTGGAGGTCAGTTCGCGATCGACGTCACCTACCCAGATGTGCGCTGTTGGAATAAACGCCTGCACATGATTTATTCCTTCTTCGGAAGCGATGGCCGCAACAATGTGCAATTCCTTGATATCGTATTCGGCCAAAAGATCCCGGCAGCATAACACGAGACTTTTTCCTGTCGCCAGCATTGGGTCCACTACAATCACGGTGCGGTTGTCTAAATTGGGGGTATTCACATATTCTTTGTGAATCTCAAACTCGCCGCTTTTTTTGGTATGTCGGTAGGCGGCAATAAACGTATTGTCGGCGCGGTCAAACACATTTAATAGCCCTTGATGAAACGGAAGACCCGCTCTCAGAATCGTAGCGAGCACGGGTTGTTCCATCAGGAGTTGAGTTTTGGCCACACCCAGCGGAGTTTCAACTTCAATGGGCGTGTAGGTCATCGTCTTGCTGATCTCATAAGCGAAGATTTCACCCAATCGTTCCAAATTCCGGCGGAAACGCATGCGATCCTGCTGAATATGAATATCTCTCAACTCGGCGATAAAATGATTTGCAATGCTATTTTGGGTAGATAGAATAGTAACCATGACGTGTGTGCTAGTTCAGTGAAGCTAAAGATAATAAATAATCAATTGAAAGTAATAACATCTACGGTATTATTATAGTTTGCACTCAAATGGTAAAATTTTTAGTAAATTTGTTTTACAACACTACTGGATGTGGCCTGGATCGCATCTCGAAAAAACGTCCTGTTTGCAGATTAAAATCATCAGTTTAAAAAGAACAGTTTTGTGCTTGCCGCTCAAACTATTACTGGTGCAATGTTTGCTGGAAAAGGCCGAGATAGTTTTGTTTAAGAAATAGGAAGTATATGAAATTTGAATTGACATCAGAGTATAAGCCGACCGGCGATCAGCCCGAAGCGATTAGGCAATTGGTTGCTGGAGTAGAGCAGGCAGAGCAATACCAAACGCTTTTGGGAGTGACAGGATCGGGTAAGACCTTTACTGTGGCCAATGTGATTCAGGAAACGCAAAAGCCAACATTGATTTTAAGCCATAATAAAACGTTGGCGGCTCAATTGTACGGTGAATTCAAGCAGTTCTTCCCCAATAATTCGGTCAACTATTTTGTGTCCTATTACGATTATTATCAACCCGAAGCTTTTATTGCTTCTACAAACACTTACATCGAGAAGGATTTAGCGATTAACGAAGAAATTGAAAAGTTGCGCTTGGCCACCACTTCCGCTTTGATGTCGGGGCGTCGTGATGTCGTTGTGGTTTCTTCTGTGTCTTGTATCTACGGTATGGGAAATCCAGAGGATTTCTCCCGTTCTATCTTTCGATTCGGCGTAGGGATGATGGTTACGAGAAATGCTTTTCTGCATAAATTAGTTGAAATTTTATATTCACGCACGACCACAGAGTTTAAACGTGGTACATTTCGCGTTAAGGGAGATACTGTGGATATTTATCCAGCGTATCTGGATTTTGCAATTCGTGTGTCCTTCTTTGGGGATGAAATTGATGAATTGAGTGAGATAGATCCTGTATCTGGTAAAACGCTCCATAAAATGGAAGATTTAGCCCTTTTTCCGGCCAATCTTTTCGTTACGCCGAAGGAAAAATTTAAAGAATCGATTTGGGCTATTCAAGATGAATTGATGCAGCGGAAAACCCAATTGGAAGCCGAGGGCTTGATGCTCGAAGCAAAGCGTTTAGAGGAACGTGTCAATTATGATTTGGAGATGATGCGCGAGCTGGGTTATTGCTCAGGAATAGAAAATTATTCCCGCTTTTTCGACGGTAGGCAGCCAGGAATGCGTCCTTTCTGTTTGCTGGATTATTTTCCGGAGGATTATCTGTTGGTCATTGATGAAAGCCACGTGACCTTACCCCAATTGCGTGCAATGTACGGTGGCGACCGATCACGAAAAGTCTCTTTAGTGGAACATGGATTCAGATTGCCTGCGGCTTTGGATAACAGACCCTTAAACTTTCCGGAGTTTGAATCTTTGACGAACCAGACAATTTATGTGTCAGCTACTCCTGGTGATTATGAACTGCAACAGACAGAGGGTGTGGTGGTTGAACAGGTGATTCGTCCTACGGGGCTCCTAGACCCGATTATTGAAGTGAGACCAGCGATCAATCAAGTCGATGATTTCTTGGAAGAGGTGGATAAGACCATCAAAGAAGGTGGGCGTGTGCTGGCAACTACACTGACGAAACGTATGGCGGAAGAACTTTCCAAATATATGACCAAGCTGAACTTAAAAGTTCGTTATATACACTCGGAAATTAAAACCTTGGAGCGGGTAGAAATCTTACGCGGCCTTCGATTAGGTGAATTTGATATTTTGGTCGGCGTGAACTTATTGCGTGAGGGACTTGATTTACCGGAGGTTACGCTGGTTGCTATTCTCGATGCAGATAAAGAAGGTTTTTTGCGTTCTGAACGTTCGCTTATTCAGACGATTGGTCGGGCTGCCCGGAATGATAAAGGTCGGGTTATTATGTATGCAGACAAAATGACCGACAGTATGCGTGTGACGATCGATGAAACTAATCGACGTCGGGACAAACAGATGAAATATAACCAGGAACATGGCATTACTCCGCGTACAGTCGGCAAAACTAGAGAGGAAATATTGGAGCAGACCTCTGTCGCCGATTTCTCAGGTATTGAACCTAAAATTTATGTCGAACCGGATCCATCGCAGGCTGTTGCAGCTGATCCAGTGATGCAGTATCTGAGCGAGAAGGATCTGAAGAAAGCAATCGATAACGTCCGTAAGAAAATGGATAAAGCTGCGAAGGATATGGACTTTCTGGAAGCAGCGAAATATCGTGATGAAATGTTTTCCCTCGAGAAGCTTTATGAAGAACGGTTCTCCTTCTAAAGGGGCTTTTGTTTTCAGGTGCCTATTTTTTGTGGGTGAAGTGGTTTTTTTCTGTAAAATTATATTGTTCAATTGTTAACATATTTTGCAAAAATCAAATTCTTCTCAGTAAATTAGTGCTCAAATCTAAACTAAAGCATACTTGAAAATGAAAAAGCCAATTCTTGTTGTCAAATTCGGATCGGCTTCTATTACCACGAAAGAGGGAGAAGTTGATGAACGTATTGTTTTGGAGATCGCTAGGCAAATTGCTTCTTTACAAAAGAAATACAATATTGTCTTGGTGTCTTCTGGGGCTGTCGCTGCCGGTAAACGTTTTTTGCCCAATTATACGGGGACATTATCAGAACGTAAGGCTGCCGCTGCAATTGGAAACCCCATACTGATCAATACATATTCAACTTATTTCCGACCCTTCAAAATTTCTTTGGCACAAAGCTTATGTGAACGACATCATTTTTCCAATCGGGATCAATTTCTGCAATTGAAAAATACATACGAGGAATTGTGGAAGAATAATGTTATTCCAATCGCAAATGAAAATGATGTGGTGAGCAATAAAGAACTAAAGTTTTCAGACAATGATGAGCTGGCAACCTTGATTGCTGTTGGCTTTGGTGCCGAAAAACTATTATTCAGTACTTCTGTCCCAGGAGTATTAGATACAAACAACAAGATTATACCGCAAATTGAAACAATCGACAGGGACATCCTGGGATTGGCAAGGAAGGACAAATCGTCGGTGGGACTGGGTGGAATGACGTCAAAATTGAATTTTGCCCGATTAGCCAATCAGATGGGGATTGCTGTTGTGATTTTTAGCATGCAAACTGAGGATGCCATTCAGAAAGCAGTGAAACATGAGACTGGTACCTTGTGCCTACCTGAAAGCAAGAAAATATCATCCCGTAAGAAGTGGCTTGCGAGCGGGAGTTTAATTAAAGGAGAATTGATGGTTGACCGCGGAGCAGAGGAAGCGTTATTAAAGCACAAGAGTCTTCTGGCTGTCGGTGTTACACGAATCGTCGAGCATTTTGAAAAGGGAGAAGTGTTAAATATTGTCAATCTAGAAGGCTTAACCGTGGCCGTTGCCCGGGCGAAAATGGATTCATCCGCTTTGTCCCAATCCAGTAAAAAAAATATAGAAATTGCACACGCAAATGATATCGTATTGTTATGAGTGAATCCATTGTAGAACAACTTCAGGCAGCGGCCAACGCTAAAAATGTATTGCAGAAGCTAGCACCTGAAACCAAAATAACGCTTTTAAATGCTATTGCAGATGCTCTTGTCGAACAGGAGTCGGTTATATTACAGGCCAATAAAAGTGATCTGGACCGCATGTCTGATGAAGATCCCAAAAAAGACCGTCTCTTGCTCAACGGTGATCGTCTAAGAAGTTTGTCTGATAGTGTGAAGCAGATTGCACAGTTAGCGGATCCAACAAACCAGCTCTTATTAAAAAAGGTGCTACCCAATGGATTGGAAATAGAAAAGATCACTGTTCCGCTTGGAGTTGTTGGGGTAATCTATGAATCGCGGCCCAACGTTACTATTGACGTTGCTGCTTTATGTATTCAATCGGGTAATGTTTGTTTGCTGCGTGGCGGTTCCGATGCCCAATATACCAATCAAGCTTTATTAACCGTAATCCATGGAATTTTGAACGAACAAGGTATTACGAAGGATATTGTACAACTGTTGCCTGTGGACAGAAAGCACGTTTCAGAATTGCTGGAGGCGACGTCTTATGTGGATATTATCATCCCACGTGGGTCGCAGTCATTGATCAATTTTGTGCGGGAAAACGCCAAGGTACCTGTGATTGAGACAGGGGCAGGAGTATGCCATACGTACGTCGACTGTACCGCAGATTTGGATATGGCAGCGAAGATTGTCGCGAATGCTAAAATTTCTAGACCTTCTGTCTGTAACTCCTTGGATACAGTTTTGGTCGATAAGGATGTTGTAACGGAATTTTTAGTTAAACTGGCTCCGTATCTCGAAGAGGCTCAAGTTGAAGTCTTTGCTGATGCTATTGCCTATCAGGTACTAAAACATGAAAATTTTTCAAATTTAAAGCGAGCAGAAGAGGCGGATTTTGGAAAGGAATTTTTAGATTTGAAATGTTCGGTAAAAACCGTTGACGGTTTGGATGAAGCGCTGGAACATATTGGAAAATATTCTTCCAAACATTCGGAATGCATCGTCTCTTCCAATGAACTTCATATTGAGCAATTTTTAAATACAGTGGATGCCGCTGCGGTGTATGCCAATGCGTCGACACGTTTTACAGATGGCGGAGAATTTGGACTTGGGGCTGAAATAGGGATTTCTACTCAGAAATTACATGCACGGGGGCCATTTGCATTAGAAAAGTTGGTTACAGAGAAATGGATTGTCCGCGGAAACGGTCAGATTCGATAATAGATCTATACGATGGGAATAAGTTTTAAAAGAGATTTGATGGTACGCTGGGTGGAGGACATCGGGAAATTTCTGCGGATATGGATTGACGGTTACGATGCGTTTGCTGAGCCTGAAGATCCGGCCCAGTTTGCCGAAGCCTATCAGAAGTTTTTTGAAAGGGATCGGAGTTTTTATTTGAGTATTTCCGAAGCTGAGCTTACAGCTTATGCAAAAAATGACCTGGATGCGCAACAATTACATCCACTGGCACTGACGCTATTATTTGATGGGTTGAATGCTACGGATGGTAGCCAGGAAAACTTACTTCGTAAAGCAAAGCTCATTCTTAATCTAGCTATGGCCCAAACAGCCAGCTTTGCTTTTCAAGATTACCAGTATCTAGCGATGATCGATAATAAATTGAAAACTATAGACTAGAGCAGCGAACTGTCTGCTAAGTTCATGTAGTATTGAAGTGCTATAGGAACTTCGAGTTGTGATATGAACGATACTGCGCTTAGCAGAGAAAATAAACGGGAGCTGTCAGTTATTAAACTGGCGGCTCCCGTTTATTAAGGGATTTTTAACGGAATGCTACCGCAAGATTTCTCGGGCAATAACCAGGCGTTGAATTTCGGAGGTACCTTCATAGATTTGGGTGATCTTTGCATCACGCATTAACCTTTCGACATGATATTCTTTTACGTAACCATAGCCACCGTGGATCTGTACAGCTTCTACTGTGTGTTTCATGGCAACTTCAGACGCATGTAATTTGGCCGTTGCTGCTTCTTTACCGTAGGGAAGTCCTTGATCTTTAGTCCAGGCAGCTTTATATGTCAAAAGCCGAGCGGCCTCAATCTCGACCTCCATATCGGCCAATTTAAATTGAATAGCTTGATGTTCCGATATTGGCTTTCCAAAGGTCTTACGCTCTTTTGCGTAGGCCAAAGCAAGATCATAAGCGCCAGCAGCTATTCCCAAGGCCTGCGCAGCGATACCTATACGCCCGCCATCCAGCGTTTTCATGGCAAATTTAAAACCGAAACCATCTTCTCCAATACGATTTTCTTTGGGAATCTTAACATCGGAAAATAGGAGCGAGTGAGTATCTGAACTGCGGATGCCCAATTTGTTTTCTTTAGGGCCAATGGTAAATCCAGGCAGTCCTTTTTCAACGATTAAAACATTGATTCCTTTATGGCCTTTTTCAGGATGTGTCTGTGCAATGACAAGATAGATATCGGCATGCCCCCCATTAGTGATCCAGTTTTTTGTGCCATTTAGTAAATAATGATCCCCTTTATCTTCTGCAGTTGTATGTTGTGACGAGGCGTCAGAACCGGCTTCGGGTTCGGATAGCGCAAATGCACCAAGTTTTTCCCCCTTTGCTAAAGGAATCAGGTATTTCTGTTTCTGTTCTTCCGTCCCAAAAGCATTAAGTCCATATAATACCAGGGAATTGTGAGCGGAGACAATAACGGCCGCGGAGGCGTCAATTTTGGCAATTTCTTCCAGTACGAGAACGTAGGCTAACGTATCCATACCCGCACCGCCATAAATTTCCGGTGTCATGATGCCCATAAATCCAAGTTCGCCCATCTGTTTGACAAAATCGGTAGGAAATTTAGCGGATTCATCGCGTTCTATTACTCCAGCCTTTAATTCCTGGGCAAATTCCCGCGCTGCATCGCGGATCATTTTATGTTCTTCGCTTAATTCAAAATTCATGGTATTCCTATTTTTGGTTTATCAGTTACCAAGCCGATAACTAGCTATCTAATAAGGTTTGATCTCAAAAAGTTTTTCCTAACACATGATTAGTTTAGAAGCTCAATGTAAAGCCATACCCAAATATACAAAATATATATTATGCAAGCATAGTAATTACGCGATTAACTTTTGTGCTTTTGCATATTTAAACGGTGGATGAGATGACCTTAGTTTTTTCATATTAATTTAAAAAAATGAAGAATTACTTGTTTGCTAAATTTAATCTACTATATTTGTAGACTATATAATGTAAACACATTTAAAAAATAAGATTATGAGTTTAAGATTAGGAGATGAAGCGCCAAATTTTAAAGCGCAAACAACCATTGGTGAAATAGACTTTCACGATTATATTAAAGATAGCTGGGTCGTTTTCTTTTCGCATCCGTCAGATTATACACCGGTATGTACCACAGAGTTGGGGCGCACAGCAAAGTTAAAATCTGAATTTGACAAAAGGGGTGTAAAAGCCATTGCGCTGAGTGTAGATAATGTAAACGATCACTTAAACTGGATCAAGGATATTAATGAGACGCAAAATACAGAAGTGAATTTCCCGGTTATAGCCGATGAAGATCATCATGTATCCGAATTATACGATATGATCCATCCGAATGCTTCTGCAACAACTACGGTGCGTTCGGTATTCATTATAGGGCCTGACAAAAAAATCAAATTGACGTTGACTTATCCAGCCTCAACAGGTCGTAATTTTGATGAGATTTTACGGGTTATTGATTCGTTGCAGCTAACGGCAGATTACCAAGTGGCTACGCCTGCTGACTGGAAGCATGGGGAGGATGTTATTGTTGTCCCTGCGATTAAAACGGAAGATATTCCAGCTAAATTCCCAAAAGGATTTAAAGAAATTAAACCGTATTTGCGGACTACGCCGCAGCCAAACTTATAGTAATTTTGTTCTGTTGTCCAAAAGCCTCCATTGCATTATAACAGTCCGGTAAGTCGGAAGTGGTATGTGAGGTCAAAGGAAGAGAAATTAGCTAAAGATCAGAATACAAAAAAAGCAACGTCGGGAAAACGTTGCTTTTTTATGTTACTAAAAGATGCCGGTCTTAATAAACTTTGACCATATAAATATAGTCTTGCATTTTCTTGATTTGTTCTGTTCTTGGTAAACCTGCCAAACTGTTCTTTTTGTTGATCTTAAGACCCGTAACCAAAGAATCCGTTGGAATGTCCGCTAAAGCATTCAAGATCGATTTTGTTTTGATTGCAAAGGCGGCACCATCTATGCCGCGTTGCTTTCCAGAAATAATACCAATCACATTACCTCTGCTATCCAATACGGGACCGCCACTGTTACCTGGATTAACTGGTACGGATATCTGATACGCAATCGTATCACCGGCATAGCCTGTTGATGAACTTAGATATCCCTGACCATATACGGCTTCATCTCGGGGAAATCCTATGGTATAAATATCTTCACCAAGATCTGAAGTTGATGTTTTGAATGTGTAAGGTAAGCTTTTAACTTTCTTAAAGTTCTTATCAGCGATGTACAAAATAGCCAAGTCTTTGCTTGGATCAGTATGTACGATTTGTGCTTTATAGGATTCGCCTTTATTATTTTGCAAATAAATCGAATCGGCACCACTAACAACGTGGTAATTAGTGACAACATAACCATCTGTTGTCAACATAAAGCCTGTTGCGCCAAATTGGCTCTCGGTACCTTTCACTGATTTTTTGTCGTTGATATCTTTGATTGCAGCATTATGAGCATTGACGTTCTTTTTGACATTGTTCATGTCTCTACGCAATGCACTGTAATCGGAAGATGCCTTTTCGAGGTTGCTGTAATAACCGCTCAACCATAATGTGCCAAACACTGCAAATACCGCGACTACTGCAGCTACCAAAGAACTGGCTTTGATACGTTCCCAAAGTGAAATCACCGTTGATTGCTTCATTGGAACGACCTTGGTCGTTTTACTTTGGGATTTATGGTATTCCTTTGCTGATTGTGCCAATGCATTTTTGAAATCTAGACGATGACTAGTTTCTTTCATATGGGCAACAAATTCGCGGTGTTGTTGTAATTGGGCAGCATAGGACGGGTGTTCAGCACAGAAAGATTCAAATGCAGCTTGTTCCTCGGCCGATAATTCGCCGCGAAGATATTGATCTGCTAATTCGAAAAATTCTTTTTGATTCATTGTTCCCATGGTGTTACTCAAATTTTAATCTGTTGAAAAAAATATTTTTTTCAGCCGTTGCAGGCATTTATACTTCTGAGTCTTGGCATTATCTGTATTGGTATAACCAAATTTTTCACAGATATCCTGCATCGAATGGTTTAAGATATAGAAGTCGTGTAAGATTGTCTTACAGGGTTCTCCCATTTTCTCTAAGGCAAGCTCCATTTGGTCGAACTTTTTTTCAAGTTCTTCATGCTGTTGTAGATCTTCTTCCTCAAATAAGGAATCTTCATAACCGCGAATGTCACTATTGCCAAAACCAGCACGATTGAGTTGCTTAAGCCAAAGCCTTCTGCAAATCGAGTAAAGATATGTTTTAAGTTTGCTGCTGAGCTCAAAGTTCCCTTTGGAAACTTTATCGTAGAGCACAATGACAGCTTCTTGAAAGATATCTTTCGCTTCATCCTCCCTTCCATTATTTTGCAAGATCATATGGCTTATAGACGGATAGTAACGCTTATAGATAGCATCTATCGCCAAGCTGTTGCCGTCTTTGATGCCTTCAATGATTTGCTCATCATTTTCTAGCAGGACTGATTTACTGAATTTACTCACCTATTAATACCTTAATGCTTAAATTGTAACCCTTTGAAAAATAAAATTATTCGAAATAATTTCAAACGCAAACTTTTATTTGTTTAAAGTGAAATCTACCCAAAAATACTGCTTATTCCTGATAACCGAAAGCATTTGTTTTTTATTGGAATAGTGCGATCTATTTCTCAGCACTGCAAGTTTTCCTTGGGATCTTTTTTTAATGTTGTTATTTCCTTTGCATCTTATCTGCCAGAAGAACTTTCCTCGAATGATGAAGCACACGAAAGTGAGCGAAACGAGCTTTGATTGTATCGAAAAAGTTTCGCAATCGAGTGCTTTCATAATCTGCTTGTTATTACTACAAAATGAAGTTACATTTGGTTTCCTAGTCTAAATTGTTCAACGACATTATGTTAAGAAAATCTGTTATTTTTTCAACGATTCTAGCCTCCTTGCTATCTCTGAACCCAAGTTTCACGATAGGGCAGACAACCTCATCCGCTATCGACGGTTTTCAGTATGGCGCTTCACCGTCTCCAAAAGGGAATGAATGGGAATCGCCTCAATTATTATCACTGAATAAAGAACTGCCACATGCTTCGTTCTATTCTTTTAAAAACGTGCAAAGCGCAAGAAAAGTACTTCCCGAGCACAGTAACTATTGGATTTCGCTCAATGGATCCTGGAAATTCAACTGGGTGAAGACTCCGGAGGAGCGGCCAAAGGATTTTTATCATCCTACCTATAATGTTGGTAGCTGGGAATCGGTGCCTGTGCCCATGAGCTGGAATATTTATGGTATACAAAAGGATGGAAGCTTAAAGTATGGCGTTCCTATTTATACCAACCAGCGTGTTATCTTTCATCATCAGGTAGAGGTCGGTGATTGGAAAGGTGGAGTCATGCGGACTCCGGCGCAGGATTGGACAACCTATGTTTATCGTAATGAAGTTGGATCGTATCGACGTAATTTTACAGTTCCTGCCGACTGGGACGGCCGGGAGGTATTTATCAATTTTGATGGGGTAGATTCTTTTTTCTACCTATGGATCAATGGTAAATATGTCGGTTTTTCGAAAAATTCAAGAAACGTTGCGTCTTTCAATATCTCACCTTACTTAAAAAAGGGTGCTGAAAATGTGTTGGCTGTTGAAGTTTATCGTAGTTCTGATGGATCTTTTCTTGAGTCGCAGGATATGTTTAGACTGCCCGGTATATTTCGGGACGTTTCCCTGACTTCTGCGCCGAAAGTGCAGATCCGTGATCTGGCGGCTATTCCAGATTTGGATAGCAACTATGAAAATGGTTCCTTGAAAATTACCAGTACGATACGCAATCTCAGCAGTAAGCAGGCTGAGGGCTATAAAGTTGTGTATTCACTCTATAAAAATAAATTGTATAGTGACGAAAATACGCTTGTAGACCAAACTGAAGCATCGGCACTTGTTCCTACGCTGGGTAGTCAAACTTCTAATAGCGTAGCCGCGACATTGAATGTGAAGAATCCGAATAAATGGTCGGCAGAGTTACCGTATCGGTATACTTTGGTGGCTGAATTGAAGGATAAGAAAAACAACACGGTTGAGACTATTTCCACCTATGTCGGATTTAGAAAAGTGGAGATCAAAGATACCGAAGCGGCAGATGATGAATTTGGGCTAGCGGGCCGTTATTATTATATCAACGGCAAAACCGTCAAACTAAAAGGTGTCAACAGGCACGAGACCAATCCTGAGCATGGTAAAGTGGTGACAAGAGAACAAATGGAAGCTGAGGTGAAATTGATGAAAAGGGCCAATATCAACCACGTTCGTAATTCGCACTATCCGGAACCTGCGTATTGGTATTACCTATGCGACAAATATGGGATTTATCTGGAGGATGAAGCCAATATCGAAAGTCATGAGTATTATTATGGCAAAGAATCGCTTTCGCATGTTCCTGAATGGAAGAATGCACATGTGGCCCGTAATATCGAAATGGTGCATTCGACCATCAATCATCCGGCTGTTGTTATCTGGTCTTTAGGAAACGAAGCTGGTCCGGGTGATAATTTCGTGGCTGCCTATCAGGCTATCAAGAAAATCGATACATCAAGACCTGTTCAATACGAGCGTAACAATGCAATTGTTGATCTGGGGTCCAACCAATATCCGTCAATTGACTGGGTCAGAGGTGCTGTAAAAGGTACCTATAAATTGAAGTATCCGTTTCATATTTCAGAATATGCACATTCCATGGGGAATGCTGTCGGTAACTTAACTGATTATTGGGAAGCCATCGAATCGACAAACTTCTTTATGGGCGGCGCCATTTGGGATTGGATCGATCAGGCCATGTATTATTACGATAAAAAGACCGGAGAACGCTTTCTGGCCTATGGTGGTGATTTTGGGGATAAACCCAATGATGGAACGTTCGTGATGAATGGGTTGATCTTTGCTGATATGATACCGAAGCCACAATACTATGAGGTGAAGAAAGTTTATCAAAATGTGAGCGTAAAAGCTGTTGATATTCAACAGGGAAAAATTGAGCTTTTTAATAAAAATTATTTCAAGGATCTATCCGATTATCAGGTACAATGGTCGTTATTCAAAGACGGTGTAGAAGTAACAAATAGCAAAGGCACGATCAGTACGGGTGATTTACCGAAAGCTCGTCAGCGGAAGCAGTTTGTATTGCCGATAAATTACGCGCAGTTAGATGCTGGATCGGAATATTTTATGAAAGTGCAATTTATACTCCATGAAGATAGGCCATGGGCGACAAAAGGTTTTGTCCAGATGGAGGAACAGCTTTTTGTCAAAGCTGCTGAAAATAAACCGCTGATTTCATCTGTTGCAAAAGGAGGAGCTCCGGTGCTTTCCAAAGAAGGCGATTTACAAGTGGTGAAGGGAGATCTGTTTACGGCTAAGTTTGACAATAAGACAGGCTCGATTTACAATCTAGTTTATGCAGGCAAACAAATTATCCGTGATGGCCAAGGCCCTCAATTGGATGCGCTACGTGCTCCGGTTGACAATGATAACTGGGCTTACCAGCAATGGTTTGAAAAAGGATTGCATAATCTGCAACATAAGGTTTTGTCTTCAAACAGCTATACCAAGAAAGATGGAACGATTGTATTGGCGTTTACGGTTGAGTCGCAAGCCCCTTACGGTGCGTCTTTGCTGGGCGGAACTTCGGGAACCTACACCCTTAGAGAACATAAAGACAAACCTTTTGGTAAGGACGACTTTAAATTTACAAGCAATCAGATCTGGACAATCTATAAGGATGGCTCCATTGAATTGTCTTCGAGTATTACATCCAATAATGCGAGTGTGGTCTTAGCGCGACTGGGCTATTCTTTGCAACTGCCTGCTGAATACAGCAACTATAGTTATTATGGCCGGGGACCGATCAATAATTATGCTGACCGGAAGACTGCTCAATTTATTGAAATGCACAAAAGCACCGTAAAAGATCAGTTCGTGCCCTGGCCCAATCCGCAAAATATGAGCAACAATGAAGATGTGCGCTGGACAGCATTGACAAATGATAATGGACAGGGAGTTGTTTTTGTTGCGAAAGAGCATTTAGCGACCTCGGCTTTGGACTATAGTGAGCTTGAATTGACGCTTGCACCACATCCTTACCAATTGCCAAAGAGTTCGGGCGTCCACGTGCATCTTGATGCCGCGGTAACCGGATTGGGTGGCAATAGCTGCGGACAAGGGCCCCCGTTGGACAAAGATCGTGTGAAAGCAGTACCAACTGCAATAGGCTTTATTATCCGTCCGGTTCAGAACAATGATATGAAGGAGAAGGTTCAGGTAGCGACTGCAGGAGATGCGCCAATATCAATCGTGAGAAGTTCCAATGGTGAAGTTTCGATGCTAGCAGGAAATAAAAGTGAGCCTGTATTGTACAGTTTGAACAACGCAAAACCACGTGTCTATAAAGCTCCTTTTGATTTACGGACCGGTGGTACCGTAACCGCTTGGTATCAGCATAATGAGAAATTAAAGGTAACACAACAATACACAAAAATCGAGACCATTCCAATGGAAGTTGTCTTTGCTTCAAGTCAGGAAACTGGTGAAGGTGATGCTAAAAACCTATTGGATGGAGACCCATCTTCGATCTGGCACACGATGTATTCGGTGACGGTAGCTCAATACCCGCATTGGGTTGATTTTGACGCAGCGCGTATCAAAATAATTAAAGGGTTCACTTTCCTGCCAAGACAGGATGGACCGAATGGTGATATTAAGGATTACAAGATTCAAGTAAGCAAGGATGGCAAGAATTGGGAAGAGGTGATGTCGGGATCTTTTGAAAGAAATAAAAAACTAAAAACGGTTCGATTTGAGAAGCCTGTTAAGGGACGGTATATCCGTTTTACAGGACTTAACTCACAACGGGGCGATGATTATGCTTCGGGTGCTGAATTTATGGTTATAGCGGAGTAAAACGACCCTGTGGACGCCCATCAATATGAATTAAAAAAAGTGGAATTTGGCTTATCAAAGCAAAAAAAAAGCATCATTTAATGATAAATGATGCTTTTTTTGTTGGCGGTCTGGACGGGACTCG
>NZ_DFOE01000007.1:0-126385 GCF_002376635.1 Sphingobacterium sp. UBA3549 | reverse complement strand
AACCAGCTGAACTACCAGACCTCAACCCTTCTCCTCAGAAGGTGTGCAAATATAGCGTTTGTTTACGTATCTGCAAAGATTTTTTGAAAAAAAACTAATCTACTTGGCCGTCTTTCATCTTCTCTGCATTCTCTGCAAATTGCAGTGCATCGATAATTCCTTGAATATCACCGTCCATAATTGCCGGTAAGTTGTACATTGTCATTCCGATACGGTGCTCTGTTACGCGACCTTGTGGGTAATTATAGGTACGAATCTTTGCCGAACGGTCTCCTGTTGATACCAATGTTTTTCTTTTTGCGGCGATGTCGCCGTTCTTTTTG
This sequence comes from Sphingobacterium sp. UBA3549, assembly GCF_002376635.1. Lineage (NCBI taxonomy): Bacteria > Pseudomonadati > Bacteroidota > Sphingobacteriia > Sphingobacteriales > Sphingobacteriaceae > Sphingobacterium > Sphingobacterium sp. UBA3549. The sequence goes on along the minus strand of NZ_DFOE01000007.1, from coordinate 126,062 downwards.
TTCAACTCGAGCTCGTAAAGTTTGTTACGCAACATCTCCATAGCTAACTCACGGTTGGCTAATTGGGAACGTTCGACCTGACAAACAACGACGATACCCGTCGGTTTATGCGTTAATTGTACTTTTGTTTCTACCTTATTGACGTTCTGTCCACCGGCACCTCCCGAGCGGGATGTCTGTAATTCAATATCACCAGGATTGATTTCAACATCCACTTCTTCCGCCTCGGGAAGAACTGCTACTGAAGCTGCGGATGTATGTACCCGGCCTTGCGTTTCAGTATCTGGAACGCGTTGCACACGGTGTACACCTGATTCGTATTTCAATTGTCCATAAACGTCTTCACCGATTACCTTTAATATCACCTCCTTGTAACCGCCAGAAGTTCCTTCGGTAACATCCATGACTTCATTACGCCAGCCTTTGGTCTCGAAATAACGTGTGTACATGCGATAGAGGTCACCAGCAAATAAAGCTGCTTCATCACCGCCCGATCCACCACGAATTTCGATAATGGCGTTTTTCGCGTCTTCAGGATCCTTCGGAATCAGCATCAGACGAATCTCTTCTTCTTTCTCTTCTTTGGCGACATATAAAAGATCCAACTCCTCCTTGGCCATCTCACGAAGCTCTTGATCCTTTTCGTTCATGATGATGTCCTTATTGGTGTCGATATTACTGACCATATTTCTATAAATATGGTACTGATCCACAATCTTGCCCAAATCTTTGTATTCTTTATTTAATCTGGCAAAACGTTTCATATCTTGCATGGTATCAGGGTTGCTTAATTCAGCTTCCACTTCTTCCCATCTTTCTTTTATCGCTTGTAATTTGTCTAACATATTTCAAAAATGCTTCTTCTAGGAATGTATGCCCTAGGTTACTATTGAGTGTACAAAAGTAAGGAAATTTTGTTGCTTTTAAACTACCTAGCCGGCTATTAATGAGAGGAAACTGCTTTTAGTCCCACAATAGAGGCAATGAGTGTGAAAATAAAGAATATGCGCCAGAAATCTGCTGGCTCCTTGAAGAAAATGATTCCCATTAAAACCGTACCTACTGCTCCGATCCCCGTCCAAACAGCGTAAGCTGTACCCAGAGGAAGTGTCTGTGTAGCTTTGATCAATAAGCCCATACTCGCAAAAAGAAAGATCACAAAAGCCCCATACCAGAGCCATTGCCCAGTCCCGGTCGCATCTTTCGCTTTACCCAAACAGGTGGTGAAACCAATTTCACATAATCCACCCAATATTAAAAATATCCAGTTCATACCCTTTTCTTTGTTTAAATACAAAGTTCCTTCTTTTGGGCGGTAATAGTTTTTACAAATGTTAAAAATTTGTATGAATATTCGCGCGAATCCGACTTAAAGTAACTTGACTAACACCGAGATAGGAGGCGATGTACCCCAGTTTGATGCGCTGGATATATTGGGGGTATTTTTGAAGGAGTTCTGCATAACGCTCCTGCGCAGTATTAAAAAGCTTCGCCATTGTGCGGTGCTCGGCTTTTATAAATTCGAGTTCAGCCATCTTTCTCCCCCAGTTGGCAATCGCGATATCACTTTCGTAGAGCTCAAAAAGCTGTTGCTGGTTGATGCGATAGACCACACTGTCCTCCAGCAGATCGATGTTTTCGTAACCTGGGGTATCATGCACATAACTATTCATGGAAATAAGTGTTCCTCCGGGGGAAACAAAATCAAGGGTAATTTGACGTTTGGGCGTCTCGTAATAAACCCGTGCTAAACCCGAGGCCAAAAAATAGATGTCTTTTTGCGTTTTGTCCTGTTCGATTAATAGGCTATTTCTTTTCACGGTGATCTTTTGACTAAGCTGCTCCAATTTTGAAGTGCTTTCCCCCGAAAGAGAGTGATAGCCATGGAGGCAATCCGATAATGAAATTAAGATCTGCCCACCCATTTCTCCAAACGTAAATTTTCACCATCCCATACGGCGTAGGTATGGTAGTTTATCCATTCGCCCAAATTTATGATGCGGCTATTGGGATTCAGCTTAATATCATAGGGCAGATGTCGATGTCCAAAAATATAATAGTCGTGATGCTGTATGGACTCAACTTCCTTCGCATAGCCAATTAGCCATTCTTTGTCTTCGCCCAAAAACTTTTCGTCCTCATTATTCGAAAGCCTGCTATGTTTTGACCAGCGTGTCGCGATTCCAATGCCAAGATTTGGATGTAAACGTGCAAATAACCATTGGCAGAAACGGCTCCGAAATACTTTCTTGAGTATCTTGTATTTGTAATCTCCCGAACCTAATCCATCACCGTGGTGAATATAAACGTGTTTTCCGTTGAGCTCTAACTCCAGCTCATTGTCGATGATCCGAACATTTAATTCCTTTTTGAGGTAATCAAACATCCACATATCGTGGTTTCCTTTAAATAAAGTAATGGGAATGCCAAGATCCGAAATTTCGGCTAATTTACCCAAAAAGCGGATATAGCCTTTCGGGACAACCGTGGTATATTCAAACCAGAAATCAAAAATATCACCAACAAGATAGAGCTGTGCAGCATCTGTTTTGATCTGGTCTAGCCACTGTATAATTTGCAGCTCCCTTTCCCGTGAGCGTTCCAAGGGATACGATCCTAGATGGAAGTCGGACGCAAAATAAATTTTTGTTCTTGTTGACATGTGGCCAAAACTAAAAAAAATGGAGGCGAATACAAAATTCGCCTCCACAATATATTTTCCTAGGATTTAGATAATTCGGTGATGAGCGCCTTTAGATAATCCATGGCATCGGGATCAATGCGCTTTAAAGACTGCTGAAGTTGATCGGGATAAGCACTTTTTATCGCCATGATCGAACTTGCGATAACCATATAGGATTTGTCGTTTACAGCATTCAATATTAGACTTTTGTATTTTTTATCTTTTGTCTGCGCGAGCTTTTGGATCGCAGAGGCACGGATAACAGAGGCTTCGGATTTCTCTGCAAGTGTCGAGATTGTTTTTTCTGTTGATTTGCGGACTGCGGGATTGCTTAGATCGAGACCCTGAATCGCTGTAGCAGCAAGGTCGGGATCGGTATCCTTTAACGCTTCAGTTAAGATTTGTTGACTAATGGTATTCGCCGGATTTTTTGCAGCGTAAGTAATGGCCTCTGCACGGTTTGCAAAGGAAGGAGCATGTTGATATTGATACAGATAGTCGGCAGCTGACTTAGCGATTTGAATTTGGCCAACGAGCACTTTTTCGGGATCAATATCGATAAATTCAACGGCAGCAGGTACGGGAACCATAAATTGGGCATTCCGCTTGTTGAGTTGAAAGTGCTGTCTGATCTTACCATTTTTGGTATAGATATCGACGGTCAAAGGGACCTGGAATGTCTGCACGGTAGAATCTTGAATTTGGGCTACGTTCAGTATAACACTGTTCTCTCCAGTTCTTGTCGTAATTTTCAAAATTGGATGCCCACCTTGGTAATACCATTGATTGAAATACGGAGCCCAGTCTTTGCCGGTCACTTCCTCCATAGCGAGACGCAGCTGTTGCGGTTCGCCGGTTTTAAAAGAATTGTCTGTCAAATATTTTTTTAGCGATTGATAGAATGCGTCATCCCCCATCTGCGCTTTCAGGGCATAGAGAATCAATGATCCTTTCGCATAGCTGATGTTATCGAACATATCTTCTTTATCGTGATAATAATAGCGCGCTAAAGCCGGACTCTTTCCGTTTTTAGTCGTGTTAAGGTAAGACTGTAGTTTTTCAAACCTCGATTTATCCCCACGATCTTTACCTCCGTCGTGTTCACGCCAGATAACCTCGCCGAAAGTGGCGAAAGACTCATTCATGGTCAGATTGGACCAAGATTCTGCTGTGACCAAATCGCCAAACCACTGGTGAAACAGTTCATGGGCAATCGTTCCCTCCTGATTATCGTCCAACAATTCGCGTTTGGTCTTTTGTACATGTTCCCCATGCAATGTTGCACTGGTGTTTTCCATTGCACCTGAAACATAATCACGACAGACGATCTGTGCATATTTATTCCATGGGTAAGGGACACCCAGTGTTTTGCTATAAAAGTCCATCATGGCCGGCGTCTTCCCAAAAATATCTTTGGCATAGGGCGAATATTTCGGCTCCAGGTAATAGTCAACAGGGATATTATTGTACTTATCGGCATAGATTTTGAAATCGCCGACGGCCATCATAAACAAGTAGGGAGCATGTGGTAGATCCATTTTCCAGGTATCCGTGCGTGTACCATCCTGATTCTTCTCTTGGTTTATCAACGCTCCATTCGATAAACTGACATATTTATCAAGGACAGTCATGGAGATTTCGGCCGTGGTTTTTTGATTTGGACGGTCGATGGTGGGAAACCATGCTGAAGACGCTTCGGTTTCGCCTTGTGTCCATATCTGGCGCGGCTTATTTGGCGTACGCTCATCAGGATTGATAAAATAAAGTCCTTTTGCATCATTGATTGCTGCACTGCCCTGTGCTTTTAATAAGTTGGGTTTTGCAGTATAATCGAGGTAAATGGTGTACTTTTCTTTTGCGAGATACTTGCGGTCGAGCTTGATCAAAAGCGAGTTGTTATCATAGTTGTATTTTAATGGAACCAGCTGCTGGTCATTAACCAAAGACACCTGTTTGATATCCATTCCTTTTGCATCGAGGCGAAGGGAGTCCGTCGGATAAAAATGGGGTTGCAATGTAACCCATTCTTTTCCGTAGAGGAATTGATTTGTATAGTCAAAACGTACATCCAGCTTGGTGTGAACAAGATTATTGATCTTGGTAGGGGTGGCTCTATACTGTTGATCCACCGGTAGTTGCTGACCATTGCTGACACCCGTTTGCAGCATGGAAATTCCTACTAAAAGATATATGATTTTTTTAAACATGGTTTAGTAATTCAAGATTTAAATAAATCTAAAGAAATTTCGGCTGTCCAAGAAATATGCTGCTAAGAAATATGCAACTGCTGATGGATGTTTTCTCGATTGCTCTATCGCTGATAAACAGACAGCGATTTTGTTGTAGCGCTTTTCGCACCATATTGTGGTTGTCGGGTAACGATGAATCCGGGCTTTTTAAGGTATGCTTTGCAAGATAAATACAGCCTGAGAAACATCGGAGGTCGATAAATTTGTTTATATTCAACTCAAATTTTCAGATACTAGGTGAATTGAACTTAGATTGGTTGAAACAAGTATACGATTTTATGATAAAGAAAAATTTTGGTCTTATCCTCATGATGATGGGTATGGCAGGTACGGCGACAACTGGTTATGGACAACGGTTAACATATCCCACGACAACGAAAGGAACCGTCGTGGATGAATTTTGGGGGGAAAAGATTGCAGACCCCTATCGCTGGCTGGAAGATGATCGTTCAGCTGAAACAAAAAACTGGGTAGAGGCTGAGAATAAGGTCACATTTGACTATTTGAATGCAATCCCGTTCCGCACAAAACTGAAAGATCAATTAACCGAAATATGGAATTATGAAAAAATAGGAACACCTTTTAAGGAAGGTGGATATACATATTTTTTTAAAAATAATGGCTTACAGCAGCATGCGGTGCTTTATCGCAAACTAGGGGAGAAAGGGACAGAGGAAGTTTTCTTGGACCCAAATACTTTCTCGAAAGATGGATCGACTTCATTAGCGGACATTTCATTTTCTAAAGATGGTAGCCTAGTCGCCTATTCTATTTCTGAAGGCGGATCAGACTGGCGGAAAGTCATTGTGCTGAATGCCAAAGATAAGTCACCTGTGGGGGCCACCCTCATAGATGTCAAATTCTCCGGTATCGCATGGAAAGGAAATGATGGGTTTTATTATTCAAGCTACGATAAGCCAAAGGGGTCTGAACTTTCTGAAAAAACAGATCAACATAAATTATTTTACCATAAACTCAACACAGCACAGTCTGAAGATAAATTGATTTTTGGAGGTTCTGCAACACCAAGGCGTTATGTGGGTGCTTCATTGACAGATGATCAACGGTACCTAATTATCTCCGCCGCAAATACGACAACGGGAAATGAACTGTATTATCAGGATCTCAAGCAGCCGAATAGCAAGATTATTTGCTTGCAGGACCATTTTGATGCCAATACCGGTGTCGTTGACAATATTGGGGACAGTTTCTTACTGGAGACAAATTATAAGGCTGCCAACAACCGTTTGGTTAAAGTAGATTTGAAGAATCCTGCAAAAGAGAACTGGAAAGATGTTATTCCAGAGACTGAAAATGTCCTTTCGATCAGTACTGGAGGGGGCTATCTTTTTGCAAATTATTTGAAGGATGCCGTTTCTGTTGTGATTCAATACGATTATACCGGTAAGAAGATTCGACAAATAGAATTGCCTGGCATTGGTACAGCGAGTGGCTTTTCGGGTAAAAAGACAGAAAAAGAAATCTATTTTGGTTTTTCAAATTACATTACACCGTCTTCGAGCTATAAGTTCAACGTGAGTTCTGGGCACGCTACACTTTATATCAAGCCTAAAGTAAAGTTTGACTCGGATCAGTATGAATCCAAACAGGTGTTCTACACATCGAAAGACGGTACGAAAGTTCCGATGATTATTACCTACAAAAAGGGGATTGCTTTGAACGGTAAAAACCCGACGATTGTGTATGGTTATGGGGGCTTTAATATCAGCTTAACCCCTGGGTTCAGTACTTCCGTTGCTGTGTGGTTAGCAAATGGCGGTGTTTATGCTGTTCCGAATCTCCGTGGCGGCGGCGAATATGGTCAGAAATGGCATGATGGCGGCAGGCAGTTCAATAAATTAAATGTCTTTCATGATTTTATTGCAGCTGCCCGTTACCTGCAGGAGAATGGGTATACATCACCGGAGTATACCGCTTTAAACGGGGGATCCAACGGTGGCTTGCTTGTTGGGGCGACAATGACAATCGATCCTAAAATTGCCAAAGTGGCTCTTCCAGAGGTTGGTGTTTTGGATATGTTACGTTACCATACTTTCACGGCTGGTGCAGGTTGGTCCTATGATTATGGTACGGTCAGTGATAGCAAAGAAATGTTTGATTATCTGAAAGCGTATTCTCCGGTGCATAATGTGAAATCTGGCGTTTGCTACCCAGCAACAATGGTGTTTACCGGAGATCATGATGATCGGGTAGTACCAGCACACTCCTATAAATTTGCTTCAGAGCTGCAGGCAAAGCAAGGTTGTGATAATCCTGTATTGATTCGTATTGAGACGAAAGCTGGTCATGGTGCTGGAAGGTCTACAGAAGTTCTGATCAATAGTAATGTGGATAAGTATGCTTTTGCGCTTTGGAACATGGGAATAAAGGCATTAAAGTAACCAGGCAGCTTGAAGCTTCAGGCTGAGGTCTCTATCTATATAAAAGTCCCGATCCATAATTGGATCGGGACTTTTGTCTTTAGGGATGATCAGCGTAGGCTCTTATCGGGTTCCTTTTAGTTTTCCCAAGTTTTTATTCCTTTCATCATCTTTTCAAGCGTTTCTTGATAGATAGGGCGATCGTCCTCACTGGCCATTTCGACGGCTTTGTTTTGCCACTTTATCGCTTTTTCTTTTTCACCTTTTTTATAGAGTAGATTGGAGTAGGTGTCCAAGAATGCGCTGCTCGGATCTTCAATAATCGACTTTTTGCTCCAGCTTAGTGCGGATTCGATACAGGCCGGATCGCTGCTGTTATTAAAGATAGTCCAGGCAAAAGTGTTTAATTGATGTGGAGTAAAATCTTCTGATGAAAGATAATCATTGATGGTATTCTTCATCGCCACATAATTTTTCACCTGAAGGTAATAGTGTGCTCTAATCTTCTTGAACATCGGAACGAAATCGATGTCCGGATATTTTGCCGTCAGTTCATTTTGATAACTATCCCAGTTAGGTTCGTGCTTGGCATCTATTTTAATCTGGAATAATTCGTTAACGACAACATTTGCCAGCGTACGGTTGGCAATACCAGGTGACTCTAATAGGATATCAATTTTTTCTTTATTGTTCCGGATAAGATTGAAAGCTTTCGAATTGGTAAATTTTGCTGCAGCCAATAGAATATGCACGTTCTCCTTTTTGAACAATTCATCTGTTCCTAGTGAATTTGCTAACGTATTTTCCGCCTTGCGCGCAGTGTTTTCATCGTAAGCGATATTCGCTGCTTTTAGCATCTGCTTGGCCGTGTAAATATCCTGCGGTCTTTTATCGAATTTTTTTAACAGGGTGTAATACTGTGTTTCGGGATTTAGCCCATCCATTACATGGCCGACAAATTCAGGCGCATCACTTGCGCCAACAATGCGGTGTACAGCTTGTCCATTGGGATTAAAAATAAGAAATGTAGGAAACGATTGAATATTATATTCATTGGAAATAGCACGCGCATCGGCATACCATTTTTTGACGTTGGCATTGTCAGATTCTGTGGAATCCATTTGTACCCTAACACTAATAAAGTTTTCATTAATTGGCTGCCCCACCTGTTCTAAAGGAAAGATCTCATTACTCATATATTGGCATGGACCACACCAGGTTGCAAATAGCTCTACAAAGATATATTTGTTTTCAGCTTCTGCGCGCTCCTTTATTTGTTTCCAACTCAATCCATTTATAAATTTCACACCCTTAGTCTGGGCGTGAGCCAAATTCCCGAATAAAATCGTAAGGCACAATGCGATTATACTTCTCATACTCACTCAACAAAAGATTCATAATTATGCTTAAGTTATCAAATTAATCTGAAAACAAAAACACCTCGGATGTTTTAATTTCAGAGGTGTTTTTGTGGATTGATAAATCGTCTATTTGATATTTATCTTAGCCTTTAAATCTTTTGTTAGGCCGTCTTTGTGTAACATCAAAGAAGTTGTTTTATAACGTACGAATTCTTTTGAGGCATAAAGGTAACCATGATAGTCATTTGTTGTTCCCCAAGAGTTTTTAACAATGTAGTACTCTTTTCCATTTTGATCTTTCACAAGCCCAACAATATGCATACCGTGGTCATCAGTTGTTTGCCAGTTATCAAAAGCTTTTTGTCTTTCTTCGGCTGTAACTTTTAATTCCGGTTTAGGACCAACGAACATGGTTGATTTTTCTTGCTCTGTCATTTCCTCGAATGGTTTTTCAGGTACATAAGCAACCCCGTTTTTCCAGGAGAAACCTTTTTCAGATACGTCAGTTGCCCAAGCCACAGTATAACCCTTTTGTAAAGCGTTGTCAATGATATCCGTTAAATCGTTCATTTTAACATTGTAAAAACGGTCGAATGACCAGTTGTCTGGAATCAGCAATACGAACTGGCTGTAATACGGATGATCGGTTACGGAAGCAATACCGACATAGTCGTCTGGATTGATACCGATTACCTGATCTGCAAAGGTACGTGGTGTGTAGGATTTACCGTTATAGTCAAATTTCTCAGGGACCTCTCCAAGGTAAGAATCCATGGCAGCGGTATAGGCTTTCTCCCAGTTTGGCGTCAATGTTTTGCCCTTCACTACTGCACCCAACATAGCGTCCAACATAGAAGTCATTTCGCCAAAGTTGTTACGGGTAGTACCGTAGTGGAGACCGGTATACGCCGATTGTGGCATTGTTCCGTATTTACGAAAGGAGTTCAATACATCATGGAATTGACCGCCCTCGCCCAATGACAATCCACCATGAAGGCGTACATAGGTACGTGCTTTGTCTAAGTATGTGTTCCGCGCAGTATAAATTTGGGATATCTCAACCGGTTTCTTACCCATACGAATCATCTCAGACTCTAGGAAAGAATTACCTGAATAAGACCAACAAGTACCTGATGAACCTTGATTTTTGATGGATGTATTCCCTAGATTGATGACTTCAGTAAAGGTAAATCCAGATTTGCTATTGTCATTTTGATTTGCTTTAAGCGCATTGATCAAATTGTCTTGTGCTTGTACTTGGAAAGACGCTGCAAAAAGTGAAGCGGCTAGTACAATCGTTTTATTCCAATTCATTGTTAGTATGTTGTTAATTTAATGTGGTGCTAAAATAAATAAATAAAATTGAGTAAGATCAATTCCTCTGTAAAATAATTGTGCTGAAAAATCTACTATTTGTATCTTAATGTCCTGCTAGGCAAAGAAATGATAGAAGTTTTCTAAGGTTAAATAGAAATGGCCAGAATTCTCATTCTGACCATTATAGGATGTTTATTCTATTATGTGCTGCCCCTTGCGACAACATTTTACAGCGATAAGCATAGTTGTTCAATCGGCTTCGTCTAATCAGCAATGGAAGACTTTTTTGGAAAAAGCAGCGAGGCAATGATACTTAAAGCGAGGATGCCGATAATAACAATCAGTGAATGTGTTGTCGTAAAACCAACTTCGGCCAACCAATGGTGTAGCAGCATCTTTAATCCAATGAAGACCAGTAAAAAGGCTAAACCTACTTTGAGGTATTGAAATTTGTGTATGATATTGACCAATAGGAAAAACATTGATCGTAAGCCTAGAATCGCAAAAATGTTAGAAAAAAATACGACGTAGGGATCTTTGGTAACGGAGAAAATCGCAGGAATAGAATCCACAGCGAAAATGAGATCTGTAAATTCAATCACCAGCAATACAAGAAAGAGCGGAGTCATGTATTTAACACCGTTCTCTACATGGAAAAAGTGTCCACCGTCTAATTTTGGAGTTACTTTAAAATAGCGCGAAGCGAATTTAACGACTGGGTGATTCTGTGGATCAACGTCCTCTTCCTGGTTGCGGTTAATAAACATTTTTACACCTGTAAAGACTAGGAAAGCGCCGAAAACATATAGAATCCAGCCAAACTTAGCAATAAGGGTGGCGCCAAGGAATATAAATAAGAAACGCATAATGATTGCGCCCAAAATACCCCAAACCAAAACCTTATGGTAATAACGCTCTGGAATACCGAAAGAGGTGAACAGTAAGACCATCACAAAGATATTATCTACTGACAAGGCGTATTCCACAACATAACCGGTAAGATATTCCAGACCAAGATTCTTATTATAAACATCGAGACTGGCCGCTAGATCTCCGGGAATAATTTTAATATCGTGGTGGTGTTTGGCGATGACCTCTTGGAGGTGATTAAAATCATGGATATTGTGCAGTTCAAATCCATAGTGACGTAGCAGCCAATAGAAGCCTAAAGAGAATAAGACCCAAATGGCACTCATAATACTAGCCATCTTCAGGCTGACAGGTTTGTCGCCCTTAGAAAATAACCCAAGATCTATTGCAAGCATAAGCGCAATAAATATTAGGAACCCACCAAAAAACATTAATTCGTGACTCATTTTATTTTTTTCTTTCTGTTGTGTATTTTACCAATTGCTCCAGTCCGGCTTTGTATTCGCTGTCTGGAAAGTCCTCCAATATTCGAAATGCATCTTGTTGGTATTCTAGCATCTTACTTGTCGCGTATGCTAACCCACCACTCTTACGGACAAAATCAATGACTTCAGCAACTTTTTGAGCATCCTCATTGTGGTTTTTAACTAAATTAATGATTCTTCGTTTTTCGCTTGCAGTAACTTGATGTAATGCATAAATGAGCGGTAAAGTTATTTTTTTCTCTTTGATATCATTGCCGAGCGGTTTGCCGACGTCATCTAAGCCAAAGTCAAACAAATCGTCTTTGATCTGGAATGCAATTCCAATTTTTTCACCAAATTGATGAAGTTTATCTACTGTTCCTTGATCTGCATTTGACGAGGCCGAGCCGCAAGCACAGCAAGAAGCGATTAGCGAGGCTGTTTTTTTTCGGATCACTTCAAAATAAATAGACTCTTCAATATCCAGTTTACGAGCCTTTTCGATCTGAAGCAATTCACCTTCGCTCATCTGTTCAACAGCTTCGGATACAATTTTTAGTAAGTGATAATCCTGATGTTTTACCGAAAGGAGTAAACCTCTTGACAATAGAAAATCACCCACCAAAACAGCAATTTTATTTTTCCATAGCGCATTGATCGAAAAAAATCCTCGACGTTCGTAGGAATTGTCCACCACATCGTCATGTACCAAAGAGGCAGTGTGCAACAACTCTACAAGAGCAGCACCACGGTAAGTGGATTCATTAATTCCGTTACATATGCCCGCTGAAAAGAACACAAACATAGGCCGCATTTGTTTGCCTTTACGTTTGATCAAGTATTGTGTAATGCGATCCAACAAGGGGACGGAGCTTTTCATCGAAGCTTTGAATTTTTTCTCAAAAGCTTCCAGTTCATGGACAATAGGACGTTGAATCTCTCTTAATTTTGACATGAATTAGGGTGAAATACCAAAATAGTTAAAGCTTAAAGATAGTGATTTTAGGACAACTCTTCGGCTGCTCGCTCAAGATTTTTGTACCATTCCTCACCGTACGTGCGGATTAACGGATCTTTTAAAAACTTAAAGACAGGGACCTGCAATTCTTTCCCGAATGAACAGGCATCTTTACAGATATGCCAACGGTCATAGTGAAGTACGTCAAATTCGGGATAATGTGTTGTCCGTATAGGGTATAGGTGACATGATACAGGTTTTCGCCAATGGATCTCGCCGAGTTCGTAAGCTTTTTCAATAGCACATTTTGTGATGCCATTTTCCCAGGTCACATAGGCGCACTCTTTATTTCCATCGACACAGGTAGTTGTCAGATCACCATCTACATCAATTACATATTTGCCTTGCTCCTCAATCGCTTCAATACCTTTCTCTGTCATATAAGGCTTCACTTTAGGATAGATCTCCTCCAGGATGGCCTTTTCACTTTCCAATAACGGGGCGCCCGAATCGCCTTCAATACAACAGATTCCTTTGCACTTTGATAAATTGCACACAAAGTCATTATTGATTAGATCTTCGTGTACCAATACATTTCCTACTTCAATCATTCTAATTATTTTGAGTAGCTTGCTCGTTGTCCCAATTTGTACTTTAATCCGCTTGCTTCCAGTAATTCTAACGTTACGGAGCCGATTAAAATATCTACATTGGCTTTGACCGGAATACGGTTGCCATCATTGGTTACCCACAAATAAAGCTTGCTATTTTTTTTAAATATCCGTCCCGGTTTGATTTCGGGACTGAATTTGAGGCATTCTAATGTGCCTAATTCTGTTTTTATCTTTTCTATTCCAATATATTGTATGCCTAAGGTAGCAATCTCATCATTCAGAAAATAAGTCAGCTTGAAAGATTCTCCCGGTTTAACCGTTGACAGATCCAAGTTGCGCGCAAAATAGTAGGAGGAAAGCAAGTCAAAAGTTTGATCTACTTTCGAATTAAATGTTCCTTTATTACCGACAACGGTATTTGTCGCTTGGTTAAAGCGTACCTTATCATTCCTTCTGTATCCTCCTTCGCGAATGTTTTCCGTATAATAATAGGGTAAAAATGTTTTACTGTTAATATACGAATTGTATTCATTGCGTACCGTATATATCGCAAAGGCACCTGCTGTCTTACCTGCTGCATATAAATGAAAGGAAGGGTTTCCAGTTCCATCCTTTGTGTCTTCAACAGTTAATGTTCCAGTTGCGGCGGAAATAAAGCCATAACGGAGTTTATACTTTAATTTCTCACCACCTTTAAATGCAGATTCCTTTAAATGCGGTAATTCTTGAGCAAAAGCAGTACTTACTACCACGGATAAGTAAAAGAGCAAAGTCGATATAAGTTTCATGTAGGTAAGTTTACGAAATTTGTTTGAAAAAGAAATGTTAATTTCATTCAAATAAATTTAACTTTTGACATTAAATGAGACGTTCATAGACAATGACTTATACATTTGTGCAATTGGATTACTTAGGCTGTACTCGTTTAAATACAGGTACGGTAGAACAAGGTTCACCATACATAATACTTTTTGCCACCTTGCTTAGTTTTACCGTAAACTGTACAAATATGGACTCTGGAATAAAAGTGTCACCACATCCCTTTACAACTACACGCTGATCCCGAAATTGTTCCATGTCAATCTGTTCAATAGCTGCAGCATACTGCATGCGTAACAGTTCATCCGCGTCTCCGAAGATGATTGTTGCTGCATGAGGTTCCAATTTGTTAGCCAATAACATGTAAGCCCAAGTGGGCACAATAGCATCTGCACTACAGGTAATTGCTACATGTTTACCGGCATATTGCGACCAATCGTTTGTCTTAATGAACTCGCGGAAATCCTTTTCTTTAAGAATCAAGCCATGGAAGAGATTATCCTTAATATCATATACCACATTGTCTGCTTGAGGATGGTAGTTGGCCAAGTCAACTGTGACTAACCCACTTTGCGCAACTTTGTTGACAATATTTGTTTGAATATCCATATTTACATCAAAAAAAAACCGGACGATAATTCGTCCGGCTACAAATTTACTTAAAAATCTTTTAAAAGAATTTCACTCTATTGTCAATGATTTCAGCTTTGTCTTGTAATGCGCGGAAAATAGATCCCCAAGCGCGTTGTGCTTTAGCTGCAAGCATTTGTTTCTTTTGTCCATTGATATCGGAGATAGCGGCAGGATTGGTAAAACCGTTGACCTGTACTACATATACACCTGTATTTCCTTCAATCGCTTTGGAAGGTTTATTTGGTTGAAGTCCAAAAACTGTTCCTACAACCTTGTTTTCCAATGCAACACCAGGGATAACTGGGTTCGCGAAGACAACATTTTCAACGTGAATAGCTGATTTACCTACTTTTTGAGCAACCTGATCTATAGAAGATGCACCTGCTAAAGCTTTGTCAAATTTCTCTTTCAACATCTTCGCTTTAACCATATTTCTTACTGCAGGCTCAATATCTTTTTTAACGGCATCCAGAGAAAGCGTTCCTTTAGGTTGTATGTCAACCAAACTTGCTAAGATGTAAGAAGTTTCAGTCTCAAATACTTTGTCTGAGATATCGCCTTTTTTCGCTTCGAAAGCCCATTTAATTAAATCACGTGGCGCTTCATTACCATCTAATACATTGTCCATCGCTGTTACGCGTGAAGCTGTTTTTGCTTCTAGACCAAGTTTTTTCGCTTCTTGAGCAAAGTTCTGTGCTGTGGCTGCAGATAAGAATGCTGTTGCTTTGCTATGCGCATTGTTTAATGTTTCTTTTCCACTGCTGATCACTTTATCAATGATGGCAACTTTCGCATATTTTGAGCTACCTGATTGTTTCTCAATTTTAATGACATGCACACCAAATTGAGATTTTACAACTTTGATATCACCTGTTTTTCCTTCGAATACGGCATTCTCAAACTCAGGAACCATACGACCTCTTGTGAATGTCCCTAGTTCGCCACCATTTGTTTTGCTTTCTGGATCTTTACTGAACTGAACGGCCAATGCTGCAAAATTGTCTCCTTTTTGAATCAATCCTTTGATCGAATCTGCTTTCGCCAAGGCTTTATCTACGCCACCCTCAGCTGTAGGGTCCAGTAAGATATGAGATGCTTTCACCGAGTCAGGACTTACGATCGTCGAAACAACTTTTGCGATTTCATACGCGTTGTTGTTTAAAAAAGGTCCAACTGTTGTGCCAGCAGCCACATTGAATACAACTGAATCCAAAGAAGGGCTCAACTGTCCTTTTTTCACATAAGTGAACGGGTATTTGTTGTCTGAATTGATCGAAGCAAACAAGGAGTCGTCTTTGGCAACGATTAAATCCTGTTTCAATTTGTTGATGGTTTCTTTTACGGCCAAAGAATCTTTAGCAAGAGGTTTTGCATCTACAGTTACATATTGAATTGCACGAGTTTCCTCTTGGGTTTTGAACATGTTTTTATGTTCATCATAATATTCTTGGTAATCAGCATCCGTCAATTTAGCATCTGCATCTTTGACAGAAGCATAATCTAAAAGAATGTATTTGAAGTTTGCCAATTTATTGCGCTCTTGGTATTCTTCGTTTGCTTCCAATGAAGTAACGTATACGCTATTGGAAAGCAACTCGCCGTATTTGCTGCTTAAACGTTCATCTCTAACGCCTTCAAGTAACGTATTCCATTGGTCGTAGACAGCAGGATTATTGTTCACCTGCCCTAAGAAGGTCATCAATTGACTATGGTCAAACTGTCCCGTTTGTGGGTTAGTAAAAGCCTGAACGATTTGAGGTGAAGGATTTGGCCCTTTTACTAAATCATTTAATTCTTCTTTACCGACAGTCAAACCGATTTTTTCAATCTCTTTTTTCAAGATCTCTCTTGACAAAAATTGATTCCAAACTTGTTGAACAGCGTATGTTCTCATTTGAGGAGTCACTGTACCTCCCATTTGTTGTTTGAACATTTCTTCTGTTTGTTCAACTTGTTGATTGAACGCAGGATATTCAATTTCAGTTCCGTTGACTTCCCCTACACGATTTTGATGTCTCGCCCAAAAAGGAGCTCCTCCCCGAACGACATCGCCTAGTAAAAATGCTAAAATTGCGATAGCCATAGCTGCGGTCAAGATGACACCCGCTTTGTTACGCAAAAAGCCCATTAATCCCATAGTCTGCTTATTGTGTTTATATTGTGTAAATACTTGTAATTCGTTAATTTATGCATAGCATAGCAAAATGCGGTGCAAGATACAATTTTTATAAAAAAAAATGGAATATTTTCCTGAATGTAGCAAAACAAATTTGAAAAATAATTGTATAAACTGAAGTTTTCTGTTCTCTTTTAGTTCAAATCATTCGTTTTGAATAACTTAATCGTATAAATAAACAGTCTGGGGCCATTGTATCAGATCCATGGCTACTTTTAAACCAGGAATCTGGTTTATGACCCACGATGAGCTATTTACCTAGTGAAGGGAACAGATTGTTGTTGGTAATAATGGTGTAACCAGTGGCATTGGCTATATTGACATGTTTGAAATCTTTGTCTGATGTAAATGATGACCCCTGTAAATTACCCCGATTATCGCGAAAGAAAGCCGTTATCGGCACGTGATTATAAAAGATCCTGTTGCTGTTGCTATCAACTTGACTTTCGTCATAGATGATCTCTTCAGTTTTGATGATCGATCCGTCAGCCATAGTTACTACAACGTTTTTTGTGAAAGTGGTCGTCTTTTCTTTTTCCCTACGAATGGCGTGGTCGGAGGTGATGCGTTGAGTTTCCTTTAAATTGTCATCGTAAAAGATGATTTTTATGCTTTTGGGAAATTCATATACTTCGGTACTATCGTGTTTGATACGCATTTCAGGCGCGGTAAGATTGGCTTTTACCCGGGTCGAATCGCTGTAGATGATGTCTACATGACGTGAGATGTCGACCGCCTCTTCCTTTTTCATGTTGGCAATCCGGTCGACCTCTTTTAAATCAGGTTCGCACGAAGTCAATGAGAGCGCCCCTAGTAAAGATACGATTACTAGGGGCGATATATTTTGGATTATGGTCGAAGCAAATGTCTTGCGTACCATCGGATTAATCAAATTGTGTTCTTCTAAACCAGCGGTCATTTAAGGTAAAGCCTATATTAAAGTTAATATAACGTTCACGTAAGAGGCTATTGCTGATTTTGCCCATTTGTCCAAATTCTGCCGAAAAGTTTATTTTAGAGAAAGCTCCCGAAAATTGATTTCTGGCAAATGGGAAACCAACACCAACAGTAACAGCCATATCGTTGATATTTTGGTTACTTAAGAAATATTGTGTTTTGTTATATCTAAAGCCAAGTCGATAATCTACTCGGTTCAAATACTTAAGCGAGGTGACATCGGGCGTAATTTGACCCCCAATCGCTACGCCGTAATTCTTGCGGAGCTCATTTTCTCCTTTTCTAGTCTGAAATCTCGACCAATCTGCGTATTTAAAATCAGCACCAACCAACCAGCGGTTGCTACGCGCAAGCGTGATACCAACATTATGCTTCAGCGGAAGGGTCAAATGTCTGCTACTGCGGTCAGAAATAAAGGTGCTATCCAACGGGATATTTTGGTTGTCCGGATCAGAAGAAGGTGTAGTTCTCGTATTAAATATTGTTGTTCTCTCTTTAATATCATTATTTAATGAACCAGAGTAACCAAAGGTCAGTGAGTATTCCTTATTTAACGGTTGCTCGTATTGTAAACCATAATCAAAGATAATACCTTGTATTTCGCGTTTATTCTGTTGCTGGGTATTCAATGCCCCCGATGAAGGGAGAAATTCTACACGGCTATAATCATTTAAGGTTCCAAATAGATAAGACATGTTGGCACCGATACTCAGGCCTTTCACGATGCGTACCCCCCAACCAGCATAGGCTTTTGTTAAACCACCTTCGCCGGTGAAAACTTTCGTGTAAGGATCAGCATTTACAGTTCCTGTTGAAGATGTCCGATAACCAATATCAGAGTAGGGAAGAATACCCAAACTGATTCCTCCAAATCGTTTCATGGGGAAAGTCATGGTGATATGGCTAAAGGCAAAGTCAGCCGTGTTATCTGATCGGGTT
Source organism: Sphingobacterium sp. UBA3549 (assembly GCF_002376635.1). Classification (NCBI taxonomy): domain Bacteria; kingdom Pseudomonadati; phylum Bacteroidota; class Sphingobacteriia; order Sphingobacteriales; family Sphingobacteriaceae; genus Sphingobacterium; species Sphingobacterium sp. UBA3549. The sequence continues at coordinate 107,641 of NZ_DFOE01000007.1, read as the reverse complement.
GTCGAATTTAATTGCGTGTAATTGCCATATAAACCAGCATCAAAGGTGGTAAACTGTGTGGCAGAGTAAGATGCAGGATTGCTCGGGTTGGTGTTGTATACGCCATTGATTCTTCGGATAGCGGTATTCACGCCCCCCATACCTCTATATTGTGGCAATAAATCCTCTCGCATCTGACCAAGTCCAAATTGAGAGTAGGGTGATGCGGATGTCGTTTTTTGGGCAAATGCGGTAGTAGAACTAGCTAAAATTCCCCCTGCTAACAACAGTTGGAGTGATTTATTTTTTAGAGAGCTTGTAAAGCGTTTCTGCATGGTCAATCTATAAAATTGAGAAACTAATGTTTATTTAGTTTTAGTGAAATTTTCGAGTTATTTGACTCTGATATTAAATGTTTTTTGCTTTTAATCGCATACAAAACTATTCAATTTTTGCGAGCTTGTTAAGCCGATTTTGTTAAAAAAGGTTAAACGCTTATTGTACAGTAGCTTAGAAAAACTGAAAGTAGATTATAGTGAGGGTTATAATGGCGTATACGACCTCAAAAAACCATTTCTTTTTGGCATAAGTGAAATAGTACGCCATATAGATGGCGATAGAAGGTGCACAAAGTAAAAAATGGGCCTCTGTTAGTTTTTTATTCCAGTAGAACGAGACTACCGCCAGGCATAACATAAAGAACAACAATTGAAATGACTTGCGAATATGCACGACACTTTTAAAAAAGTTGTCTTTTAAGACCATTAAGAAGAGTATTAAAGTAAAGATGACCGGCACGAGTACCAGATAGTCAACTAATTGAATACGGATAGCCGTAGGAAATTTGTACGTAAACGGCAGCCAAATCGTATAAAACTGCTCCATTTTGCCCATCCAAAGATAGATTACCGCCAAGATAAAATACACCGTGGCCAAGCCAAGGAGTGGGGTAATCCATTCGCGCCAGTTGAACGGCCTAAAAATGAGTAAACCTATCCACAATAAGCCAAACATACTCAAGAATGGAAAGTAGACCAAGCTTCCGATGCCTACGATCATGCCAAGATCGAACATTTCCGCTTTAACATCCGTCTGCCGATAGAGGGAGAGCAACTTGCTTAACATCCATATCGAAATAAAATTACAGATCAGCGTTGGAGACAGCACCAAAAATGGTAAAAACAAGCTGGCCAGTGTCATGTACATCAAAGCGACCAAAAAGCTAGGTTTCCCTAGTAAGTTAAAATGGCTTGTGATGCGATTGAGTATTGTCGCCTGGAAGATCGTCAAGATCAGCGTGATAAAAACATTGGTGGCAGGAGAAAGGTTGATTAAGTTGTTTTCTCCCAATAGATTGCCCAATGCAGGTTCAAAAATTACAGAGTCAAGTTTATCCGGAAGGTGCAAAAATATCCCTAAACATAGCACAAAGCCTACGAGCGATAGAAATAAAATATTAATGGGTGAATAATTCCTAAACTGACTGATAATCATGGTGTTGATAAATATGTGCTATTTATTCTTTTTTTCCAATTTGCTAATGCGGCGGTCAAGCAAAAAAAGGAAGAAAGCCAAGCCAAGAAAAATGACCAACATGACCAATACTACGACGTAGATCTTTCCTTCGCTACGCAATCCGGTCGCCATATCGACATCTTCTTGCGCAAATGTACTCAGGGTAGAAAACATGAGTAAGACGATTGACAATACTATTTTTTTCATTTCTATTTCTATATATTATTATTCGTCATGTTGTCCATTTTTATGCGCAACATGACAGGTGTTTGATGAATACAAATTTTTGATACTTATGCGCCTAATTCTTGCTTTCTCTCTAATAAACGCATCCTATAGCGCATTGTACAGATCCAGGTCGCTATCAAAATCCATCCAATAACAGAACCGTAGAACGTCGGGCGCAATTCATTACTCATCTGAAGATCAGCAAATGTTCCATTCCCCCCACTACCTGGATGTAGGGAATCTGTCAGTTTAGGTAAGATATAGATGAGTACAATGATAATCGGAAAGGCAAAAATATTATATACTGCAGAAATCTTCGCTCTTTTTTGTTCTTCTTCCAAGGCATTTCGGAGAACAAGGTAAGCGAGATACATCAATGTTGCGATCGCAGAGCCATTCAGTTTCGGGTCGTTTGGCCACGGTTCACCCCAGGTGATATTTGCCCATAGCATACCCGTCGCAAGTCCCAAGAAGCAGAACGTAATACCCGTGTTTACAGCCTCTATAGCCATTAAATCGTATGCTTGTTTTCCAGTATTAAGGTATTTAATGCTGTATACTACAGAAACGAAATACATCGAAATCATAGCAAACCACATCGGAACATGAAAATAGACATTACGGATGCTTTCGTGTAGGATAAATAGACGGGGAACAGGGCCTAAAAGACCATTGATAATAACACCACAGATAATCAATACTGCTAATACTTTCCACCATTTTTTTCTCATGGTTATATTGAATTTAGTTTGTCGTCAATGCTCATATTTAATCTCGCCAAAGGTACGGAAATAACAACAAAGAAATAGTGATCGTGATTACATTAATTGCAAGTAATACGATTATTTCTTTACTGCTTGAAGCTCTTTCCAAACCTTCTATTGCATTGCGTGATAGCTTTATTAATACGATTAATAGCGGGATAATTGCCGGGAAACTAAGTATTGCCATTAGCGTACTGTTATTTCCTGCTTTAGCGCTAATTCCAGAAATCATGGTAAATACAGTTGAAAAGCTAATGCTGCCGAGCATGACCGATAAGAAGTAGAGTATCGGGTCACCGATGGGATTTTTAAATATGGTTGAATATACAAAATAAGCGATGGTGGCTAATAGCGTCATCACGATGGTATTGTAGATGATTTTTGCTAAAATGATCGCTCGAGGATCAACAAGTGAATAATAGTAGAGTTGCCGATTGGGGTTTTCTTGGACGAAGCTTTTGTTGATTGCATTGATCGAAGCGAAGAGCATAATGATCCAAAATAATGCGTTCCAAGTAGTCGTATCAACTGATTTAAATGCTTGATAGCAGACGAAAACAGTTGATACGACATATAGTAGAATTCCGTTAATAGCATATTTCGAACGCCATTCCAGAATGATGTCTTTAAGAATTAAAGTTTTTACTTGTTGCATCAACGTCATAGGCAGCAAAGATACAAATGTATTTTAACCGCGAGAGTGATCAACAACATCAATTCCTAAAAAAGACGTTATTTTTACTTATACGTTAGAAATTTTGGACTTCGCAGCGTCAGTTGTATCATCGATTTTGCCTGCCAAGTTTTGAGCTGCGCTGTTGGCGTGTTCCAAAGCTTCTCTGCCTGCTTCTTTCGCTTTGTTTTTCAGTGCATCTGCATCTTCTGTAGCTTTGCTAAAGGCAGCCTGAGCTTTCGATTTTAAATTATCTAATTCGGACGAAGCTTTATTAGCTAGTTTTTGCGCTTTTTTAGCTTCTTTCTTAGAAAGATCTTTCAATGATTTAGTTAAGCTCTTGATGCCATCATTTGCACGATCTAATTGTTTTTTTCCATCGTCAGTTCCTAAAAGATACCATGCAGCAGCTCCCGCAGCTAATCCTACCAAAGCAAATGCCACTAATCCATTTTTGCTATTTTTCATAATTCTTCTATTTTGTTATATATTCAAATGATAATCAAGTATGATACCAAATGAACAATCACAAGGTGATTTTGTTTAAAAAGAATCAATAATTAACAAAATTTTACATATCAATCTTTTGCTGTTTCGATTGGAGGTTGTAGAGGTGTTGATAGAGGCCGCTTTCTTTTTGGAGCAGTTCAAAGTGAGTGCCGCTTTCCGATACGATGCCGTTTTCGATAACGATAATTTTATCAGCATCGATAATGGTAGATAATCTATGAGCAATGATAATCGAAGTACGTCCGCGCATTAATTCTTCCAATGCCTCTTGTACCTGGCGCTCGGACTCAGAATCTAATGATGAAGTCGCCTCGTCTAAGATAAGAATGGCCGGATCTTTTAACAGCGCGCGGGCAATGGCAATACGCTGGCGCTGCCCGCCAGAGAGTTTTACGCCACGTTCGCCAACGAGCGTGTTATAGCCTTCAGGAAAATTTAAGATAAATTGATGTGCATTGGCACGTTTAGCAGCGGCTATAATTTCATCTTCTGAGGCATCGAGCTTGCCATACGCAATATTTTCGCGTATAGTACCTCCAAACAGCAATACATCCTGCGGTACAATAGCGACTTGATTACGGATATCGCATAATTCAAAATCGGATGCTGGTCTGTCGTCGTAGCAGACTTCACCTGTATTAACCGTGTAGAATTGTAAGATTAATGAAGCGATTGTTGATTTTCCTGTTCCACTGGGGCCGACTATGGCAATCTTATCCCCTGCATTGGCCGTAAAATTGATGTCTTTTAGAATTTCAATATCGGGACGACTTGGGTATGCAAAGGAAACATGATTGAAGCTTAGTTTGCCGGTCATTACTTCGTGAACTTCTTTACAAGTCGGTTTCACATTGAGGTTTTCTTGAGGCTCATCCAGAATTTCCAAAATGCGTTCACTTGCCCCTAAGGAGCGTTGGATATTGGCATAGAGTTCAGGAAAACTGCCCATGGATCCTGCAACAAACATCGAATATAAAATGTAGGTCGTCAGATCGCCGACAGTCATTTCGTGGATAGCAACTAGTGCCGCTCCATACCATATAACGGCGATTACTGCACCAAAAATACAGAAGATAATAAAGGAAGCAAATGCACCACGAAAGGTTGCACCTTTAACAGCAAGTTTGACAACAGAATCCATCTGTCTGCTATAACGGTTAAACTCGAAGTATTCATTGACAAAAGCCTTCACATTGCTGATCCCTAATAAAGTCTCCTGAACGATACTATTTGATTCAGCCATTTTGTCTTGGGCCTGTCTCGATAGTTCGCGGATAAACTTTCCAAAGATGATAGCCGCCACCACAATGATCGGTAAAATACAAAGGTTCATAAGAGCAAGTTTGGGAGATACCCAAACCAATAGAAAAACACCAAAACAAAGACTGATCAACTGCCTTAGAATTTCAGCTAGTGTGGTGGTCAGGGTATCCTGGATCTGCGAAAGATCTGCAGACAGACGGCTGTTTAATTCCCCAACACGACGGTTGGCAAAAAATTCGATCGGTAATGAAATCAGTTTTAGATAAGTATCCTTGCGAAGGGCAGCCAATGTACGTTCTGCAATTTCAACAAAAATACGGATGCGAAAAAAAGAAACGACTGACAGAAAAGATAATATAATAAATGCAATGCCACCAATGTAATATACTTCTGGAGGAAGCCAGAGATATTTTTGCTTACCTTGAGCAGCATCGATCATAGCCCCAAGCAGCGCCGGGAACGCTAACATGGCTAAACTGGATAATACCAAGAAAAACATCCCTATTCCAAATTTAAACCGATAAGGTTTTAAATAGGTCATTAGTTTTGCAGCTCTCAACAGGAGCTCCTTATTCAATTTTGGTTTTGGTAGATCCTCTTCTTGTTTATTACCGCTGTTGAATCCTCTTGCCATATCCGCTACTTCAAATTTTGTTGCGAGGACAAATGTAACGAGATTAAAAACAATTTGCTATCATACTATAGTCAATTTTTAGCATCAAGGTGACTTTTTAATACCTTAAGGGCTGTTTGACTTGTTGGCTATTATGTTGAGACTGGTATTCGCCTATTTTATCCTATATTTTGTTGTTTTGCAGCGGCGTGTTTTGCTTTGGCCGTGTAGAGTAGATAGCCTAAAACCCCGATCACAACTAAAGCAATATAAAGGAGAATATTGCTTAGGCCTCCGTTACCCGATGTTTTGTCAACTTGGCTACGCAATTTTTCGTTTTCTTTCTGAAGCTTGCTTATGGTGCCGATATAAGCAGAAACCTGTTTATCATAATCTGTTGCCAGCTGCTGAAATTTATCTTTCTCAAAATCTTTTATTTTAAGAAGTTTTTGTGTTTCGAGAAAGATGTTATTATCGGTAATCACAATATCTTTAAGAATGTCGATACTCTTTTGCATATCTCCTTTTGATTTAAATAGACCAAAAAGACCCGTTTTTTGGGTAAGACTGGTGTCATAAGCACCAAATTTTTGTTGCCGGGCATTGAGTAGCTCATTGACATGGTTCCGCTGTACTTCGTAAGCGCTGGAATCTGGATTGGTTTGAGCATTGACTTGTTTAAGGAAGCCGGATAGAATGGTGAACAGAAAAAGTAATTTTAGCGATCTCATGTATGTTTAACAATTTTTATAATCAAATATCTAATTTAAAACTAACGTTTGCCGTAAGATTTTGTTTTATTATCGTGTTGTCATCAGATAGTAGCTCACTTCGCCCTTCGTTCGCCATCTATTCGCCCTTTGTTCGGAAATTGTCTACCTCTTGGTCACCTCTCGTCCACCTTGCGCCCACTGATTTTCCACCTAATTAGTGGGCGCAAGGTGGACAATCAGTGGGCGCGGAGTGGAGCGGCCCCGAATGAGAAGCGAAGCAGGTGCGAACAATTAGCGAAGCAATTGCCAGTAAATGATGACTGTGGGTTGAAGTTTGATAATTGTTTTACAGTACGGAATCTTTGAATTCTATGCGAATTACGTTGGAGTCATCGTCATGAAGTCCAAGGAGCTGGCTTGCATTGCCTTTATTGATGGCGATTTCAAGATAGTTGGAAATGCCAAATAAGCAAAGTTTTTCTCCTTCACCTACTTCGTTGTAGTGCCAGGAAAGGTTGGTGATGGTCTCATTGCGTTTGAAGTAAAGTACAAAATGCCGACCTTTCTGTACCTTATTGAATAAATCTTTGGAGATGTTGGTGATGGCATTGCCAAAGGCATCCACATAAATGACATTGCCTCGGATCATATCTTTGTCAAAGATGGGCTGCAAAGTCACTTTTTCAATCAGCTGTTGCATTGGCGTTCCGACATCTTTCAGTTTTCCGCCTTTGGCGATGTGACAGGCAGATTTAGATAGAATGTCTGCTAGTGGAAAATGTAGATACCGCAAATCCTGCATTAAGTTGAGTTCGTAGAGTTCTTGTGGTTCATTGCCATTCAACAATAGACTGAAGATACCGTTGTCGGCTCCAACGAAATAGTGATCATTATATTTCATGCCGATATACCTGGATTCTTCATGAAATAAGGTGTTGATCCCGATGATGTGGACAGTTCCTTTGGGGAAATAATGATAAGCATTGCCCAATACAAATGCGGCTCGAGGGATATTAAATGCTGGGATCTCATGAGTAATATCAACAATATTGGCATCAGATAACTGCGTTAAAAGACTCCCTTTTAGCGCAGCTTGATAAAAATCTTTATGTCCTAAGTCTGTTGTTAATGTAATTACTGCCATTATAATCTAAATCCTAGATTGAATTGCTGTCGAATTCCCGTAAAATATACCCCGTAATTTATTTAAATAGAGAACAAAATTACTATTTATCAGGTGATTTGTAAAGCTAATTGGAGAACTTATTTTGATTATCTTTTTTTTCGGTTGATATACACCTACATAGCGGATATTTCACGTATATTGAAATGTTTACAACATAGACATTGCCCTCCAAATACGCATTCTTATTCTCGTTGTTTGTACGCGCTATATTCTTGGTGGTTTCGTTAGAATACGTTAATTTTGAATAGTGTTATACAGGAATGATATTGTGTAATGGCTACAATCTAATTAATTCTAAATAGATAAAATTTGAACGAATTACTAATTGCATTAGATGGTCTGAATTTGCCCGTATTGTGGGGAGCAGACAATGAGCACTTCGATTATTTGAAGAAGCAATTCCCAAAACTGCGGATTGTAGCTCGCGGAAGTGAAATGAAGGTGCTAGGAGATGCGAAGGAATTGGACCTGTTTGAACACTCTTTTCAGGAAGTCGTGGCTCATTTGGAGAAATTTAACAACATTACCTTGTTGGATTTTGAAAATCTGCTGGGTGCAAGCGCAGGTTCTGCCGCTCAACAGGAAAAAGAACTCGCTTCCAAAAATGCTGCTTTTGGTTCCGAACCAATCGTATACGGCCCTAATGGCCTGATTGTACGTGCACGCACCGCCAACCAGCGGAAGATGGTAGATAGTATTTCCAAAAATGACATCTTATTTGCTATCGGACCTGCAGGAACGGGAAAAACCTATACTGCAGTTGCTTTGGCTGTTAGGGCACTCCGAAATAAAGAAATCAAAAGGATCATCTTGACGCGGCCAGCCGTTGAGGCGGGAGAGAATTTGGGATTTCTACCGGGCGATCTAAAGGAAAAAGTAGATCCTTATTTGAGGCCCCTTTATGATGCCTTGGATGATATGATTCCTGCCGAAAAGCTCAAAGGTTATTTAGAAAACCGCACCATCGAGGTTGCGCCATTGGCGTTTATGCGGGGACGTACGCTCGACAATTGTTTTGTCATTTTGGATGAAGCTCAGAATGCAACAGATATGCAGTTGAAGATGTTTTTAACGCGGATGGGACCTACGGCTAAATTTATTGTTACTGGTGATATGACACAAGTGGATTTGCCGAAGAAAAATCAGTCTGGATTGTCAACAGCGATTCGCTTATTAGACAATATCGAAGGGATAGATATTGTTCACCTCAGCGGCGGAGATGTGGTACGGCATAAATTGGTGCGTCGCATATTAGAAGCATATGGCGATATTTAATAGGCGAATGCGGAAAGTAAGGTGTTGTTCCCTCTAGAAACAAATGAGTACAGCGGGCTCATAAAATAAATGCTGTATGATCCTGCCTGGCATGAAAGTGCCATTTGCGGATTATAATAATTATTTACAGGTGTATTTTACTTTGAACATGAATGCTATAAAAGAAACAAATTTCAATTTTGAAAACCAGACTGCTTTTTACAGAGGAAAGGTACGTGATGTGTATACAATTGCCAATACGTATTTGGCGATGGTAGCTTCCGACCGTATTTCAGCATTCGATGTGGTGCTTCCACGTCCTATTCCGTATAAAGGGCAAGTTCTGAATCAAATTGCAGCCAAATTTTTAAAGGCTACTGCTGATATTATTCCAAATTGGGTGGTATCTGTTCCGGATCCAAGTGTGACAATCGGCCAAATGTGTGAACCGTTTAAAGTGGAAATGGTTATCCGTGGTTATTTATCAGGCCATGCCTGGCGTGAATATGCGGCAGGTAAACGTGAAGTTTGTGGTGAATCATTGCCAGAAGGGTTAAAGGAAAACGACAAGTTGCCGGAACCTATTATTACGCCGACAACTAAGGCAGCGGTCGGCCACGATGAGGACATCTCACGTGCTGATATTTTGAATAAGGGTATCGTAAGTGAAGAAGATTATGTTCAGCTAGAAAAATATACGAAAGCTTTATTCCAAAGAGGAACCGAAATTGCCGCACAACGGGGGTTAATATTGGTGGATACAAAATATGAGTTTGGTAAAAAAGATGGTCAAATCGTGTTGATTGACGAAATTCATACACCCGATTCTTCGCGTTATTTTTATGCCGAAGGTTATCAAGAACGCCAAGATCAAAATGAGCCACAAAAGCAATTATCGAAGGAGTTTGTTCGGAAATGGTTAATCGAAAACGGTTTTCAAGGAAAAGACGGTCAGGCTGTTCCGGAAATGACGGATGAAATTGTAGCTTCGATTTCTGAGCGTTATATTGAACTATACGAACATATTGTTGGAGAAAAGTTTGTTTACCCAGATCAAGAAAATGTACTTGAACGAGTAGAAAGAAATGTGTCAAACGCCTTAAAAACGCTAAATTATTAGTACATTGTATCCTCAAATAAAGGAGATCACCTCATGAAGTATACCATTGATAAACACGATCGCTATATTGTCATAGAACCACATGTCGATGTGATAGATGCGGATAATGCAGCCAAACTCAAAGGAGAGTTCTTGTTGCGGAATACGATTGGACAACGAAATATTGTGCTGGATATGATTCATGTTAAGAAAACAGACGAAGTTGGCATCCGGTTAGGAGTACTAGCACATCGGTTGTGTCAATCGGTTGGTGGCATATTTATTCTTGTGAATCTTTGTCCTACATTAATGGATATGGTTCGTGTATCACATTTAGATAAATCGCTAAAGATTGCACCATCATTAAAGGTTGCTGAAGATTTAATCTTTGCGCATGAACTGGAATCTGAATATCGGGGGACAATTGAGGATTAAAATGAAGTTTGAAGTTCTGATATTAGGAAATAGCTCGGCAACGCCCATGTTTGATCGTCATCCGACTAGCCAGGTGTTGAACTTTAATGAGCAATTGTTTTTGATCGATTGCGGAGAAGGCACACAGATGCAGCTCAGTAGGTATGGTATCAAGAGCAATCGTATCGGACATATATTTATTAGCCATTTACATGGAGATCATTATTTGGGCTTGGTGGGTTTGCTATCATCCATGCATCTTGTCGGCAGAAAAAGTGATCTCCATCTGTATGGTCCTGCCGCGTTAAAAGAAATTTTAGATTTACAATTTCTACATTCTGAGACAATTTTACGCTACAATCTTGTTTTTCATCCAATTTCACCCGAGGCGCCGGGTGTTATTTTTGAAAATAGGACACTAAAGGTGAGTACATTCCCGCTGAAACATCGAATTGCCTGTACGGGATTTCGCTTTGATGAGGGGCCGCGGGCAAGAACTTTGCTCGCCGATGTGGTACAAGCCTTGAATATTCCTACAGTATATTATCCTATGATAAAAAAGGGTATGGATTATGTCGACGAAAGCGGTAAAGTATATGCTGCAGATGATCTAAGTCTTCCTGCACCACTGTCGCGAAGCTATGTCTATTGTTCGGACACGGTACGTACAGCAGACTATCTCCCTTTTGTTCAGAAAGCAAATCTCATGTATCATGAGTCTACATTCTTACATGATATGGTTGATCGTGCTAAAGAAACATTTCATACAACAGCCTTTGAAGCCGGCGAGATAGCGAAAGAAACCCATGCCAAAAAGTTGCTTTTGGGGCATTACTCAGCACGATATAGAGATTTACATCCATTATTGGAAGAAGCGAGGTCGGTATTTCCCAATACTGAGCTTTCGATAGAGGGGAAATGGTTTTCAGTATAAATAAGCGCTCCGATGAATAATTGCTTATTATATTGCATATGATGAACAATTTATCTAAGTTTACGGCTCTAATTTTTTTATAATGGATAATCCATTCAACTTAAACAACCTATTACGGGAAAATATTAAGAAGCTCGTACCTTATTCATCCGCAAGAGATGAATTTAAAGGGGAGGCATCCATATTGATCGATGCCAATGAAAATCCTTTTGGATCCCCACTAAGCCATGATTACAACCGATACCCAGACCCTCTCCAACATCAAGTTAAAACAAAGCTTTCTAAAATAAAAGGCGTACCCGCAGAAAATATCTTTTTGGGAAATGGAAGCGATGAAGCAATTGATATTTTATATCGTGCTTTTTGTACGCCAGGTGTGGATAATGTGATTTTAGTTCCACCAACCTATGGTATGTATGAAGTTTCAGCCAACATCAATGATGTAGCCTGCAGGAAAGTCAACCTCACGGCAGATTATCAATTGGATTTGGAGGGTATCGCCAATGCGATAGATGAACATACCAAGTTAATTTTTATCTGTTCACCAAACAATCCGACAGGAAATTCAATCCGTCGCCAGGATATCGAAACAATTTTAACTAATTTTCAGGGGTTGGTGATTGTGGACGAAGCTTATATCAATTTTTCCGCTGTAAAATCATTTACACAGGAACTGGCAGAATACCCCAATTTAGTCGTGTTGCAGACATTGTCCAAAGCCTGGGGCTTAGCAGCCTTACGCTTGGGTATGGCTTTTGCGAGTAAAGAGGTAATCGCTGTTTTTAATAAAATAAAACCTCCATATAACATTAACCAGGCCACGCAAGATATCGTTTTACAAGCATTGGATCAAGTAGATCAAGTGAACGACTGGATCAAAGAAACCGTAGCGGAGCGTGAAAAACTCGTGCGCGCATTGCTTGAACTGGACTTTGTGCAGCATATCACACCTTCCGATGCTAACTTTATTTTGGTCAAAATGGATCAACCTCGGGACGTTTACAATTACTTGGTTCAATATGGAATCATCGTGAGGGATCGATCTAAAGTCGAATTATGTGAGGGATGTTTGCGGATCACTGTCGGCACACCGGCTGAAAATCAAACATTGTTAGAAAAACTTAATCAAATCAATAAATAATACTATGCCTGATAACTTAAAACGTGTACTGTTTATAGACCGAGACGGAACATTAATTTTGGAACCAGAAGATGAACAAATCGATTCTTTTGCCAAATTAAAATTCTATCCCGGTGCCTTGCAGTATCTGCCACGTATCGCAAAGGAACTGGATTTCGAATTGATCTTGGTTTCCAACCAAGATGGTTTAGGAACTTCTTCCCATCCGGAAGAGAATTTCTGGCCAGTCCATCATTTTGTGCTGGATACGTTTGCAGGGGAAGGGGTGGTATTTGCCAAAGAGCATATCGATAAAACTTTTCCACATGAAAATGCGGACACGCGTAAACCGGGGATCGGCATGCTGGGGGAGTATTTTGATGCATCAAGATATGATTTGAGCCAATCTTTTGTTATTGGTGATCGTGTAAACGATGTTAAACTAGCTCAAAATCTTGGGGCTAAGGCGATCTGGCTCCGTGCCAATGATCAATTAGGTGCATTGGAAAACTTAGCGATCGATTCAACTGTTATAGCTTTAGAAACAACAGATTGGAAGAGCGTATATGAATTTCTTAAATTGGGCACGCGTACCGCCGAACATCATCGTAAGACCAATGAAACAGATATTTTCATTCATTTGAACTTGGATGGTTCAGGAAAGTCTGACATGGATACAGGATTGCCATTTTTTGACCATATGTTGGATCAATTGGCTCGGCATGGGGCATTAGACTTGACGATAAAAGCAAAAGGGGATCTTCATATTGACGAACATCATACCATAGAAGATACAGGTATCGCTTTGGGTGAGGTATTTTTGAAAGCCCTTGGTGATAAGCGAGGTATTGAACGTTATTCTTATACGTTGCCGATGGATGATTGTCTGGCTCAGGTTGCATTGGATTTTGGTGGTCGCAACTGGATTGTATGGGATGCAGTTTTTAAACGGGAAAAAATTGGAGATATGCCTACAGAGATGTTTTTTCATTTCTTTAAATCTTTTTCGGACGCTTCGCGATCGAATTTAAATATAAAAGCGGAAGGCGAAAATGAGCATCATAAGATCGAAGCAATCTTTAAAGCTTTTGCTAAATCCATCAAGAAAGCAGTGAGACGCGATGCTGATCACATGCAGTTGCCAAGTACGAAGGGAGTATTGTAAAATGATAGGAATTATTAATTATGGTGCGGGGAATATTTTTTCCTTAACAGCGGCCTTAGATCGGGTAGGACTCACCTATGGGATGATCAACTCGGCGGAGGAGATCGATCAGTACGATCGGATTATCATCCCAGGAGTTGGGCATGCGGGTGCAGCCATGGATAAATTGCAGGAGTCGGGACTCGTACCAGCTATCAAAGCGCTGCGTAAGCCGGTGTTGGGTATTTGTGTAGGAATGCAATTGCTAACTGACTTTTCAGAAGAGGGAAATGCAGAAATGTTAAAGTTAATTCCTTTGAAAACTCTTCATTTTGATAGCAAAATGGCTGGCAAAGTCCCACATATGGGGTGGAATAGCGTTGCTGTACAAGCAAATAATCCTTTATTTGCGCACATTCAAAATCAGACTTATTTTTATTTTGTCCACTCGTATTTCATTGAATTCGATGACAGGTATACCGCTGCAAAATGTGTCTATGGGCAGCCCTTTTCAGCGGCAATTTCCAAAGACAATTTCTTTGGTGTACAATTTCACCCCGAGAAATCCGGGAAAGCAGGTGAGCAATTATTGCTCAATTTTTCAACTATTTAAATTGACTAAAAACATTCAACTATGTATATCATTCCAGCAATAGACGTTTTGGACAAAAAGGTTGTCCGCCTGAGAGAAGGCAACTATGACGACGTCACAACGTATGCAATCAGCTTAGAAGAGCAGATCGAAAACTATCATGCAAATGGTACCGAGTTGGTTCATATCATTGATTTAAACGGAGCAAAAGGGGACTTCAGCAATCAGGCCTACCTATTTGATATTATCCAAAAAACGGAAATGAAAATTCAATATGGAGGTGGTGTTAGAAGTATAGAAAAGGTAAAGGAACTGGTCGATGCTGGTGTTTACCGTGTTATTGTAGGAACACAGGCGATTACAAATCCTTCTTTTCTGGAGGAACTGGCTACCTTGAACGAAGGGAAAGTGAAGTACGCGGATCACATTGTAATAGCAATCGACGTATTGGATGAAGTCATTAAATATTCTGGCTGGTTGGAAAGCTCGCCAATTAAATTGATCGAGTATATCGATAAATGTTTGGTATTGGGATTCTTTAGATTCCTATGTACGGATATCAGTAAAGATGGCAAATTGGGCGGTGCTGGTGTTGAGTTATATCAAAAACTATTGAACCATTCGCCGATTATCAAATTGATCGCGTCCGGCGGTATCAGTTCAATGAACGATATCCAAAAATTGCAGGAATTGGGTGGAGTAGAATCTGTGGTCGTTGGAAAGGCAATCTATGAAAATAGAATCTCGATCGATGAAATAAAAGATTGGAATTTAAAATCGTTAATCAGATTTTAGCATGCTTGCAAAACGTATAATTCCTTGTTTAGATGTTAAAGATGGACGAACTGTAAAAGGCGTCAATTTCGTAGACTTGCGTGATGCGGGTGATCCTGTTGAGCTAGCGTATGCGTATTCCCAACAGGGAGCTGATGAACTTGTTTTTTTAGATATCACAGCCACCCATGAAAGACGTAAAACAACGATTGAATTGGTAAAGGCCGTAGCCCGTCAAGTGAATATTCCATTTACAATCGGTGGGGGGATCAATGAAATCAAGGATGCAGAAATTTTATTAAATGCGGGTGCTGATAAGGTTTCCATCAATTCAGCCGCTGTACGTAATCCGGCTTTGATTAATGAAATGGCAGCTGCTTTT
Source organism: Sphingobacterium sp. UBA3549 (assembly GCF_002376635.1). NCBI lineage: Bacteria > Pseudomonadati > Bacteroidota > Sphingobacteriia > Sphingobacteriales > Sphingobacteriaceae > Sphingobacterium > Sphingobacterium sp. UBA3549. The sequence continues at coordinate 92,484 of NZ_DFOE01000007.1, read as the reverse complement.
GGTGCTCAATTTGTCGTAGTAGCAGTAGATACGCGATCTATTGATGGACAAAATTTTGTGTACTTGAGCGGTGGACGGATAAAGACTGAGTTGAATACATCGGAATGGATCGTTGAGGCACAGGAGCGAGGAGCAGGAGAGATTTTGCTTACATCGATGGACCATGATGGTACAAAAAATGGCTTTGATAATGGCTTCTTAAAAACCATAAATGATCAGATCCATATTCCGCTTATAGCTTCTGGCGGTGCCGGTAATCAACAGCATTTCGTGGATGTTTTTCATCAAGCTCACGTAGATGCTGCTTTGGCGGCTTCTGTGTTCCATTATGGCGAAATATTGATTCCAGATCTTAAAGCCACGTTGCAGCGAAATGGAATTATCGTACGATAAAATCTAGGATGAAAGGTCAATCATCCAGTAGCAGCAAATTATAAATTTGCTGAATAATATCTTAAAATACAACATGGAGCCATGTCTCTTTGGAAAATAATTAAAAATTGAAATACTAAAATCATGTTAGATTTTACAAAAAGTGACGGTCTCGTTCCAGTGATTGTGCAGGACTTCCAAACGTTGGAAGTCTTGATGTTGGGCTATATGAATGAGGAAGCTTGGCAGAAGACTCAAGCAGAGAAACGTGTCACGTTTTTCTCCCGAAGCAAAAATCGCCTTTGGACAAAAGGCGAAGAGAGTGGTAACTTTTTGAATGTAAAAAGCATTCATATTGATTGCGATAAAGATACCGTTTTGATTAAAGCAGACCCGATTGGTCCGACTTGTCACACAGGGAGCAGAAGTTGTTTCAGTACAGACTTTAATCAAAATTTTCTGTTGGAGTTAGAGCGTATTGTCAACAATCGATATGCGCATCCGTCAGACGAATCTTATGTTAACCGCCTGCGTTCTCGTGGCATCAATAAGATTGCGCAAAAGGTGGGCGAGGAAGCCGTCGAAACAGTCATTGCAGCTTTGACCGAAACTGATACTGATTTTATCAATGAGACTTCAGACTTATTGTTTCATTTAATCGTATTGTTGCGGGAGAAAGGATTTTCTTTAGAAACAATAGCGAAAAATCTGGAAAGTAGACATCAATAGGTGTTTGGGCAATGGGATTGCCGTTGAACAAAATCCGAAGCGGTCAGCAGGCTTTAAGCTAAGATGACAAAAGAATCTTAAAAGTGCAGTATATTTGTGGATATACTGCACTTCTTGTTTCTACCGGCGAACAATTGGTATTGCTGTATTGATCGTTAGCGGATCACAGTTCAGTCGGCGGAAAATTTAATCCTACAGCATAAAAAATGGATATCAACTATGCGATCTGGATAGAGAAGGAGTTTTAGAGAAATTACTATGGATATTACATTAAAATCAACATTACCAGGACATCAAAACCCTATTTTTTGTGTAGAAAGAGGCTATCACCCGCACACTTTTTTTACCGCCGGTAACGACAAGGGTGTTGTGGAATGGGATATTGAAAACAATGCGTTTAAGCGTATTCTCTGTGCGGTAAGTTCATCGGTTTACGCTTTACGGATGATAGCGGGAACACCGATTCTGGCCATCGCATTGCGCGAAGGTAAGCTGCTTTTTGTACATGTAGAAGAGCAAAAGCTTGTAGCAAGCATACAACTAAGCACCAAAGCTATCTTTTCATTGGTCCATATGCCTTGGAAAAATGAACTGCTGGCGGCAGGTGAAGAAGGGACATTGTATGTCGTTAATTTGGAGACCTATAAAAATATTTACGAAAAACGTATATCCCCGACAACAATTCGGGCAATTGCAATCGATGAAGGACTTGGAAGAATAGCTTTGGCCGATAAAGATGGACAAGTTTATCTATTGGACAGTGCCGACTTTCATATGATTACTAATTCAAAATTGCATAGTATGCCCGCCACGTCTTTGGCTTTTATCGATAATAAATTGCTAAGTGGTGGACGGGATGCACAATTGGTGATTTCAGACCCAAATCAATTGACGAGTAATTTTTCCTTTGTACCTCATCTTTTTACCGTATACGGTATATATCCCCATCCTAAAGCGCCGATTTTTACAACCGTCAGTCGGGATAAATCGTTAAAATTCTGGTCAGCAGATGACTTTGCCTTATTGAAAAATATGAGTCGAGAGAAAATGCAGGATGGCCATCATTTATCTGTAAATGCGGGAGTATGGTCTGAAGATGGGAAATATTTCTTTAGTGTGAGCGATGACAAACTCGTTAAAGTCTGGGAATGTCATTTATAGAAGATTGACCCGGAAAAGCAAACTATCCAGGTAGAAAAAAAAGTATATATTGTTTGTAGCGAATTCATAAGTATATCGTTAACTATAGAGATTGTAAACTTAATTGACCTCATAGTTATATTTTATGAAAAGAATTTGGATTATCTTATTGAGTTGTATAGCGCTTGCGAGCTGTGATAAGATCGAAAGTAAGGGAATGTATCTGGCTCGCGTGCCAATATTTGAAACAATGGAAAGTATACGGGCTAAAGCGAATCCCGTAAGCGGCCCTACCGCTATTGTTCAAGCTGGAAAGATCTATATTTATCAAGATTATTTGTTAATCAATGAACCAGGGAAAGGTATTCATATCTTTAATAATGTAGATCCGTCAAAACCTCTGGCGATGGCGTTCTTAAGTATTCCTGGAAATGTGGATCTTGCGGTTCTGGATGGAAAGCTGTATGCTGATAGTTTTACAGATCTGTTGACCTTCGATCTGGAAAATCCAGCGTCACCCAAGTTATTGACACGAAATAAGGATGTGTTTAAGGTCTTGCTTGAAATGGATTACATCAATAATACTACAGATCGCATCATTACAGGATACCGAGATAGTCTTGTAAGCTATAGCCAAAAAGATAAATATTCACCCTATGACCGAAAAGATAATGTTTATTACGAGACCAATTCGGGATCGGGGCAGGGTGGATCTATGGCGCGATTTACCATTGCTAATAAACATTTATATGCTGTAGATCAAACGACATTACACCTTTTTAATGTACAGAATGCAAGTCAACCTGCCTATGTAAAGGACATCAAGATAGGCCCTGGTATCGAAACAATTTTTCCTTTTAAAAACAGCCTATTTATAGGCTCCAATACAGGCATGGTGATTTATGATATCACCACAGCATCGGCTCCCGTAGAGCTGTCGCGTTATTCGCATATTCGTGCTTGTGATCCTGTGGTAGTTAACGAGAAATATGCCTTTGTAACTTTGCGGGCTGGCGTAGTATGTGGTGGACAGCAGAATCTATTGGAAGTTATCGACATCCAAGACCTGACAAAACCGATGTTAAAAAATACCTTCACGTTGGAGAACCCCCATGGCTTGGCGCTCTCAGACCAAACCTTATATGTTTGTGAAGGAAAATTCGGATTGAAGTCATTCGATGCCAGTGATGTCAGCCAAATAGGCAATAAGCTTCTCGAAACTAAAAAAGAACTGACGAGCATAGATGTGATCGCCGGATCAAAATCACTAATCGTTGTTGCAGAAAAAGGTGTACATCAATATGATTATAGCAATAAAGCCAAACTGAAGGAATTGAGCATTATTCCTATTATTGGTTCCAATTAAAAAACGATTTCAAGAGCTTCATTATTCTGATATGAAAAGACTTTCGATTGCCATTTTGGCTCTTCTCGGGTATTTAACTGTTGATGCCCAAACAAAAAAATATACAAATCATAATGAATTTTCGGTTATTACTTATGGCCCTGCTTTTCTCGAATCTGGATTTGGCCTACATACATTCCATGGGGTGCAGCTCCATGAAAATATCGCTCTGGGCTTAAATACAGGGGTGGATAGGTATCCTGTAAACAATGAAGGATCAAAATGGTTTTTACCACTCTCAGCCAAAGTAAATTATGTAGAATTTCCTGACAGAAAGCGTAGTTTTTTCGCAGGATTGGATTTAGGCTATAGTTTTACTTCCTTGAATAAAAATGCAGTCGAGAACAATTTAAAATATGAATATCAGGGCGGCTTGCTGATAAACCCACAGCTGGGTTGGCGCTTTAAATTTAATAATTCGGCGAAATATTGGTCATTGGCAACAGGATATCGGTATCAACACTATAGCCGAAAGGACACGTATACACAACCCTCAGCAAGCTTACCAGAAATTGATATCTGGTATGGAAGAACACAAATAGATAAAAAATATGACCTGCACCGTTTTACTTTACAGGTCGGATTTGGTTTTTAGGTATCGATCAGATGTTTTTTTTTATTAACAGGTGTCGATTGCTTGAATTGTAAAAAAATAGCGTAAGTATACGGTTTGTTTTTCAAATCTAGTCCGATACTTATGCTATTTCATTCGTTGGTTGTGGCGTTTATCTATTTACTGTATAAAAGTTCGAGAATCTGCGTGAGATATTTCTCATCGACTTCATCAAAACTATTTAATTCACTGCTGTCAACGTCCAGCACACCGATAATCTGTCCCTGTTTAAAAACGGGTAGCACGATTTCGGATCGCGATAGTGAGCTACAGGCAATGTGTCCCGGAAATTGCTCCACATCAGGAACAATCAATGTTTTTTCTTGTGCCCAAGCTCCCCCGCACACACCACGACCTTTCTTGATACGCGTGCATGCGACGGGTCCCTGAAATGGACCTAATACCAGCTCATCTGCATCTATAAGATAGAATCCAACCCAGAAAAAATTGAACTGTTCCTTCAGCGCGGCGGCTATGTTGGCCAGATTGGCGATTTGATTGGATTCGCCAGTCAATAATCCTTCAATCTGAGGAAGTAAATTTTGATATTGTTCTACTTTGCTACCTTTAGCTATTTGTAAATCCTCTGCCATAAAAATCTGTGTAAAAAAATAATCATGCATTTGCTATGAGGACTATACTTCCAAACATGCTTTGCTTGCCCAGAAAGCTACAGTACATGTCATGTCTCAACCTGCATGAAATGAAAAAGCACTAATACGCTGTTCAAAGTTAAGAGAATATTAGCGCTTTCGCATCAGGCAAATGTTAATATTTCTTTGTGTTGATAATGTTTACCCGAATGTAGTCGCATCTTTTACCGAAAGGGGTTACACCAATAATCGTCAGCTAAAGACTTACCTCTTTACCATTGATGATAACAGGCGGATGATATTCATCATACAATTTGTAATTTTCTAATATTTTTGAAGTTCCATCCTGCATTTGCCTATTATAATGTTCAGTATACATAATCTTTGCGTCTGTATGATTTGGAGCAACCAGATTCGCAATAAAATCAGCTTTAACCTGATATCCCCCTTGGTTATGCTCTATCCCTTTAATATTGCGCCGGGATAAATATTGAGTCCCATTGATTAATCTGTAATGGTAAACATTTGGGATTTTAAAATTCTATTTATTTGAAGACTAACTACCAAGTGGCATTCCATTACTTATTGCCCATTTTCGGCTTCTCTTCTCTTTTAACTGCCCCTTTTCATCATAGATATTATAACTAGCACTTACCACATTATTCTGAATATTATAATCAGTAATTTTTATAGAATAATCTGCCGGAATATTATTTGTCTCCTTTAGGTTATCTCGCCAGATCACAGCCTGCTTTCCAGCCCATTTATCCTCGACACTGGTGACTATTTGCATCCGACCTACATAGCCGTCATTTAAGAACAGCATATATTCATAGTTGTTAATAGGAATATTCCATAAATTACCAGAAGGATAGTAAGCATCAGAAGCATCTATATCCTTCGTATAACGAATGGAAAAATCTCGCTCATAACAGACCAGCTGCGTGCCCCGCTGCCCAAGCCCCATAAAACCGCCACCCCGGTTAAGGTCTTTATCCGTCCCTTCCCTAACTAGCAAAGAATTTCCATACCATTGGACTAGAGCATCGTCGCGACCAACGTAGGCCCAGTCTAAAGGTTCTTCTACCTTATACTTTTTAGTGTAAAATTTCTTCCTGTCTAGATCGATATTTGCCAGAAGCTGTACATATGTTTTTTGAAGTTCAAAACCATCAAGAAATATTTTTAGTGATAGGGTGGCATTATTACTATTGATGTATCTATTTGGAGCAACTAAATAAAAAATCAAATTGCGCATGTCACTAGGTATTTCAGTAGAATCAATAGTCGGGAAAACTTCTGAAAAGATCGTCTTCCCATCCTTATTATCGACTCTAATCTCTAATGTATTGTCCAGTGTATTAACCACATAGTATTGATTCCCCACACTGTCAGTTTTAGCTTGGGTTCTCCACTTTTCATTTTTCTTCTCAGGAACATCTGGAGTATCTTTCTTACATGAGAATAAGAAGCATGCCATTAGTAAATATACACTTAAAATCCCTAAACTCTTTTCTCTATATGTTGTATTCGTCATCATAAAATATATTTAATGGTCAATTCTAAACGTCGAGTTATCTTTTAGCTATTTTGCAGTATAGTAAATCGGCACACCTGGATCACTGGCAGTAAATGTGCCTACATTTTGTGCGATAAAATCAGATACGCCATTAGGACTTGGATTGATCAATAACTGGATCACATTATTGCCGATTGTACTTCCCAAAACTTGAAAGATTGATCTCGTAGGTTTGAATGTGTATGTCTTTAGGCCTTTAAGTCCACAGTTAGACTCAACAGTTCCACTTGGAACGAGATCTTTTGAACAGGAGGTAATTAAAACCAAAAATGATGCTATCAAAGCAATACAATTTAGTTTCTTTTTCATAATTTAATTGTCTTAGTTTATAATTAGCTCTAAAATAGGGGTAAGCTATATGTTAAAATTATAAAATTAAACTTTAATAATAACTAAGGAATAAAAAAACTACCCATTTGTGTACTGATTAACTCTAGCTATTTAAGAAAAAATTGACCTTCCTATGCAGGTATTTGAATAGTAATATACCGATCAGTGAAGTCCAGATCTAGATCATTATTGGATTTTCAGAAGTCTCGACGAATGTCGATACTTTTAAGCGTTGCTTTAGATGCTTGAAGAAGACTTCGATATGTAAGCGCTATCTATATATGTTCGCTACCAGAGAAGCCCTCCATGCAATATTATTGGTGGAAAAGTGGTACTCATTACCGTGGTGCTGTCCCAAAAGTGAACCGTTAATAGGGCGCGAAGTATTGCAAAACCGAGGTTAGGAAAAAGACATAAAGGAACGCTAAGGTTCCTTTATGTCTTTTTCGCTACAGCATAAGCAGTACGTATCTCTGTGATCTGATGTTTGTTGTTGGATTCGTTCAGCAAAAACGTACATGTATTAAAGACGTTTCAGTGCTAATTTGATCATATCCTCTACAGAAAGATTGCTTTCTGTTTTTAGAATGGTATTTAATACTTTCTCTGCCGCGGCTTTGTTGAACCCGAGCATAACGAGTGCGGATAGCGCTTCGTCTGGTATCGATTGGGACTGAATAGATGTTGCCAAAGCTTCGAATCCCTGTTTCTTTAATTTATCCTGAAGTTCCAAGATAAGACGTTGTGCTGTTTTAGGACCAATTCCCTTAATCTTTTGAATCAGTGCAACCTGGCCATTAACAATGGCAGACTGGATCTCATCTGGTGTGTTTGACGAGAGGATCATACGACCTGTATTGGGGCCAATCCCAGAAACAGAGATCAAATTTTCAAATAGTTTTTTCTCACCTTCAGTTGCAAAGCCATACAGTGTATGAGAATCTTCCCGAACTTGAAGTGAAATGAATAATTTGCAGTTTTCCTGATCTTTGATTTGAGAAAAGGTATAAAGAGAGATGTGGACATAGTAGCCAATCCCACTCACATCGATAACAACGTGAGTGGGGGCTTTATATGTTAATTTTCCGTTGAAATATTCGTACATAGTATACGAATATAGGAAGATTTTAAGCTATTCTATAAATTTTTAAGATGTGTCTGTACGTCTACGACGGCAATGGTGACCATATTGACGATTTCGCGTACAGAGCTATCCAATTGCAATACGTGGATTGGTTTGTTCATACCCAAAAGAATCGGGCCTACAGCTTCCGCTTCACCAACTTCTTGCAATAATTTATACGCAATATTGCCTGATTCTAAATTAGGGAACACAAGTGTATTTGCTGATTTTCCATTTAAATAGCTGAAAGGGAAGTTTGCTGTCAACATTTCGCTATTTAACGCGAAGTTTGCTTGTAAATCACCCTCAGCAATGATATCAGGATATTGATCGTGTAAAATCTGTGCTGCAGCTCTGACTTTTGTAGGCGTTTTTCCTTCACTTGACCCAAAGTTAGAATACGACAATAAAGCGATACGTGGCTGGATATTCATGCGCTTAACGGCTTTATCCAGAAGCAAGGTGATGTCGGCCAATTCTTGTGCAGTTGGATCTTCGTTCACCGTTGTATCCCCCATAAAAATTGGCCCTTTTTTGGTTAACATCATATACATACCTGCGACGCGACTTCCTGGTTTAGCACCAATCACATGCAATGCCGGACGAATCGTATTCGCGTAATTTTTGGTCATCCCAGAAATTAATGTATCAGCTTCGCCAAATTCCACTAAAGAGGCTCCAAAATAGTTGCGGTCATACATCAACTTACGGGCATCGTATTTGGATATACCACGACGTTGTCTTTTGATGTACAGATGCTCAATGAATTTCTGAGAACGCTCTGTTTCACCATCTACTTCAGCAACGGGATCGATGATTTCAAGACCGTCCAATTCAAAAGCGTATTCTTTAATTAGGCGTTCGATTTTATCTTTTCGGCCTAAAAGAATAGGGACCGCAATGCCCTCTTCTTTGACAATCTGTGCCGCGCGCAGTGTTTTGTAATTGTCTGCTTCCGCAAAAACAACACGCTTCGGATCCCTTTTCGCTGCCATGGTCAGGTTACGCATGATGGCGTCGTCCTTACCCAGGCGTTTACGTAGCGCATCGCTGTATTGATCCCAATCTTCTATTACGGTCTTTGCTACACCTGATGCGATAGCGGCTTTTGCAACAGCCATAGAAACTTCTGTGATCAGACGTGGATCTGTAGGCTTTGGAATAATATATTCTTCCGAGAATTTTAAGTTATTGGTGTTATAAGCCTGATTAACTTCTTCTGGAACAGGTTGTTTCGCCAAGTCAGCAATGGCACGTACTGCCGCAATTTTCATTTCTTCATTGATGGAAGTTGCACGAACGTCTAACGCGCCACGGAAGATATATGGGAAACCCAATACGTTATTCACTTGATTTGGATAATCAGAACGACCAGTACCCATGATGATATCGTTACGTGTCGCCATGGCCAAATCGTAAGCAATTTCAGGATTTGGATTTGCCATTGCCAATACAATCGGATTGGGAGCCATTGATAACAACATGTCCGCCGACATAACATCCGCTGCAGATAAGCCGATAAATACATCCGAATCTTTTACCGCGTCTGCTAAGGTGCGTATATCACGATCGGTCGCATACTGTGCCTTCATACCATCCAGATTTTCCCTGTCCTTACGGATAACACCTTTGCTATCCAGCATGACGATATTTTCCTTGCTTGCACCAACCGAGATATACATTGCTGTACATGACATCGCTGCAGCCCCGGCACCATTGACGACAATTTTAACTTTAGAAATATCTTTACCGATAATTTCACAAGCGTTGATCAATGCTGCACCTGAGATGATTGCCGTACCATGTTGGTCATCGTGCATCACAGGGATATTCATTTCCTCTTTTAGGCGACGTTCGATTTCAAAACATTCCGGTGCTTTAATATCTTCCAGGTTAATACCTCCGAAGGTCGGTTCTAAAGCTTTAACGATATTGACGAATTCATCCACATTTTTGGTGTCCACTTCGATGTCGAATACATCAATGTCAGCAAAAATTTTGAATAATAAACCTTTACCTTCCATGACTGGTTTACCAGCTTGGGCACCGATATCGCCTAAACCCAATACTGCTGTACCATTACTGATAACGGCAACAAGGTTTCCTTTTGCGGTATATTTATAAGCATCTTCTTTGTTCTCAGCAATAGCCAAACATGGCTCCGCTACACCAGGAGAATATGCTAACGATAAGTCTCTTTGCGAATTTGTTGGTTTGGTCGGAACAACAGCTATTTTACCAGGTCTACCCATAGAGTGGTAATTTAATGCTGCCTGTTTACGATTAGTGTTACTCATTACGATTTTATTAATTTAAGGCTACAAATCTATCATTCTTTTTGATAATTGGAAATTTTTACCAATATCTTATTATTATTAGACAATAATATGTTACTTCAGGACATCCAGTAATTTAAACATCTGCTGCCGCATACCAGAAGCAGGTCCCGAATAGTTGTTGACCAGCAACGTATAAGTGAACGACTGTCCTGACTTATTGGTATGCACACCTGTATAACCAAGAACGCCGCCAATTGTTCCGCTTTTCATCTTCATATTGTTATAGGTGGGAAGACTTTCATAAAAAGCAGGATACCAACTTTGCTTTTGGGCATACTGCATGATCTTATTCATGGCTGATGTGGTCACTCGATTTTGAGGCGATAGGCCCGAACCATCCATGTTATTGAGTTCGCCCGATTTGATGCCTAATTTTGCATTCCAATATTTCTGTATATAATACGCCCCATCATCAGTCCCGGTTTTACCCGCTGTCGTATACGCGATTGCCTTTAATAAGGCTTCTCCGTAGAGGTTGATGCTTTTTTGATTAAACCAGTAGACAATTTTGTCTAAGGTCGGGGAGAGGTGAATATCTAACGTCTGCTTCTTAGAGACATCTACTGAATCCATCTTTCTACCTGTAGCGGGAGGCTCAAGAGCCACAATGCCACTATTGGTTAGGATGTCGTTCAATTGATAAGCGAGATCATAAGCCGGATCGGGCGATGATAGCTCAATTGTTTTTTTGAGATCTTGTCCATAAGAGCCACGTATAAAAATTTTGGTTGAATATGGCGCCGAATAAGCATAAACATTGTCGCCACTGCCTGTTTTACCCGTAGTTGTTTCATTGATAATTTCCAGGTAGGGAACATGAGTGGTATAGCTCACGATCTCCGCTTTGGCGCCAACCTTATTGCTTGGACTGAAATTTACGCCAAAGGCGTTCTCACACCAATTGAGTGACGAAATTCCCGCACCGTAATAGTTCCCCATATCGGTCCAGATCCACCCGCCCGGAAGCTGGTTACCATTATAAAGCCTGTCATCGGCGATGATGGCACCATGAATACTTTTGATACCGGCATTTTGGATTGCTGCAAGCCACTTGTTCAGTATCGTTTTTGCTTGAGTCTCTGGATAGCGGGCGCTGCCGAGGGTGGGGTCACCCGTGCCTGTTACAATAATATTTCCGTTTAACACACCGTTTTCGTCAATCTCACCGGTATAATACAAGGTGGTTTTGAACTGATAATTTTTGCCCAGGAAATCTAGCGCTGTTGCCGAAGTGATTACTTTCATGGTGGAGGCGGTCGCCAGTCCGATATTTTCATTTGCTGCGAAAACCGTTTGTCCTGTTTTTCCATCGAAAACGATCAGTGAGCTCAAACCATTCCTGAGGCTTTCCTGATTTTGAAACTGTGTAAAAGCATCCTGGATTTTACTGCGAAGATCCTGTGCAAATAGTGGAGTGGTAACGGTCGTTAACGCGTAAGTGGAAAAAGCTATAGTACTTAGCACAAATTGGTTCATATATCCTATTTTTTTATTGTCCTATGGTATATCCTCATATCCTGAATTAGATTCGACCAAACACAAACACGGTTATCTACGTTCGTGCTGGCAATCATGGATATTTCGTTGGATTTATCATGATGACTTGAACGCTGCCTATTTTTAGGGGAAAGCGTTCGCTGTATTCGTTTGTTTTATTTGGCTTAAAGTTAGGCATTCGCCCCTAAAAAATCCTAACTTGCATAAAATTGTATAAACGACATGAAGCATATCGAAAAATTAGCTGCTATTCGTGAGGCGATGAAGGTTCAAGGAATCGACGGCTATATTATCCCGTCATCAGACCCTCATATTAGTGAATATTTACCAGAACGTTACAAATGTATAGCGTGGGCATCGGGGTTTACAGGATCCGCAGGCACTTTGGCTATCACGCAAGATTTTGCTGGTCTATGGACAGATTCGCGCTACTTTGTTCAGGCGGCAGAGCAGTTGGCAGGAACAGGTTTTGAACTGGTGAAATTGAAAGCACAGGGAGCCGCGGAGTACGCTGATTGGTTGGGAGAGCAGCTGGGTGCTGGCGCTAAAGTTGCTTTTGACGGCAATCTCGCTTCTTTATTGGTGGCCCAATCTGTTCAGCATACTTTGGAGCCTTTGGAGATTACAGTAGATGGTCATGTTGATCTGCTGTCCTCCTTATGGGAAGGACGTCCAGCGCTGCCCCAAGCGAGGGCTTATCTATTGAATGAAGATACGACAGGACAATCTACCGTTTCTAAAATTGAAGCTGTGCGTGCCGAAATGAAAAAGAATAGAACGGCGGCGCATCTGATTTCATCTTTGGATGACCTGGCCTGGTTGTTAAACATCCGTGGTCAGGATGTGCCCTGTAACCCTGTTGTTTTGGGCTTTGTACTGATCACAACCGAAGATACTACACTTTATATCGAACCATCGAAGCTAAGCGCTCAGGCGACGGAGCAACTGAAAGGTTATGGAGTGCGTGTGGCGCCCTATGAAGATGTCTTTAAAGCGATTTCAACATTGGATGTGGCATCAATTCTTATTGATCCCAAACGTACCTGTTTTGCCGTTTTCGACAGCGTACCTAAACAGGTTAAAATTGTTGAGAAAACGAACCCTTCGACGAGTTTAAAAGCCATTAAGAATACAGTTGAAATTGAAAATAATCGCCATACGTTTGTAAAAGACGGGGTAGCGTTGACACGTTTCTTTAAGTGGTTGGAAGAAAATGTTTCTTCCGGTGAACTTTCCGAATTATCTATCGCAGATAAATTGCGCGAGTTGCGCGAAAGTCAAGAGGGCTTTGTTGACGTCTCTTTTACCACAATTGCAGGATATTTGGACCATGGTGCGCTACCGCACTATTCGGCGAATGAAAAATCAAACTATATCTTACAGCCTAAGGGTTTGCTATTGGTGGATTCTGGAGGTCAATATCAAACGGGCACAACAGATATTACACGGGTAGTAACCCTGGGTGCTGCGACCCAAGAAGAGAAAGAAGATTATACATTGGTGCTCAAAGGAACGATAGAAGGCTCTCAGGCCATTTTTCCGACTGGAACGCGCGGCTATCAGATCGATGCAATTACCCGTCGTCCATTGTGGGAAACGTTACGCAACTATGGGCATGGTACCGGACATGGGGTAGGCTTTTTTCTGAATGTGCATGAAGGGCCTCAGGTGTTTAACCCGGCGGCAATCGATGTTGCGGTTGAACCTGGCATGATTACTTCAATAGAGCCTGGATTGTACCGTGTAGGCAAACATGGGATCCGTATTGAAAACTTAGTATTGACCCGTAAAGCAGGTTCTTCTGAATTTGGCGACTTTCTGGACTTTGAGACATTAACGATATGTTATATCGCAACTGATTTGATCGAGAAGTCCCTATTGGATAAGAAACATATTGCCTGGTTGAATAATTATAATCAATGGGTTTTTGATCAGTTATCAACGCATCTTAATGCGGAGGAAAAGAACTGGTTGGCAGATAAGTGCCAAGCAATTTAATCCCCATAAACTGAAGATTAAAGCGCAATAGCTTTCAAAGTCGCTGTGCTAAGCAGGCGATCCGGAGCAAGTCGACCATGCACATTGATCCCATATAAAAATGAAACCCCTCGGTATAAACCCCGAGGGGTTTTGCGTTGTATGAAGGCTTCAAATCGATTATTTCAATCGATAGGCCTGGATAATCTTTTTAAAAACTGCTGTATTGTTGTAGATACCAATAAACTGCTGTGCGCCGGGACCATAAGCAAAAACAGGCACCATAATGTTGGTGTGGTCATCACTGCTGAAATTTCCTCTTATCGTTCCTTTTTTATAATTGGCATCCAATAGGGAAAGTCCACCAGTTTCGTGATCTGCAGTGACAATAACGAGCGTTTCGCCATCTTGATCGGCAAATTTAAGGGCTTCTCCCACAAGCCTGTCAAAGTCATGCTGCTCGGTAACAACATAAGGGAGATCATTAGCATGGGCTCCATAGTCAATTTGTGCACCCTCGGCCATGATAAAGAAGCCCTTATCATTTTTAGACAAAAGCTCAATCGTTTTTGAGAGCGAAGTTTTTAACATTTCTCCTCGTCCATCGAGTATTCTTCGTGTCGCAGAATCCGCCAGGAGCACCAGCTGCTTACCCGATGTCGCTTTTTCGAAATCATCTAAATTTTGCTGAAGCTGATAACCTTTTGCCGCCAGTTGCTTCATCAGCGTGTTATCCTTGTTTTTAACAAAGCTTTCGCGACGCGAACCCACTAAAATATCCACATGACTATTTTTGAAATCTGCTGCAATTTCCTGTGACATAGTCCGGTCGATCTGGTGCGCATAAAATGCCGCAGGGGTAGCATCGGTAATATCTCCGGCACTGATTATACCGCTTTTGATTCCATGCTGAGCCAGTGTGTCTGGAATCGAACTGATCGGTTTGCCATTGGCGTCCACACCGATGTACCTATTATTTGTTTTGTGCCCTGTCGCCAAAGCAGTTCCTCCTGCAGCAGAGTCGGTAAAATCCGAATTGGATGCTTCGGTGCGCGAAAGACCAATATACTTCATATTGATGATATTAGATTGACCAAAATTGGCACTTAAACCCGCCTGTATTTGAGCCAAACCCATCCCATCACCGATAAGTAAAATAACGTTCTTGACCTTACTTCTTGCACCATCATTTCTATAGGTTGGCTGATAGGGAACGTAGGCCTTTGGATTTGCGTATTCGACTTTAGCGCTGTTTAAATAGAAACTCTTGAGCGCCGTAGGATGATCTGTATTGATCCAGTCCACACCCATGTGACCAAGCTCTTTCCAGCTATTGGGGCTGTCTTTGGTTGCCCAGAAGCGAAAGCTTTTTCCCAATTTATGCGCTTTGTCTATCACAGATCTCATTTTTTCAAGGTCGGGTGGCGTAGGTGTTCCTTTACCATTCCAGACAGAATACTGCTTAATATCCTGGCTGATCATCCCGATATGTTTGAGCTGTGCTGGCGTATAATTTCTTTCCGGCCGGCCATCAAAATAAATCATCGATGGATAATTGTCGAACTTTTCGGGCGGCGGGATTTCACCGCTGACGACAATTTTAATGGCATAAGGATTTTTCTGCTGATCGAATATAGATTCGTTGCCTTTCAAATCGGCCAATAATTTAGCCAATACCTCTTCGTAGTTTTCCTTAATATCGATTACCAGCTGTAATGTTTGCTCAGGCTTAGCGTAGGGCCTATTGCCATTTTCCTTGAAGAAAGTAACCAAGGGATCGATGTATAATTTTTTTAATGTTTTCCCTGCTTTGATTTCGCTGCTTTCATGGGCAACGTAAAGCTCTCCGTCGCGATAGAAGACGTCTGCTTCTATTGATCCCATTCCTGCATAGTAAGCCTCTAATAGCGGGATTTGCTGTTTGTAATCATTATGACTATGTCCTGCATTGGCAGTCAGTTTCTGCTGGGCAGAAACCGACTGAATGCTTAGGCCGGCAAATAGCAGCCACATGAATTTAGTGTTTTTTACCATCCTGCATTTTGTTTAATGACACCGGAACTATTGTCGATCTCGCGTTGTGGAACAGCCCAAACATCATGTACTTGCGGATTGAAATTTCTAGCCGGCCAAATGACAGCACCATCGAAATCGTGTAAAGGTTTGGCATAGGTCGCTTGCGCATCACCCCATCTGACCAAATCACGGTGACGGTCTGCCCATTCCCCCGCAAGCTCATTGCGGCGTTCGCGTTTTAGATCCGTAAGACCCATTCCGCTTTTTGCCAACAAGCCCGCTCTTTTACGGATTTTATTTAATTCAGTATCACCGGCCCCAGCACCATTTAAATTAATGGCTGCCTCAGCTTTAATCAATAATACTTCGGCATAACGCATCAATGGTACATTGAGATCTGTTGTTCCGTTGTCGCCATTTGGATTGACGTGTGTAGGAATCGGGTTGGCGTATGAAAATGGTTCCATATACTTTTTAAACTGATAGTTTGAAGTCGCTCCACCATCTTTTGTAAATGTACGTTCTGCGCCAAAAAACTGGAATTTGTCGCCCGGTTTTAAGATGGTTGCTTCACGACGCAAGTCCCCAGTTTCAAAAGAATCGTAAAGTTCTTTTGTCGGCAGATAGTAGCCCCAGCCATTGTAGATTCCCCAGGCTTTATTGGTCAACATCACACCGGGAAGTTTGCTTCCCCAGCCAGTACCACCACCATTTGGCGTACAGACCACCGACCAGATATATTCTTTGGACCAGTTGTTGGCAGCTTTAAACACATCCACAAAATTGGTCAATAATTCATGTTTGCCCGAATTGATCACCATATCTGCATATTTGGCCGCATTGGTATAATCCTTTTTGTACAGATATACTTTTGATAAATAGGCCCATGCTGCTGTCTTGTGCGCTTTACCGTAATCGGTATCCTTCATTTCCGAAAAATAAGGAAGGTTGTCGGCCGCTTTTAATAACAGTGAAATGATGTAATCGTAGTTTTCGTTAACGTTGTTGGCTCTGGCTACCGGAACGGAAGCATCTGTTTCAGGAGTAACAATAGGCACACCTGCCTTGTCGTTACCATAGTTTGCCGCTAATTGAAAATAAACCAGACCTGCATTGAAATAGGCATCGCCAATGATCTGTTTTTTTCGCGCTTCATCCATGCTGATATTGGGAACATGGATAATAATATCATTGGCCCTTTTTATAATCGCATAACGCATGCTCCATTGCGATTCGGTATAACCACCGCCGATGTAATTGCGGTTGAAGTTTTTGATATTGTCGGCTTCGGGCTTGTTACGTCCCGTCACCATGTCGTCACTGGCATTAATAAACCAAAACATCCCACGACCGTAATAATCCTCTTCATTATACTTTTCGTACATCCCGGCTTCTGCTTTGATCGCGTCTTGTTCCGTTTTCCAGAAATTCTGTGCCGAGGGAGAGCCCTCTGGTGTTATATCTAACTGTTTATTGCACGATGCAAAAAGCGCTACTGCTGCTATTGCAAGGTATTTTACATTTGTTTTCATCGTTTTATTTTTTTAATGGCTGATGAATATATATCATCGGCATTTTTTTAAGATTAAAAATTGACATTTAAACCAACAATAAAGCTTCTGGCTTGTGGGTAACGTCCCACGTCAAGACCATTGTTATCCATTCCAATCTCGGGGTCGAAACCTGTATATTTCGTAATGGTGAATAAGTTATTGGCCGTTGCGTATATCCGCACTGTGCCCATCTTAAATTTATTCGCAATTGATTTTGGGAGGGTATAGCCTAATGTGACGTTACGAATGCGGAGGTAAGAACCATTTTCGATGTAAAAATCGGACGCATTAAAATTGCCATTTGCATCTGAAGTGGAAATGATGGGCACTTTACCATTTGGATTTTCTGGAGACCAGGCGTCCAAAATGCCCGTTAACTTATTGTAAGAAGGTCCGCTTGCACTATATGTTGTTCTTTTAATAGCGTTGAAAAGCTTATTGCCTTGAACACCCTGAGCAAAAATATTGAAATCAAAATCCTTATAATTTGCATTAAAGCTCAATCCATAGGAGAAATCAGGGTATGCACTGCCCGCAAAATAACGATCTTCAGAACCGATTGAACCATTGCCATCGATGTCTACAAATTTGAAATCTCCTGCTTTTGCATTCGGCTGAATTTTTTGTCCATTGGCATTTTTGTAATTATCAGCTTCGGCCTGGCTCTGGAAGATACCATCTGTTTTGAGCACATAGTAGCTGTAGAGCGGTTGACCAACAGTAATAGAGAGCGGAGCCAATTCATTCCTGAAATTTGTAGGCACCGCTATTGTTGATAAACCCGCATCCAATTCTTTAACTTTATTGTTCAATTTGGTTAAGGTTGCGTTGATGGAATAAGTAAAGTCGGAATTTTTTGAACTATTGTACGTTAATCCCAACTCAATTCCTCTGTCTTTGACTAAACCCGCGTTGATCGTTTGACTATTTAAACCTGCTGTACCTGGTAGTGATCTGGTCAGGATCATTTTATTTGTTTCCTTAATAAAGTAATCGGCGACTAAGTTAAAATGGTTGAAAATTCCCAAATCTACACCTATATTGGTCTGTTTACTTTCTGCCCAAGTGAGGTTCTTGTTGGCCAAAATCGTTTGTACGTATCCTTTTTGTAAGGTCGGTGTTTGGCCGAAATAACTTTGTGTCGATGCTAGTAGCGGGTTAACAGCTGCAGCTGATAAACTACCGAGATTACCTAAAATACCATAGCTACCGCGTAATTTTAATTGATCTAACCAGGTTACTGATTTTAAAAACTCTTCTTTACTTATTACCCATCCTGCTGAAGCAGAAGCGTAGTTTTTAAATCTATTTTCTTTTGTCAACATGGATGAACCATCTCGTCTACCAATTAACGATAGTAAATACTTGTCGTTATAACTGTAGTTTGCTCTTAAGAATAGCGATGATATTGCTGTTGAAGCATAGCCACTTTCCGAAGGTTGAATGGTATTCGCATTTGTTAAATAACGGTATTGTTTGGACTCATCGTCAAAACCTGCTCCGGAAGTATACAGATAGGTGTTCTTTGTTTTTTGAAAGGTATAACCACCGGTTAGGTCAAGTTGATGCTTGTCGAAAGAAGTTTTGTAATTTAAAACTTGTTCTGCAAGGATATCATTTGCATCATCAGCTCGTTCAACTAGACTATTGCTCAAAACCGGTTTACCTATTTCAGGACGTCTTGGTGTAAAGCTTTTAAATCGAGCATTCGATTTAGTAATACTTAAATTAGATCTGAATGTTAAGCCTTTTGCCAATTGGATGCTAGCATAAGGATTGACAACAAGGACATTGACCGGATTGTTGATGTCGATGCGCATCAGTTCGGCAACAGGATTAATGATATCACCGTAATCGCCAGGGAATGGACCCGGTAGACCAGCAAAGCTTCCATCTGCATTGTAAGGGGTTCCATTAGTTGGATAATAAATGGCAGAAAGTAGGGCTCCTGTATAGTCACTGCTGGTATTGGCACCATTTCCATTGGTACTGCTATAGGATAAGTTTTCACCAACTTTCAACCAAGGGGTAAGTTGATGTTCTGAATTTATACGGAAATTATAGCGCTTGGTTTTGGTATTCAATACGATACCTTCGGCGTTGCGGTAATTAAAACTCAGGTAAAAGTTAGACTTTTCGCTACCGCCATTAATTGCAGCATTGTAATCCTGTAGTGTAGCATTTCTAAAAACTTCATCCATCCAGTTTGTTTTGGTCACTAGACCCTCTGGGTATTTCGTTGGATCAAAAGCAGGAAGGATGGTCGTTCCACCATTTTTAGCAGCTGTTGCAGCTACTTGTGCCCGTTGTTCGGCATTTAGCGGTTGTAATTTTCGCCAAGCACTTTGTTGCCCTAACTTGGCATCAACGCTAATTTGCATCTGTCCTTTTTTTCCTTTTTTAGTGGTGATCAATACCACACCACCAGAAGCTCTGGCACCATAGATTGCTGCCGATGCATCTTTAAGGACCGAAATAGATTCGATATCGTTCGGATTGAGCTGTGGGGTGCCTAGGAAAATTGAACCGTCAATAACGTAGAGTACACTCTCGCCATTGATACCACCGGCGCCTCTGATATTGATACGTGGCGTTGAAGTTGGGTCACCACCTTCATTCGTAACAATAACACCTGGTGATTTACCGGCCAATACTTCGCCAACACTGTTGACAGATCTAGACGATAATTTATCAAGTGATACTAGGCTCACTGCTCCAGTTAATGTTTCTTTTTTCTGCGTTCCATACCCTACGACAACAACTTCGGATAAGGTGGAACGTTCTTCGCTTAGCGTTACATTTATAACTTCATTTTCAGCAACAGAAACATCTTTAGAATGGAATCCTACCATCGAAAAGGAAAGTACGGCTTGCGGTCCTGCTTCGATTCGAAATGCTCCTTTTGCATCTGTTGTGGTTCCAGTCTGCGTACCTACTACTTTTACTGATACACCTGCTATGGCAGCTCCCAGTGTATCTCTTACAAAACCTGTGACGATCCGATCTGCTTTGATGTTTCCTTGCGTGTTCAGGATCACATAGTCCTCTTTTTCTACCGCACTGATTCCAAGTTTATTCAGGAGAGAACGAACGGGTTCAGTTTTAAAACTGCCGCTTAAGACTGTATTCCGTTCTTGCAATAGATCAGGGTTGTAAACAAAATGAAGACCCGAAAGACTTTCGATTTTGTGAAGGATCACATCGAGTTTCTCGCCCTTGCTTATGTTGATGTTTACGCTGCTTTTGTCCAAACGTTGAGCCAGGCTTGGGGAGGCCATCAATGAACTGCAGAATACTGAAGTAATCGAAAATGCGATGCAGGGATACTTCATGATCCGATAAAAAGAGAATGCTCTCTTGAATGCAGGTGTTTTCATTTTTTTGTGATAATTGGGTAATGAATTACGCATGGTGACTAAGATGTTTTAGGTAAATTTTTAGACATTATTTGTAGACTTTAAATATTTTATCTTGCTCTATCGTACTGTATTTAATGTGGTGTAGACTACAGATGATATCCAGTATTTCTGCCGGATCTTGTGTGCTATTAAATGTGGCTGTTGTTTTTAGCGCGGAAAGCGATGTGTCTTTTAAGATAATTTCGATGTTGTAGATATATTCCAGTCTTTTTACGACCTCCTTAAGTGGTGTTCCATCAAACGCAATGGCGACAGCTGTATTTTTTTCTACTACGCTACGCGAAGATTGTGCGGTTTCTTTGCTGTACCGTAGACTTTGGTTTTTGGTTAATATACCCAAGATCTTATCTTGTTGCTGTACAGCAACCTTACCTGTAGCAACGGTGACTTCGACTTGGTCGGAAGCCTGATAGGCTTTTATCCGAAAAGAGGTTCCCAATACTTTAACCGCTAGCTTGGATGCAAGCTGTACCTGAAATGGGCGATGCTCGTCGTGGGCAATATCAAAGAAGGCTTCCCCTTCAGTGAGTGCTATTTCACGGATATTTCCCTCGAATTTACTTGGATAGCTGATTTTTGAAGAGGGTTCCAGGATAATTATCGAACCATCTGCCAATACAATCTTTTTATGTTCATCTGCAAGGGTTGTCGTGACGAGCTGTGTAGACGCTGCGATAGGTTGATTGTTCACTGTCCAATAAACGAGTCCTGCCGAAACAATCATTAAAATAGTAGCTGCAATTTTGAAAAGGGAAGAATAGCGCAGCGAAAGCCGTTTACTTTTATTTTCTGAAGTGGCTGATTGGATGTTGCTCAGCAATTGCTGACGCAGTGCGGTTTTGCGTTCCTGCGGGATTTTTTTGTCAGTATTATCCAGTTGAGCATACCAATCTTCAACTTGTTTGATTTCAGCGGCGGTAGCCTCTCCATTTAAATACCTTTGCAGTAATTGCTTTGCTTTTTCTTCTGTCATTTGAATACATGTCACTTCAAATGCGAGATGGTACTAGCTGAAAATGTTAGGAGTATATGAATTTATTGTTAACTAATAAAAAAGGTCGAAAGGCTAGTTAAGAAAGACTTTTTTTGAGCAGTTTCATCGCTGAGGTAAGCTGGTTTTTAACAGTTTGTACGGAGACATTCAGCTCGCTGGCAATTTCTTTAATCGATTTTTCTTGCTTTCGGCGCATGGTGACGACCAATCGCATACGTTCGGGAAGTTGCGTTAAAGCTTCTTCAACTTTTTGCTGTGCATCTTTAAGGATCAGCAGGTCATCGGCTGAATCTGCATATTGCTGGTTCATTAAAGATGCTAGTTCGGCTTTATGACCATCTTTAACCGTCGTACTCCGAAAATGGTTGATGACTTTAAATTTTACTGCACCATGGAGATAGGCTGCCAAACCGCCAGATATGATGACTTGTTCACGATTTTCCCACAAGGAGATAAAAATTTCCTGAGTGATGTCCTGCGCGACATTTTCGTCACCTATTTTCTTAAAAGCGGCATCAAATATGGCTTCCCAGTACAAATTAAAAATCTGTTCCATGGCAAAGTGATCGCCCTGCTTCAATGATGCTATCAGTAATTCGCTCACAAGATCAGTTTTAGTTGCACAAAGCTACTAACTCAGTATTCCTTTAAGGTTAATAAATCTTAAAGCATATATGTTGTCTGGTATAAATTGATCTTGGTAATTTTTGCTGAGATTGAGCGGTATATTTTTATTCTTTATATTCCTTGCCCGTAGCAATGTCAATAAAATAGCCGTCGTCCCGATTGCGCTCATTTTTATGTTGTACCCACCCGTTGGGATTGATGGTCATGTAGCTTTTGTTGCCGATTCGTTGTTTTGTCTTGTTGTTGTATAAGGTATAGCGACCATCTTTATGGTCCTGTAATGCAAA
Organism: Sphingobacterium sp. UBA3549; assembly: GCF_002376635.1. Lineage (NCBI taxonomy): Bacteria > Pseudomonadati > Bacteroidota > Sphingobacteriia > Sphingobacteriales > Sphingobacteriaceae > Sphingobacterium > Sphingobacterium sp. UBA3549. The sequence continues at coordinate 69,891 of NZ_DFOE01000007.1, read as the reverse complement.
GATTTGTCGTTTACCATCTAAGGTTTCAATATGTTCGAAATCGGGGTTTATATCCCAATCTTTGTACTTGAATTCCATAGGCCTTTTGGGTTTGGAAGCTAAAGTAATGGAAGGCAATCGTTGGAAAAATAGCCTATTTCAGTGATTATCTTGAAGATTTAAAAGGAAAGTAATTTTGCTTTATTGAATCTGTAAATATATTGTTAAGAGCGCTAGATAATGAATATGATTTTTCCTTTGAGCCGATTAATTTGGTTAATCGGCTCAAATTTTGCTTATATTTGAGCCGATTATATTTTTAAATCGGCTCAATATGTATAACTGGCAATATAAAGACTGGCCTAATTTCTTCTATAGGATTGAAGAGGTTCAATCCATAGCGATTGCATTTGCGCAAGAAATAGGAGCAGTAAACGGTTTGTTAACAGGACTGAATTCAGAGCTAAAACAGCAAGCATTTGTAGAGGTGCTTATATCTGAAGCTATGAAGACCTCGGAAATTGAGGGGGAGTATATGAGCCGTGAAGATGTAATGTCTTCAATTAAGAAAAATCTCGGTATCCAAGGTGATGTCGTTGTTCGTGATCGGAGAGTTGAAGGGGTCGCCGAATTAATGACAACCATAAGAGATAGTGCCGGTATTGAACTGACAGTCGAAGTTATAATGAGGTGGCATGCTATATTAATGGCGGGATTTCCTCGAATCAACGCTGGAAAATGGCGTACGGGCGAGGAGCCTATGCAGATAATTTCAGGTTCATATGGTAAAGAAACTGTTCATTATGAAGCTCCCCCGTCTGCTGTCGTTCCAAAAGAAATGGAGCAAATGATAGACTGGTTTAAATCATACGAAGTTAAGGAGTCAGAGTATATCATTGCAGCATTGGTCAAGACGGCCATTATTCATCTTTACTTTGAGTCAATTCATCCTTTTGAGGATGGCAATGGTCGAATTGGAAGAGCATTGGCCGAATATACGCTGTCGCATACATTAAAGTCTCCAGTCCTGTTGTCGATATCAAAAACTATTGAGAAAAACAAACAAACTTATTACGATAATTTAAAAATTGCACAAGCTAGTTTAGATATTACAGGGTGGATTAGCTACTTTACCAAAGTAATTTTTGAGGCACAAAAGGAAACTAGAGAGCTTATTGAGTTTACTGTAAAAAAAGCGAAATTTTTTGATAGAAATCGTGATCTATTGAACGATCGGCAAATGAAGGTTATCAATCGGATGCTCGATCAGGGACTTGAAGGTTTTATTGGCGGGATGACTGCAAAAAAATATATGTCTATTACGAGGACCTCAAAAGCTACTGCGACTAGGGATCTGCAAAGGTTGCAAGAACTCGGGATAGTTGAACAATTAGGACATGGTAGATCTGTACGGTACGAACTCATACTTTCTTAAGCCCATGCATAAAGCTTTCGGTGCTTTTGTTAATTCTTTGTAACTGGAACCAATATAACTTGTCTTTTGTTGGTCTGGTGCCAATACTTGGTGCCAAGGTTATCTTCAGATAAAGGACTGACCTGTTCCTTGCAGAAAAAGAGGACACTTACTAAAGATCTATTCTGCTAAAGATAACAGAGTATATAAGTAACCTATCGGTTGTTTACAATTCGCCTCTTGCTCGTTGTAATTCGTGAATTCAGGGGCTTTATTAGCATTTGTATTTACAGGGTTGGTGTAAAGTTTTCCAAGTTATTTCAAAAAAATATTTTGTTATAAAACTGTTAATTTATATATTTGTATATATTAACTATATATTTGTGTTGTTATTGTTTTCCCTACGATAGGATTACAAGGTGTTTAGCTATCAAATTACCAGCAGTAGCTCATCACTCTTTCAAGAAATGAAAGTTTCGATACATTTTTATTTGTGGTGCTGGTATTTCCTAAAAAGCCAAGGGGCGAACGTCTATATATTAAAACGTGTTGAACCCTATGTAGTCTCCTTGGATGTTATACTATCTTTTTTACAAATTAAGTATTGATTATTTGCAATAATGATCTGTAACAGTTTGATCTGTTGGGCGGTTTTATTGCGTTAATTTTTTAACCTTAAATCATTTAGTATGGAAATTAATAGCCGATTAATTATTGATAGGCTTTCCCAGCGTATGGATCTCGATCGTGCCTTTTTCGTTAAATATCAATTTCTCGATAAGGAATGCCATCATTTAGTTTTAACGCTTAAACCCGTGAGTGGGCTTTCACACAAAGTGCTAAAACCGATTGTGGAGTTGTGCTTGATAGATCAGGAGGACATTTCATTTGAATTGATTTTTGCGCCAGAATTGAAGAATAAAATAAAGCTCGGAAGCTTATTTTATTGTTATGCGATCTTGCCTCAGCATGAGATTTTTAGTTGTGCGCGAAGTAGTTCACTCATGAGTAAAGGAAAGGAAATACGTGGCATATTGGATCTCTCTGAAAAGTATTATGAAAAGGCGATTGCTGTATCCGCGGAGTGTTTACACGGAGCACAAACATTTGCAGAAATAGCCAATTATCCGCGCGCTTTATTTATGGTTCATCAAAGTTTGGAAAGTCATTTAAAGCTGCTTCAGGTGATGGTAGAGGGCAAATGCAATAACGTACATAGTCTTGACAGTCGGATTCGGAATCTGCATACGCATTTCCCGATGTTCAAATCTGCCTTTATGGGAGAGACAGACGAAGATAAGATGCGTTTTGCATTACTGGATAATTCTTTTAATGCTGTTAATCAAAACAGAGATCTGGATATTTCTGCCGTCGATGCTTCGCAACTATATGATCATTGTATCGTATTACAGGCTGCGATAGAAAAGTTGTTCCGCTACTTTATGGAAGCCTTACAGGCCGAATACGATGCACTTGTGAAAGTACAGTCCACTGCTCAAGCAGCACTGGAAAAGAGCAATTTGGCCAAAAAGAAGGAACAGGAGCAAGTCAATGTTGGTGCAGATTTTCATAGTTTCCCCTGGCCATCTCGTTATCAGGGCGATGTACAGGAGGTGTTGCATCAGATCCGTCAGGAAAATAATCCCGAGCAAATCATGTTGCTCAATTATTATGTCAGCGATGCCCATGGAAAAGGGCTGTTTGATTTTCCACAGCAGGACAATGGAAACGCCGAGATCTACCTTGTTGTGATAAAAAAGAAATTGGGGCATTGTCATTTTCGAAAGGTCGCTTACGGTCAAGTTACTGCAGTTGTAGCTTTTTTGAATACGGACTTCTTGGAGACAAAATTAAGCCAAGGTAGCCGGTTTTCCCATACCATATGGAATGAATCTGTTGTTCTCTACCGGCATCCGCGTTATAAACCAACTTATTCGGTTGTGCCTGTCGATTGGCAGAGTATGATATCTAAGACGTCGATTTCATGGACTCGAAATTCAAAACTCATGCAAGATCTTACTGATGTTTTTGCTTTTGATAATCTTTCGAGTCCGCAATTGGCTGTGTTATTTTTAAATCAGCTGACTTCTATCGGCCTTTACAGTTATCTCTATCTACGCATCGGTTATGCACCGATGTACGTAACTATGGCGGATCTGGTGGATTGGACTTGCATCTGTGATAAAAAAGTCAAGGAATTTTTTAGGCCAAAAGACGATTTGGATAAACGCTTGAACGAGGAGTTATTAAAACAGATGAAAGGAAGGGTCTATGAGCTTCCTCCGGAACTGGCCCAACTTGATATCGAATACTTCAGATCGAAAGCGAAAGAAATTAAGGATTTCTTTGTCGATTTGTGCGATCAAAGCATGAAGTATATGGAATTAAAATCGCAGATAAAATAAACGAAAGGATATGATGGGAATTGACCAAAATTTGATTGCTACGGATGCCAAGATTCGTGCAATAGATAAGATACTTCCAAAAAGGAATTCCAGTGTACCACTAACAATTTTTTGGGAAGATGGATGTATAGGGAGAATGACTCCGGACTACCTGAAAAAATATTATGCTGCTGATGAAATTTCATTTATAAACCGAAAAGATATTGTTATTCAGGTACGTCCTTATCCACCGAAATATGAACTTCAGGCAAAAGCGTTCTCGGGTATTACTGTTGCTATTGAGCTGACAGCGGATCAGCTCAGTATTAACTGTTCTTGTAGCGAAGATGTCACGGGACTTTGTAGACACGAAGCAACGTTGTTATTGAATAAATTACACCCTGATTATCCCAATTATTTAAAAGGTTTATATCAGGATGAAATTAATAAGTTGCCCGAATGGAAGAAAAAGATAGTTCCATTTACGGTGTGTGAGTACTATTCTTACACGAATGTAACTGCGGCAACGAATGACGAATATGGGCGATTTTATCGATTATATGCTGATGATTATGATCGTGGATTTCGATTGCCGGAAAGAAACTTGGAGGGATATCTTGATCTACAACTTAAAGATGAAGTATACTTCTTCGTTACGACGAATTTTTCTGCTTTTGATCTGCCTGTCTTTTTTCCTTTTCATTACAAATTTAAACACGCTCGTTCCTTTTCGCATTCTTATCTATTGGATGAAAGTAACTTAAAGATGTCTTTAAATTCTTATGATCAATACCTGGAATTATTCAGCCGGCGATTTGCAGCTATCTTACGAGAAGATAAAATGCTTCGAGAAGAAAGAAAGGATCTGATCCACGAAGATGTTAATTACTTCCAGCGGAAACAATGGGAAATCATGCAGGTCTGGCGTGACTTATTGGAGAATCCTCCGTTCCCTATTAAATTACACTTCGTAGAAACATTTAAACGCTATCGTTATGCCCATCAGCTTAATTTAAAAAATTCACGCAGGCTGGAGAACGCAGCAGTAATAAAAGCGCAAAGAAACTTGGAACTCAAAGTGGAAATTAATGATCTGGATCGTTATTTGATAATGCGAATTTGCCTTTATTACAACCATCAGCTCATCGATTGTCCTGAGTTTTTAGGGGAGGAAAATTGTTTTTTTTTGAAAGTATCCAATGAGGGAATTGTATTTATTGATAATCTGACGCAGGCTGATGTATTGCAGAAATTCCGACGGTGTAACTATAAATTGACTGTTTTTAAAGAGCATTTTCAGGCCTTCTTGAACGATTATCTCATACCCCTATCAAAAATTGCGGAACTCGTCATATTGAATAGGCTAGACGAAAATAGGGCCATTCCTCAAGTCTTCAAACCGTTTAAAAAGATCGCTACTATTTCTGTAATTGATCAATTTCTTCGTGTTGCGGCTTTTGTCGAATACGAGAAAGAGGGGCGGTATTTGCTCAACTCCAATAGCAATCTGATCGTACAGGAGAAGCCGCATCAATTGGCATATTTTGAACGGGATAAGGTTACAGAACGGAGTCTTCAGGAATTTTTTAAAGGACAACATTCGCTATTGAAAGACACCAAATTACAAAACAATTGGTTGATACCTATAAAAGAAATTGACTATACAACTTGGTTGTATGATTTCATGGATAGCTGTGCTACCAATGATATTATTGTTGAAATTGAAAATCTTCAGCGCGGTACTGCATATTATCCGTTTCCTCTAAATTGTCATGTGCGTAACATTCGTCTTGACAATAATCATTGTTCGATTCTACTCGGGCCAAAATTTGGACGATATCCAGTTTCAATGGATGAATTTGAGGATTTGATCATGGGAACAGATCGCGTTTTTAGCGTTGGTGAAGGAGATTTTGGTATTATTCGCCGCGCAGATCGAGAAATCTTTAAACCACTTTTTTTAGGAGCAAGGAGGGAAGAAGATTGTTTGGTCTTAAATACAATTCAACTTGTGTCTATGCAGAGGACCTTGGATAGAATAGATAAAAAGATTATCCAAGATAGTATTCGAGAACGTCGTGAGAAACTCGCTGCATTGGAAGAGATTCCTCTTTTGGAGCCGCCCAAAGGCTTAAAAGCACAGTTACGTCCTTATCAACAGGTAGGCTTCAGCTGGCTCGCCTTTTTAAATGAATTTCATTGGGGAGGTCTTCTGGCCGATGATATGGGTTTGGGGAAAACGCTGCAAATTATAACATTGCTGGAATATTATTATCAACAGCACGCTCTGGCGAAATCTGCATTAGTAGTAGTCCCGAATTCCCTGTTGTTTAATTGGGCAAATGAATACAACAAATTCGCTCCTCATCGACAAATGAAAGTCTATCATGGGAAGCTGCGGGAAGGCTTTATTTTTGATTCGCAAGGCACAGTGATTCTTACGACGTATGGAACGATGTTAACGGATGCGGAATATTTAACAAGTTTGGAATTTAGCTATCTTATTATGGACGAATCCCAAGCTGTTAAAAACCGTAATTCGAAGCGTTTTGAGGTGCTGTCAATGGTTCAGGCTGATTATCGCATTGCAATGACCGGAACCCCAATTGAAAACGGAATACAAGATATTTATGCTCAAATGTCATTGGTCAATCCTGGTTTCTTTGGAGATTATCGGAATTTTAATCGGGCATATAAAGGTGCTAAAGGAACGGATATGGTTCAAGAGACCACCTGTAGCCTCCAAAAGATGATTCAGCCCTTTATTCTCCGACGGACAAAAAAACAGGTTGCTTTAGATCTTCCTGAAAAGACCGAAACAATTCTTTATATGGATATGCTTCCGGAGCAAAGAAAGATATACGATAAGGTCAGGAAAATATTTAAGGGGGAGATAGAGAGTAATCTGAATAGTGCAAATGCCACAAAAACCAAATTTTTGGCCATCGAGGCTTTGCAAAAGTTACGACAGCTTTGCAATTCGCCCGTTTTGATGAAAGATGGTGGCTTCGGGCAAGAATCTATAAAACTGGATTTTATTGACGAGATCATGGATGAAGTGGCTCCAACTCATAAGATTCTAATCTTTTCGTCGTATACTTCCATGCTTAAACTTGTGGCTCAGCGCATCGAAGCGAAAGGAATAGCATATACCTACCTTGATGGCAGAATGAATCAGGAGCAGCGACAAAATGCAGTCGAAAGATTTCAGGACGAGGACGAATGCCGTGTGTTTTTAATCAGTCTCAAAGCCGGCGGAACGGGCCTGAATCTGACCGCGGCTGATTATGTCTATATTTTGGACCCTTGGTGGAATCCCGCTGCCGAAGCACAGGCAATCGATCGGTGTTACCGCATTGGTCAGGACAAGCATGTCATGGCTTACAAGATTGTGTGTCGGGATTCCGTTGAGGAATACATCTTAGCACTTCAGGAAAGTAAAAAACGAATATCCGAAGGACTCATTTTAGATGAAACGAACCTGATGAAATCGATCAGTAAGGAAGAGCTACTCAAATTATTTGAATAACCAATTGTACACTATGATGATCAAAAAAGTAGTTGCACCAAAAATATCTTATGGGGGAGTGATGTATTCGCACGATTTTCAACTATGGTGCACCTATCTAAAACGGAGGATAGAAAAGGGCTGGAATGTGCGATATGGACTCATCCAGCAAAATGGATTGGTCGTGAGAAATCGAAAGGAGGAGCATGCAACATTTAATTAATGATACTGGAAGAGAAAGATTTCGTGCAGAATTTTCTATGTACTATGCGGGGATTATTTATCTCCTGATATTAAATCGGATCAGCTTCGGATTTACTCGTGAAGAAATGGCTTTCTTAATGGGACAAAAGGAAACCTACGTTAAGGAAATGGAAGAACTCAAAATACCGGCCGGAAATCTTGAAGTTATGGTCCACCTGAATTGGGTTTTCAACCGTAGGAAAGTAGATATCAGTAAATTTGATAATAAAATCAGCTATCAGTTTGAGTTCTCGATTTGGGAAGAAAAAGGTATCCGCCACTACCAAATGGAATATTTTATCAATGCCGTAGAAACCATAACTTTTTTCCAGTTAATGGAAGAAATCAGGCCCGAAGATCCAGCACAAGTTGAACAGTATACAAGCGATTGCATGGCCGTGGAACTCCTTTTGGATAAGCTTATCCAAAAAGATTATTTTAAGAAATACAGAACGCCGCTTGAACTTTGGCGCTATACGGAAAAATACCTGGAAGAAAATATCCGCATGAAAAGCTTGATGCGGGAACTAGGGGTGTTGGTAGGAAAGAAGGGAAGCGCACCGCTGCGGAAAACTAAAGCCAAAAGTTTTGGCTTCCGCTATATTGAACATAAATAAAAAAAATATGGAAGATATTACTGGAGTACCTTTAGAGGTACCGCGAAATTTTCGGTTAATATGCGAGCTTTTTGGCATCGCTGCACCAGCTTTTATTCAATTGTTTCTAGATCATTACTCTTTTATAGATCAAAATTTTACAGATAAGTCAAGCTACAATATTGCCACTAGAGCCGTACGTTATGTCAACGATAAAATTCCTAAAGGCGATAATCCTTTAAAAATTGAATTCGAAAAGAACGAAAAGGAAATGGTGGTGAAATTATTGCGACGTCAGGTAAAATTGGCTATCAATAGAAATTATAGCACGGGCGAGCGCAGAAATAAAGGCCGTATAATCACTGCACAGATCTATGACCTTTTTGCTACAAAAGTGCGGCTTAAAGACCGCATCTATTTAAACGAAAACATATCCTTTAAATTGAGTAAGGATTTTCTGCTGACTTGCCTGATAAATGGTGTTCATCCAGCGCATTATATCAACACCATGATGCAACAGGTATCTACACCCGACTTTTTAGCAACAATGCACCTGGATAAAGCTACCTATAATCCAGTTTTGGGACTTATTCATCGTGTCCATGATGGTTATGGAGATCTTATTGATTGGGAATATCGCCATACGCCTTTTTTTAAACGATTTATTATGGATTTACAGGAACTCAATAAACGCTATTTTTTTTATCGCGACCTCGATAAAAGAATAGCGCTGTATGAGGCCTGGCTCGATCGTATTTTGGAATCTAAGGATGAAGAGTTTGAGTTATAAATGAATTGTGGAAAGCTACTTGTCCTTTTATAAAGGTGGACTTGCATCAAAGTGGTTAGACAGGTACGATATGGATGAAGCCCTTAATGACTTTTTAAATGAATAAATATGAAAACATTAGAAAATATTAAATTAACGCCAGCATTTAAACAATTTTGCGACCTGTTCAATTTTACACCGGAAGAAGTTGTACAGGAATTTATTGATAAAATTGACATTGCTGAGTATATGTGTGATCCGATACACCCCGACCGTTGGGCTAATGTATTTGCGATGGAATATTTGATCCAATATACGCAGTCCGAAAATAGTATCGTTGAATATGGGGAATTTGCAGAAGAGTGGGTGAAAATGATGGAGACGAATGAGGGGGGAGACCTTGTCGGAAAAACAAGATCGCTATTGGATGCTTGGCATAAAAGAGTTTTAGAGGACCGCATCCATCTTATCATGAAAGGAGATGAGGGTAAGGATATAGTATAACGCTATGTTAAGTTTGATCAACCTTGTAAAATACGACGATCAAAATGTGTAGAACGAGCTAGTCAATGCCAAGGTACCTACAGTGATTATAACATGCAATCAAAATGAATTGCTATATTTAATCATGCACGCAAAACCTGAACAACATAAAACATCAATAGTACCAGCATTATTCAAAGTGCTTGTTGGTACTATTGGTGTTTTTGCTATTATGACAGTTTGTTTCTATCAAAATGAACTGGATGTCGATGGCGATTTAACAGTAGGGTTTCCATGGATATTCTATAGGGAGGGAAGCGGCTATAGCCTCGATCTAAAGGAGCAAATCGGCTATCAAGAATTTGAATCTCTAAAACTGATCGGCAATATTCTTTTTGCGGCTGCTTTATATCTTCTGATTTTATGGATTTATAGTTTTGTTAGCAGGAAGCTTAGGAATAAATCTTAGGTGTATTGTTATCCTTTTGTTAAGCTTTCGTAGTTTGCTAACCCGGTTTAGTTAAAAACTGTTAATGTTTTATTGACCCTGCCTTCATATAGCATTTGTAATCTTGTACCCATAAATCAAATGCGCTACTTATGAAATTTAAAGCCGACAATGTCTTTTGGTTGTTATGTGCTATCGCAGCAAGCTCACCAGCTGTTCAAGCCAAACCACTCACACTAACCTCATCGCAATTTACGCATGTACAGGGAATCGTCAAAGGTCGTGTCGTCGACGCCCAAGGACGTGCTGTCGCTGGAGCAACCGTCCAAAATTTGAAAAGTAAAAAATCTGTTCAGTCTAACGAAAAAGGAAATTTTCAGATCGAAGCCGAAATGGGCGACAACCTAAGTATTTCCTTTATTGGGTATAGCAAGCTCGTACAGGCTGTCTCCCAGTTCAATGGGCAGATATTTTCTCTACAGACCGATGAAAACACACTGGAAGAGGTGACCATCTCTATCGGATATCAGCGAATCAGAAAGTCGGATGTTACTGGCGCGATCGCTAGCGTTAAGGCCGAGGAACTCAATTTGAGCGCACCAAAGTTATCCCAGGCGTTGGTTGGTAAGGTAGCAGGTGTACAAGTCATGCAGACAAGTGGTGCCCCATACGATGGCACCAAAATGCGTGTCCGCGGTATGGGATCGATCAACGCTGGTTCGGATCCACTGTACGTTATTGATGGCTATCCTGCAGGAAACAATTTGAATATCAACCCCAATGATATTGAATCTATCGATGTGCTAAAGGATGCTGCTTCTGCAGCCATCTATGGCTCGCGTGGCGCCGGCGGTGTTGTATTGATCACAACCAAGCGTGGCAAGGAAGGTAAAAGTAATGTAGACTACGAAGTATTGGGTGGCTTTGGTCAGCTTTCCAAGAAAATTGATGTTCTAAATTCAGAACAGTTTATTGATCTGCTGATTGATGGTCGTAACAATTCCTATAGAGACCTGTTGGCCACGAAAGGGATCGCCTGGAGCGACAGTAGGCGCTTTGATGATAATAAAACACGTATCGCCAATGTTGGAAATGCCGGCTCAGTAAGTATTCCTGAAGATTACTATGACTTTGCATCTGGTACAGCAAAAAAAGCGAAATACGATACGGATTGGCAGGATGCGCTATACCGTAATGCCCCTTTCCAACGTCATAATCTCTCTACATATGGCGGTAACGAAAAAAATCGCTATTTCCTAAGTGGATCTTATCAGAATCAGCAGGGTATCATGCTTGGTACGGATCAGAAAGTCTTTAATTTCCGGGCCAATATCGATAGCAAAGTGAGTAAAAGACTGACCGTTGGCGCTAATGTGTCCTTTACGTATAACGACAATAATGAGGTAACTACCGGACGTTACGATAGAAGTCCATCCATGGCGGCTTTGATCTATCTGCCGACGTTGCCTGTTTATAATGAAGATGGGACTTATGCTAAATATCTGATGGCCGATCTTTCTGCCAATAATTATGGTATACAGAATCCAGAAAATCCATTGGCTTATGTCACTGAGATTAAAAATAACCGTCGTGGAAAGCGGGGTTTATACAATGCTTTTGCTGATTTTTCCATTATCGATGGCCTAAATCTCAAAGTAAACGGTGGACTGTCTACTTATGACGAGAAGTATGATTATTTCCGTCCGACAAGTATATCCGATGGAAACAACAAACCGTTTTCACCGCAGGCAATTTCTGCGGCCTATGCAGATGCCAAGACAAAAAGTGAATTGGACAAATTGCTGGAAACAACGTTAAACTACAACAAAACCTTTGGTGGTAAACACCAGGTATCCGCATTATTAGGTTATTCGGCTCAACGAACAGATTACGATTATCAAGGTGTGAGAGCCAACGGTTTTAATAATAATGCCATAGGTGAAATTACCGACAAGGGTGCTGATCCTTCTAATTTCCAATTGCTAAAAGACGATACGTTCAAACGCATCACCACGCTCCAGTCTTATTTTAGCCGCGTAAACTACAGTTTCGATTCGAAATATTTCCTTTCGGCATCCATTCGTACAGACGGTTCGTCGCGCTTTGGACCGAACAGTAAATGGGGAACTTTTCCATCGGTTTCAGGTGGTTGGACTCTGTCCAAGGAGGAATTTTATACGGATTGGTTAGGGCAACAATCGACAGTCAAACTAAGAGCGAGCTGGGGACGTAGTGGAAATAATAATATTGGTGATTACAATGCGATATCCGTGATCAACTCACCAGCAGGTGTGATCCTTGGCGATAAAGTAGAGACCTCTTATACGGCTGGCAATCTACTCGATCCAAAATTGAGCTGGGAAACAACCTCGCAATACAACGCCGGTCTTGATCTCGGTTTGTTGAAAGGCCGCCTCAACATTATGACCAACTTCTACCTGAGCCGTTCCTTCAATTTATTATTCAACCAGCCACTCTCTGCTGTATCTGGATCAACGACGATCTTGACCAATCTCCCTAATTCGAAGGTGCAGAATAAAGGCTTTGATTTACAGGTTGATGCTACGCTGATTCGTAAAAATGAATTTGAACTAGGCTTGAGCGGGAATATCAATGTAAACAGAAATAAAGTGCTCGATCTTGGCGGGGCTTCTACAATATTGACGAATGGTGCTGAACGCTCTTACTTAACGCATATTACGCAAGAGGGAAGTCCAATTGGTATGTTCTACGGTTTTAAAGTTCTGGGTGTCGCAACTGAAAAGAATTATAAAACTGTCGCACCTTCAGCGGCTTCAACCACTCCGCTACAACCTGGAGATCTCTATTTTGAAGATGTAGATGGCAATGGTATCGTCAATGATGCCGATAAACGGGTGATCGGCAATCCACATCCTAATTTCACCTATGGCTTTGCTCTTAATGCGCGCTATAAGGCATTTGATCTAAGGGCATCATTTAATGGTTCCCAAGGAAATAAAGTATTGGATGGCTATGATTATTACCTCTATAATATGGAAGGCTCCGGCAATCAATATGCAGATGTGGCACAACGTTACCGTTCAGCTCAAAATCCCGGAAATGGTAAAGTATACCGTGCATCGCGTGGTGGTACGCAAAGTAACAGTACACGCCTTTCCGATTTTTATTTGCAGGACGGTTCATTCTTGCGGATGACAAATATTGCTTTGGGCTACAATCTTCCCAAAGGTTTGGTAGAAAAATTAACGCTTTCTGGGCTAAGAGTCTACGCTACCCTAGACAATCCATTTACGATTTCTAAATACAAAGGCTACAATCCAGAACCGGATTACAATCAGCGTGGTAATTTGACTCCGGGTGTGGATTATGGGCTTTATCCATTGGTGAGATCATATAACCTTGGCGTGAAAGTCACTTTTTAATAGCAGTATGTAGGAGCTATTTGTGCAGCGGAAATATTAAGCAAAAACCTATGTTAATAGCTTCAGTATAGTAAAATGCAGTCCTATTAGACCCTTGGGTTGCATGGACTGGTGAAAAATAAAAAAATAACAGGATGAAAAAAAGATATATATTACCCTTTGTTTTGTTGGCGTTGTCTTCATGTACCAAAGATTTCTTAAATCAGAAAAACCCCAATGCTGTCACAATCGATGATTACTTCAAATCAGAAAATGATGTGCTTTTGGCCGTCAATGGGCTCTACCAGTCACTTCGTTCGGGGAGTACACTTGGGGAATCGAGTACATTATATAACGAGGAACGTTCTGATAATAGTGGACGTAATGATAATCAATCCAATGCCGGGGAGCCTTTCCAATTCAATGACTTTTCGTTGCTACCAAGCAATACCTACCTCAAGACACATTGGTCGGCTATGTACGCCGCAATCAGTCGCTGTAATGTTGTTCTCTCGCATGTGGACGATGTGACCTTTACTAGTGCAGAATTAAAAGGACGTTATATTGCGGAAGCAAAATTTGTACGTGCATTATTATATTTCCACATGGTACGTAAATTCGGAGATATTCCATTAGCTACAACACAGGTGATAAGTAAAGAGCAAGCAAATGAATTGGCTTTTCGGCAGAAAGAATCAATTGTTTACGAGCAGATCATTAAAGATTTGACCGAGGCTTTGTCCAGCAATCTTCCCAATACACAAAAAGATTATGTCATTGGCAGAGCGTCTAAAGCGGCCGTCAATGCGATTTTGGGACAAGTATATCTGACTTTGGGCGCGACACAGACATCGGGGAGTGCGGAAAATTTTGCGAAAGCAGAGCAGTACCTCAATGCGGCTTACCAAATGCGTACTTTCGGCAAACTAAACGAAATTCCTTATGCCGATGTTTTCGATGTGACCAAGAAAAATAGTTGTAAAGAACTTGTTTTTCAGATTCAGTACAAACAAGGAGACCAAAACTATAGTTCAAGTATTGCCCGTAACTACCAGGCGCGGGGGGAGACCATCAATTCACGCTACAATTCGACGGGTGCTGGTGAAGTGGCAAAACTCGATTTGGTTAAAGATTACGAACAAAGCGATATCCGAAAAGATTTCTCGGTAAAGTTTGCCGCGAATACGCAAGTTAACGATTGGTTTGTAACCAAATTTAGGGATAATAGTGACGGGGCAGGTACCAATGGTTGGGGAGGAAACGATTGGATCTTGATCCGTTACGCCGATGTCATGCTGTTATTGGCAGAAGCAAAATATCGCTTGGGCAAAGATGCTGAAGCTATTGTGCTGTTAGATGAAGTACGTGAGCGTGCAGGGTTGCCATCTTATGCAACAGCTATGCTGAATACGAGCTATCGTAGTAAATATCCAACCTTGAAAGAGGCCATATTGCATGAACGCCGTGTGGAACTGGCATTTGAAAACCAACGCTGGTTTGATTTGATCCGTAATTATAATGCGCAGGAACTGGTGACTTATTTTAAGACCAAAAGCCAGGCTGACTACGGCAATGCCAAAATCTCCAATATATCCACAAAAGATCGATACTATCCAATTCCTTTTGATGAATATAAACTGGATCCGGCACGCATGTATCAAAACCCAGGATATTAATTGAATAGTACACACAAGGTCGGTAGATGAGCTGTCTACTGACCTTGCTTAATTTAGAACGATGGTCTTTCCTTCTGTAGCCGATCGTTTTGCAGCTTCCAGAATCTCGACTACGATGACATTATTATGAATTGATCCGAGATCACTTTCTGGGATTATTTTATGTTTCAAGACCTGTTCAAGGTAAGCAATGTGATGCTCAAAGTAAGGAATTGTCGTCGGTATATCCGTAGGCGGACCATTTTGTTGCGTGTATTTTAGGAGCTCCTTATCGTTTTTGGCATAGAGCTGGGCTTTTGTACCAAAAATCTGCAGATCTTTAACACTATATGGCCAAGCCCAGGAAGCTTGGATAATGCCTGTACTGCCATCTCGATAGTTAAGAATAATAGTGGCGTTGTCGTCGACCTTAGGATAGACTTTCGGTTTTAACTGTTGGGTGAATGCTGTGACGGAAATTGGTTTTTCGCCATTTTTGAGCCAGGTCATGAGATTGGCACCATAGCAGCCAAAATCCATGATTGCACCTCCACCATTTTTTTTCGGATCAGTGAGCCAATCCAAAAAGTAATCGCTGCATCCTATTTCTTTGGGACCTTCGTGTCCGTCTTTTACAAGCATACGTGTGATTTGTCCAACTTCACCTTTGTCCACCAATTCCTTCAGTTTCTGATTGCTTTTATACCACGTCGTTTCATAATTTACCAAAAAGGGAGTCTCAAACTGTTTGGATAAATGTGCGATCCGTTTTGCATCGTATAAAGTGGTTGCGAGAGGTTTTTCCACCATCACAGGGATTTTCAGCGGGAGGCAGGCCTCTGCCACATGGATATGCTCATCGGTGGGATTGTAAGCCAACACCGCATCCGGTGTAACATGCGCCAATAAACTGTGTAAATCTTGATGGAAGAGGGCGGCGGGTAGATTATATTGCGTTTGTATCTTTTTCGATAACGTTTTATTTGACTCAGCAATACCAATAATATCCACTTTTTTATCCTTATATAAATTGAGCAGCAAGAATACATGGTCATGGTTAAGTCCCGCTACAGCCACTTTGAGTCGTTCACTCGCTAGCGCAGCTTGATGGAATAATATAATAAGCAGGAAAGTTATTCTGATCAGATGCTTCATCATGTTAAGTTTAGTTCTTATAAATAGAATGATTTGTTATGAGGATGTCCTTTGTAGATCCAGGTGATCTTGCGATGAGATCGGATGATTTCGGCAACGATGTCAAAATACGTTTCTCCTTGGCCGGCTTTTAGCTCTTCCAGTTTCCTTTGAAAATGTGTTTGATTAAAAGGTGAACCTGCCCCGAGTTTTTGCTGATAATACGCCAAAGTTGTTTCGGTACCCAAAGATGCGCTGCTATGGGCAATATCTTTCCAAACAATAGCATGTGAGGCGGCGTCTTTAAACCTGCCAAATCCACCGTACAGTAAATCGTCAAAGCCGTCTATACTTCCTATCTTCCAGTTTTCAAAAGACATGTAAACTGTATTGATTTCATCGAAAAAACCGGCAATGTTGTTGATCCTAAGGCCGTCAATCATAGCGATACCAAGATCAGGATTACCGCCCACAAGCTGCTTGAAATCCGTCCAAAGATCCTTTCTAAGAATAGCTGAGCCATCTTCTTTATCTTGCCATCTTTTCACAAATTGCACAAGCGCAGTTCGATTTTTACTTAGGGTACCGATTAATGAATACAGAAATGTGTTCACCTCAACGCTATCGGAATCGTTTACCAAAAGATGAGCTAGCGTACCTACAATTTTTCTTTCATCTGTTTTCATCTCTATCCGTATTGTTCCGAAAATTGATTTCCCGTGTCAGCAGCATTAAAAATGCTGTCTAGAAAGCCCGGTTTCGGCCCGCAAATGCAGGACTTTTTTTCACTTCCGGCTTATAATTCCATGAAGTTACATAATATCACGATTCTTTTATTATAAACTCTCTTGACGAATTGTAAATCTATATTTATCAGTCGGATTGATGTTTTTAGCGGTGAGCTTAATGCGATAAAGTTCCTTCCCCCATACCTGATTCAGCCTGGAGTCCTCCTGTGGAATGACATCGAAGCTGGCAGTGAACTTTGCAGGATCGAAATACAAAGTTGCGCCTACATTTTTTAGAATGATGACTCCGTTCCCTATTTTTGGTTCCCGTGCAACCAGAAAATGAATGATATTAGCCTGCTTAGGATCAATAATTTTAAACTCATCCTGAATATCCAATCCTTTTTGCGAAAGTGTGTAACTTCTCTTCCAGTATGTGATGTTGGCTGATTTTGGATACGCTTTTCCAATATCAAGCTGGAATCTATTTTGTTCAGGCATAAATACGACATTTTCGGCTTTATATTCCTTTCCAAAGGATTGATCCGTTCCGTTGATCGCCGGAACGTTGTGGTACGCACTCTGCATAGTCCAGATGCTGTATCTGTCGGCACTAAATGTTTTTTTTGTATAGGTGCCAACACCCGCATCAATGAATAATGGCTGTTGATCCTGATACAAAATGAAATTTCCAACATCATTATGATTGTGGCTTTCGTTGTTGAAACCACCTTTCGCAGCAAAGAAAAATGGCGCCTTTTTCAGGTAAATGAATTGTGTTTCGGGATACCATTTAAAATTGTTGTGTGGGAGGGCAGCTGTAATATCTTCCAGCTGCGGATAGCATCGGAGGTCTTCGAAGACACGGAAAATATCTCTTGTGGGTTTGAAATTTAAGCTTCTGTCACCAAGTCTTTCCATATATCGGGCAAATTGCATCATCTCGCTGCTGTTGACGTCCCTTCCGTAGCGGTAAATCAATAATGGATCGCTGGCACTTTTGGCAGAGGCATCTGCAAAATTAACGACCCATTTATCACCACCAATATAGGATTGCGCAATGTATTCGCCCATATCACGAATAATAGGTTGATCAAAAATAGTGATTTTACCCTTGGTAGCTAATGCAAGTATTTTTAGGTAATCGTAAAGCTTGCCTGCTGCATGCCCCCAATAGGAAGGGCCCTCTTCACAAGCCCCATCTGTCTTGACATAATTTATGAAGCGATCCACAGAAGACATCGTTTTATAGATTCCTGCAAGTTGTATGTCGGGATTATCCTCAACCAAAAGTAGGGCTGTCAGGACATTAAAATTGCACCATGGGTTCCAATTATTGACCAATTGTCCTTCTTTAAGTTCAAATGCCTGCCACCACATATCGTTCCGGTCTAGGTAGGGTTGTATGATGCGTAGTTGAATCTGTTGTTTTAAACGGATGCTGATTGCTGGATTTATTTGATTGAATGTATCGCGAAAGAAATAATGAATCCAGCTCAAAAGAGACCCAATATCACCGGCCATCAGATCGACCACTGCTGTGCGCTCTTGCGGCAACGACCGTTTGCTGGACTGAAAGGCACCAAGGTGGGCCGAGAGAGACCATGTTGCCATTTCTGTCAGTTGCCAACTGCCGTTCAGGATTTGATCCACATACCGTCCTTGTCCCTCAGCAAGTTCTGCTAGCAGCAGATTGGTCAACGCGGTGCAATTTTCATTCAGTGGTTTTTCCATTATACTGCGGTTGCCTGAGCGCTCGTATTCAAGATAGTCGGTTGCTTTGACTACTTGCCATTGATAGGCCAGAGCCTCGTTCCCCTTTTTTATGATGCGGTCTCTAAAAGGAGCCGTCAGCTTATTCCAGGCTACCCGATCGGAATAAGACGGATAGGGCACCCATGATTTGTCATTCCCTATATTGGCTTTCAGGTGCTCTAGCTTAAAAGCTCCTGTCAATAGGTTCAGATCTTTTCCTTGTAGCGTTTGGAAAAACACGCTGAAAAGAGAGCATAATAGAATGAAATGAATTTTCATGATTACAAGTCTTAATTTGGTGGTATTAACGGCCAGTAGATTTTAGTTTTAATTGGATTTGAAAAAATGAATTTCTATAGCGTGAATTTACAGTATTGCCAAACATCCTCAATAACATTTTCCCGAAATCGTTTTCGTGTGCGCTGTCCTGAACATGCAGTGCTTAGTATGTCTTTCCTCTGTGGCCGATGAAAGCAATGGAAAGACCAAATGGAAAATGAACGGGATCTTTTGCTGACAATGAGCTGGATGATAGCTTCGGATGTTGGCCACTTGACCGAATTTCATGTATTTTTCACTATAACGTAGTTATTAACAAAAAGTCTGTTCAGTATAAGTAAATTAACAAGCTTATTAACATTTTTTTGTATTGCCTTTCATAACGTTGACTACCTTGGTAAAATAAGATACAACAAATGTTTTTAACAAAAAGGCCTTTATATATGAGTGTATTAACATGTTTATTAACAATTATTAGAATGTTTTTTTACAACGTTCATTGCAGATTAGATCCAAGTAAAAGTTTCCCGATAAATTAACATTTTGATAATCTACGGGGGCTATCTTTGTCAAGTGAACACTACCGAAGCCAAATTTGAGAACCACCATGTGCTGCGCTTTAAAGAAGGTGACCCCATGGCCTTTGCCTATTTCTTTGAGCAGTATTGGGAGGGGCTATACATCGTCGCTTATCGGCATCTTCAAGAGGAGGCTCAGGCTAAAGATCTTGTACAGGAAGTTTTTATTCATATTTGGGAAAAACGATTGCTCATCAACAGTGAATACGATTCCATAAAATTCTATCTCCATAAAGCACTCAAAAACAAAATTCTAAATTACTACGCTACTGAACGTGTTCGAAAGCAAGCATTGGAAAAATCCATGGAGAAAATGGATGTATTTTCCAATTTAGACAGTCACGCTTTTGCTAGGTATCAAGCCTTGGAAGCTATTGTGGATGATTCGATTGAAAAACTACCTAAATTGATGAAGGCCGTTTATTTGATGCGGGCTGACAATTATTCAATCACTCAAATTGCCGCTGAGCTCAATCTCGCAGAACAGACTGTTAAAAACTATCTGTCGGAAGCCAAAAAGATCATGCGCCGTGAATTAACGCGAAGATTTGCAGACCACGATCCTATATTTTTATTGCTTATCGGTAGTTGCTTTCTTCATCATTATTTAATATAAACAACATATTTAATTAAAGTACTTTCGATGTTCTGACCTGTATTAGTATAAAATTATTGCAGGTGGATTTAGAACGCTTTAAACTTATCATAACGGATTACCTTGGCGGAAAGTTGACCGACCAGGAGAAGCAACATGTGGACGACTGGTATGAGTCCATCTCAAATGAAGGCAGTAAGCCCTTTGCTGATGATAGTCACAGGGATAGGATCAAACGTGAATTATTGCTGCGTATGGAGGGAGTTGCTCCATCGCTCAAGGCCAAAAAGAAGACGGTCAGAAAATTTGCCTGGCTATCTTCGGCAGCGGCAGCTTTGATACTGCTTAGCTGCAGCCTGCTATTGCTACAGCATAACCCAGGGATCTTATTTCGAAAAGAGGTAGAAACAGCTGCATTGCTTACTGAAAAGGGGACAAGGGCAGGAGAATTGAGAGAAATTCAGCTACCAGATGGAACATCTATCTTTTTAAACGGAAATACACGTATCCGCTACGACCGTAAAAGCTTTGCGTCAAATAGAACATTGTTGTTAGATCAGGGGGAAGCATTCTTTCGGGTCAGAAGGGATACTTTGCATCCATTTAAGATCGAAACCGGCGGTGTTTCTGTTGCCGTTCTTGGAACATCGTTCAATGTCAATAAATCAATGTATACCAAACATGTCACTATAGAGGTTAAAACCGGGCGTGTGCGTGTTTCAAGTGAAAAAAATGGGGAAAACCATATTCTTACGCGCGGTAAGGCCATCAGGTATAGCCTTACTAAAAATCATTTTGAAACTTTCGATAAAGATCCGGCATTGATCAATCTTTGGACACAGGGCAGCATAGTCGTGAATAACGTTGGCTTTGAGGAGCTTAAAGAGTTGATATATCGTCGATTTGGAGCTGTTCTACTTACCGACAATCTGAATACCGATTCATTCAACTATTCGCTGATGATACCTCAAGTACAATCATTGGATCAGGTGCTGACTATCGTTTGCAATATTCATCAAATCAAATTTAGGAGGGAGAAAAATGAAATAATCTTGTACAAATAAGCTGTAAGGAGCAGATCAGCATACGTTATCTGCTCAAGAAAAGTGCTCATCTGGCAAACCGCTAAATCAACCAGTGAGCACCTGAATATTCTTGTTTAAAACAATCATACAAATATATGTATAAAATAATTAAGCTTACCGGCCTTGCCACCAAGCTTGCGCTTTGCTCCTTGGTGTCTTGTGCTGTAGTCGACAGCCAGGCCAGGGTACTGGATAGGGGCAGCGCCGCACATTGGGATACGATCAATATCCATCTCTTGAATGGTAATGCCGCTCAGGCGATAGCACAGCTTTCAAAAGAAACAGGTCAAGCCATTGGCTATGATAGAAAAATACTACAGCTAGAGCGAATTTCAATTGCACAAAAGACATTTCAGCATGCGAGTTTCGAGGAAGTTCTTGCGTATATCCTGAAAGGAACAAACATTCAATCAAAAAGAGTGTTAGGAGGTGTCGTACTTGTTAAAAATGCGAATAAACAAGAGCTGTATGACTTGAAGTTACAGTTGGTCGATCGCACCAAACAGCCAATTCGCGGAGCCTCTGTGCGTATTCCGCTCACGGGAGAAAGTGCTTTGTCTAATGCAGATGGTGAAGTAACCATCAAATTGGCTGCGGGCGTGTACAATGTACTGATATCCCACATTGGCTATGAACTGAAAGAATTGACTGGTCTGAAGCTCGATGCCGGTGCAGCAGCTGTACGTCAAGTGATCTTAAATGAAGATGACAACGAGCTGGATGAGGTCGTTGTGACGGCGTTGGGCATCAAACGTCAGGACCGCTCATTGGGTTATGCCGTTGGTAAAATCAAAGGTGAGGACATCAATCGCGTCAATAACGATAATTTTTTGGTTGGTATGGCAGGTAAAGTGCCCGGCGTATCGATTAGCGCGACAGGGCCCACTGGCTCAAGCGTGAATATGGTGATTCGTGGAGCGTCATCGCTGAGTACAGACAACCAGCCGCTGTTTGTAGTGGATGGTGTACCCTTGATGAACAGTTTAAATAATATCGGTCAGATCGGTGATGATAATAAAGTCGATTATGGTAATGCAATTGCCAATATCAATCCCGAAGATATCGACAATATTTCTATCTTGAAAGGACCTAGCGCAGCCGCGCTTTACGGCTCACGCGCAGGGAATGGCGTGGTGCTGATCACAACCAAAAGTGGCAAAAATGCAGAGAAGATGACAATTGCCGTTACAAGTAATACGGTATTTGATATTCCTTATAAATTTATTGAATTGCATAACAAATTTGCTAGTGGTACTTTACCGTGGAGACCCGGTGATCTACCGGGTAATTTGGTGATCGAGGAAGAATCGAGTGTAATGGTCGGACCAGCGCTGGATAAGGGCTATAAAGCTGTGCAATGGAATAGCCCCCTTGATGAAAATGGAAAGCCGATCCCGACCGAATTAAAAGCATACCCAGATAATATCAAAAACTTTGTTCAAACAGGGATTACGAGTACCAACGGGATTTCCTTGAGCAACAGAAGTGAAAAACTGGATTATCGTTTTTCTTATTCCAATATGGCCAATAAAGGAATTATCCCCAATTCGGACCTGTTCAGAAATACCTTGAATGTTAATTCAACCATGCGCCTTCGCAACAGCCTGACCTTGGGACTAGCATTGGATGCCAGTAGAAATAACGCCAACAATAGGCCCGCAGGAAACCGAGGAACCAATCCGATGCAAGCGGCCTATGAAGTTGCTCCACATATCAATATACTAGACTTGCAGGATTATTGGCTGCCGGGACAGGAACAGATTCAACAGCGCTCGCAGTCTATCGGTAACCATAACAATCCCTATTTTCTTGCTTATGGGGTGAACAATGCATTTACGAGAGACCGGATCTTTGGCAACCTGAGGTTGGATTGGGCTATCAAAAAAGACTGGACTGCAATGCTTCGGTATGCAACAGATATTTATTGGGAAAATAGGGAGACGAAAATCCCTTACAGTTACACCAACGAACCGAGAGGGGCATATGGTATTGTCAATTTAATGAATATGGAGCAGAATATCGACTTTCTGACAACATACACCAAAAAATTGGATGCTTTTCAGGTTACAGGCTCATTGGGTGGAAATCTGCGCTATAACCGAGGAAAATCGGTGCAAAACACGTCAAAAAATGGCGCTGGACTCATCACACCGGGGCTCTATACATTGGCTAATATCAGTCCACTCAATCTGGATTTTTACAGCACAATTTCTGAAAGAGCCATAAACAGTGTTTATGGACTGATCAATCTAAGTTATCGGGATATGGTTTACCTCGATGTAACCGGGCGCAACGACTGGTCCAGTACCTTACCTGTGAACAATCGGTCCTATTTCTATCCTTCGGCCTCCTTGAGTGTACTGGCCAACCAAGTGTTTTCTCTACCGAAAACAATCAATTTAGCAAAATTGAGAGCAGGTATTGCACGTGTTGGAAATGACACGTATCCCTACAATCTTTCCAACGTCTTGAGCAACCCTGGTAGCTGGGGTGACGTATTACGGCTAACACGTTCGGGTTCACTTCTGGTTCCCAATCTGAAGCCCGAAATTGCAACATCTTACGAGTTTGGCCTGGATCTGGGTATGTGGAATAATCGACTCAAGTTCGAGGGAACCCATTACAAACTGGAAAACAAAAACCAAATTATTTCGACAACGCTTCCGGGTTCAAGCGGCTTCAACTCCAAAAATATCAATGCCGGTTTGTTGAGTAGCCGAGGTATTGAACTGGCAGTATCTGGACGGCCTATTGCCAAGGAAAATTGGACATGGGATATTGGTGTCAATTGGCACCGCAATCGTACTCGTATCGACAAACTCTCTGAAGGAGTAGAATTTTATACGTTTTGGACCGACGGCCGCGGTGGCGCACGTACCTACGTGGGGGAAGAGATCGGGGATCTATACGATTCTAAGTTAGTGACCGTGGAGGATCAGTCATCACCTTATTACGGTTTTCCTATTCTTAATAAAAATGGTTCGTGGCAGGCGGTAAGGATAAACAATAGCCGCAATAAAATCGGGAATTTCAATCCAGATTTCACCATGGGTCTGCAGTCAAGTCTTCGCTATAAAAAATGGACGATGAATATCGCCGCAGATATGCGTTTTGGAGGAAAGTTCATGTCCCAGACCTATCGCTATTTCGAATCTAACCTGACGACGCAACGCTTTCTTGACCAGATGATCAATCCTAATGGAATGACGGGCGAAACGTTACGGAACTACTTGGTTGATCATGATCTTGTCCGTGTGCAAGGCAACCGCTACCCCATTGTTGGTGGACCTGGTGAAGAGTATGGCGGTTATCCTATCAGCGT
The DNA here is from genome assembly GCF_002376635.1 of Sphingobacterium sp. UBA3549. Taxonomy (NCBI): domain Bacteria; kingdom Pseudomonadati; phylum Bacteroidota; class Sphingobacteriia; order Sphingobacteriales; family Sphingobacteriaceae; genus Sphingobacterium; species Sphingobacterium sp. UBA3549. Next base: position 45,553 of record NZ_DFOE01000007.1, on the reverse strand, counting down.
AGGAGGCCTAGTTGGAAATTTTGGGGTGTTTAATCCCGGTGTTATCGCGCAGTATGATACGAAAGGCAATGTAACAGGGTATACAGAAAATCTGGGCGCCGAGGGAACAAAATATATCGCTTATTCGGACAATTATCCTTGGGATTTTATGAACGCTGCAACATTTGATGCCTCTTTTATTAAGCTTCGGGAACTGTCTTTTAGCTATGATTTATCGGGAAAATGGTTGAAACGTGTTGGGATCGAAAATGGTAGTGTTGGTGTTTATACCCGTAACCTGATTTTATGGACTAAAGCGAAAGTGGGTATAGATCCGGAAATGGCCTTTCAGCCGGAAACTGGTATTGGATTCAAGCAGGGGATTGAACGCTATAACGTTACCCCTTGGTCCATGCCTATTGGATTTAAAGTAAATGTGACATTTTAATACACGACATAAATGAAAAATCAGTTGAAGCGCTTTACCATGGCGTTAGTGGGCCTTGGAATCGTATGGAATATTTCAGCTTGTAAAGATCTGACCGAACTTAATATTAATCCGAATGGGGTAAGTGAAGAGGATGCAAATCCCAATCTTTTATTGCCAACAATATTAACAGGGGCGGCAAAGAAATATAATGAACTAAGTTTCTCAGATCTGGGCGGAGTGATGCAGCATACGCAATTAGATGCCTGGTTCAATTCACATAATGATTATGAATGGACTGGGGGAATTTTGAGCTGGGATGCTTATTATGGCTTTTTACGGGACAATGAGCTTATGCGCAGACGAGCGGAGAAATTAGGACTGGATTTCCATAAAGGAGTTTCGTTGGTGATGCGCGCCTATTTATTTGGACTGGTGAGTGATCTTTGGGGGGATGCGCCTTATACCGACGCGTTAAAGGCGGAAATCGGAGATGCAGTATATAATTTTCCGAAATATGACGGCCAGGAAGTTATTTACAGGGGTATAATCGACGAATTGTTACAGGCTAATGAAATCCTATCGCGGCCTGATGCCTCTTATGAGGTGCTAGCCAATGCGGATGTGTATTTTGGAGGTAAGGCTTCTAAATGGCGGCGATTTGCCAACTCGTTAGCTTTGCGGTATTACATGCGTCTTTCGGAAAAGTCTCCGGCTTTTGCCAAACAGGGTATTGAAAGTATGCTTGCCAATACAGACAAATTTCCATTAATTACTAGTTCGACAGATGATGTACTCATGGATTTTGTTGGAAATAATGCGAATGATTCCTGGCCTTCCAATACGTTGTATGATGCCAGCGGCAGTAATTTTAGACGAATGAAAATGTGTGCCACATTGGTCGATCGACTACAGGAACTTGGCGACCCTCGTCTAATGGTTTGGGCAAGAAAAATTGATATCCCCATTGAGATCCGCAGTAGCGAGCCCTCAGGGACAGATAAGATCGTCAACGGTGTTCGTGTTGTGTCGCCTGACATAGTCAAAGGGGTACCTGTAGATACAGACAAAGAATATGTTGGATTGCCGCCAAGTGTTTCTAAAAATCCCTCGGCTTACAACCTTAATCCGACGCCAGGGCAGACTTCAATCAATCCACATGTTTCTTACCTAAATGATAGCTACCGCTCGGCAAAAGGAAGTTTATTGAAGGCTAGACTACTTTCGGCTTCAGAAGTAAATTTCATTTTAGCGGAGGCCGCCTGGAAAGGATGGAAGATGCCTGAGGCAGCTAAAACCTATTATGAGCGTGCCATTCAAGAATCTTTGACCAGTTGGGGTAAGGCAACAGAATATTCCAATTATATCCGTCAGAAAGGGGTGATTTTTGAAAATAGCCAAGCGCAAATTATTGAACAAAAATGGATCGCAAGCTGGTCAACTGCCGCACAATCGTGGTTTGATTATAGAAGGACGGGATATCCTGCACTCAAAGCAGGGCCCGCAGCTATTCGTACACAACTTCCTGTGCGTGTGCCTTATATGCAAACCGAAATGAGTGTGAATCAAAAAAATGCAGAAGAGGCCTTAAAGCGTATTGAAAAGACAGCATATTCACAGGCAGATAATGAAAATAGTGCATGGTCAAAAACTTGGTTACTACAAGGAACTAATAAGCCATGGTAAGGACTGATCGTAACATGGAAAGTCATTAAAACAAAGCGGTTCAATCGCTTATAAAATCAATATAAAAATGAAAATAAAACATATTCTACTTGTCATCGGCGTTTGCTGTACTTTATTTGAAGCAAAAAGCCAGACCGCCAACGCGTATAAGCAGCCAGACCGGATTACATTGACCTGGTCCGATGATCCCAGCCACACGCAGTCTGTTTCGTGGCGTGTCAATGCCGATAAGACTAAAATTATTGGTCAGGTTGTTGAAGAACAGCGTAATCCTGAACTTGAAGCAAAAGCGATTTCAGTACAGGGAATAGGAGTGTCTCTCGAGCAAGGGCAACAAGCCGATACCTATGGACAGGTAACCTTCCGTGACCTGAAACCCGGAACCGTCTATGCCTATCGGGTAGGCGATGGCACCATTTGGAGTTCCTGGAATCAATTCAGAACTGCGGAGAATTCTGGCGCCTTTTCGTTTATCTATTTGGGCGATGCGCAGAATGACCTACGGTCACGATGGGCACGTGCCATCCGTCGTGCTTTTCAACAGGAAGCGAATGCTCGCTTTATTGTTCATGCCGGCGACCTGATCAATCGCTCGAATGCCGACGAAGAGTGGGCAGAATGGCATGAGGCCGCAGGATTTATACATCAGCTAATTCCGGCTATACCAACACCGGGGAATCACGAGTACCGCCGCGACTCGCTTGGCAAGCTGGTATTGGATCCGCATTGGAAAGTACAGTTCAACTTGCCTAAGAATGGCCCTGAGAACATGCAGGATGCTGTTTATTATTTGGATTATCAGGATCTGCGAATGATTTCCCTAAATTCTCAATTGATTATGCTAGACTCCACCGCGGCAGCAGTACAGGAAAAATGGCTGGAGAATGTGTTGTCATCATCACCAAAAAAATGGAACATTGTTGTCATGCACCATCCCGTATACTCTACGGCTAAAAATCGTGACAATACCATCTTGAGAGAACGCTTTAAACCTATTTTTGAGAAATATGGAGTGGATTTGGTCCTTCAGGGACATGATCATACCTATGCACGTGGAGGGCTTGGTAAAAAGCGTCCTATTTACGTTTTATCCGTCGCCGGACCGAAAATGTATGCGTCAGATTCCGAACGCTGGATGGATCGCGCAACCTCACAGACGCAACTATATCAGGTCATTAAACTGAATAACAATAAGCTTTATTTTTCAAGCTACACGCTGAATGGTCAGCTGTTTGATTCTTTTGAAATGACAAAAAAATAGAAGTTTTGAAAAAAGAGCGATATAGCAATGAAAAAGATTTTATTTTCTACTATCTTACTGAGTATGATAGTGTGTCTGACAACAGCGGTATATGGTCAGTCGGCTGATTTGATAAAAAAGTTAAATCAACAAAGTGTTCACATTGCAGCGCACCGGGGCGCTCATTTGAAACAGCCAGAAAACTCAATTGCTGCGATTGAAGAGGCCATTCGACAAGGAGCTTCCGTCGTAGAGGTCGATGTACGGGCCAGCAAAGACGGTGTACTGGTGCTGATGCATGATAAAACAGTGAACCGTACGACAACGGGACAAGGAGAGGTCGCCAAACATACCTATGCTGAGCTTCAAAAGCTCCACTTACGTACCCAGGCCCATGGAGGAGAATCGGAGCATGTGATTCCGACCTTATCAGAAGCTTTGCGTGTAGCAAAGGGTAAAATCCTTGTTGATCTGGATTTTAAGGAGGATCGGAAAGAATTTGTGAAGACAACTTATACGCTTATTGAACAGGAGGGGATGGAAGACCAAGTACTGTTTTTCCTTTACGATTACAAAGACATGCCGAAGATTTACAAACTCAATCCCACGATTACGCTGTTCCCCAGAGCACGTAGCATGGCAGACCTAGCGGCTATACTCAAGATGAAATTAACGACGGTTGTCCATCTTGATGAGTCGTTTATAGAAATCGAAGAACTCGAACAGCTGCGCGAACAGGGCATTTATTTTTGGATGAATAGTTTGGGGGAATATGACGATCAAGCGGCAAAGAGTGGAAGCATGGCTTATCGGTCTTTCTTGGAAAAATATCCGTTTGTGCGTCTCATTCAGACCGACCAGCCAGGTCTGTGGCGTGAAGTGCTCTAAGGGGAATCAAAATTTAACTTGATTATTGATGCTAAATCGTTAATTTAGTGTTTTGGAAACCGGTTGCATAGCCTAGTGCTGTGCTAATCCGGACCATGATAAAGCACAGAAATAGAAAAACAACAATCCACTTATGAAAGTCCGTATATTACTTTTGGCCGCAATGGGAACATTGCTCTGTCCACAACTTCAAGCCCAGCAATTTCCGTATAAAAACCGTACTTTACCTACCGAAAAGAGGGTAAGTGATCTATTGGGAAGAATGACTGTGGAGGAGAAGGTTGGGCAGTTGAGTAAATTACTTGGCTGGGAAATGTATACGAAAGATGGAAAGCAGATAACGATTAGCAATAAACTACGGAAAGCGGCAAAAGAGCAGCATATTGGGTTATTGTGGGCGACATTGCGAGCCGATCCTTGGACACAGAAAACCTTATTGAATGGTTTGAGCCCGGTAGAAGCTGCGCGTGCTACAAATGCGATCCAACGTTATATGGTGGATAGTACACGACTGGGGATTCCGTTATTATTGTCTGAGGAGGCGCCACACGGACATATGGCCATTGGTGCAACCGTTTTCCCTACTGCTATTGGGCAAGCGAGTACCTGGAATCCGCAGTTGATTCAGGATATGGCATCGACGATCGCTAAGGAGACCTATGCAGTAGGCGGTAAAAACGGATACGGTCCTGTGCTTGATTTAGCGCGAGATCCCCGTTGGTCACGTACGGAAGAAACTTATGGTGAGGATCCCTACCTGATTGGACAAATGGGAACTGCAATGATCCGTGGTTTTCAGGGCGAGAAGTTAGGGCAACGCGATAAAATAATAGGTACATTAAAGCATTTTGTCGCCTACGCTGCTCCAGATGGAGGGCACAATGGCGAGTCCGTGTCATTTGGCGAGCGGAGTCTCAGGCAATATTTCCTTCCGCCTTTTGAGCGTGCTGTAAAGTCAGGCGCTGGGTCGGTCATGACCGCATATAACAGTATAGACGGTATTCCTTGTTCAGCAAATCCTTGGTTGTTAAAAGACGTTCTACGTAAAGACTGGGGATTTACCGGTTTTGTTGTGTCGGATTTATTGAGCATATCGGGTCTCAACGGCGGTCACGCTACTGCTGCTACTGGCGAAGATGCTGCTTCGCAAAGTATTCATGCGGGATTGGATGTTGATTTAAGCGGGACTGGCTATGGTTCAAATTTGCTTAAGGCTGTGCGGCAAGGGCTTGTTGAATCTGCTGTTCTCGATACGGCAGTTGCCCGTGTATTGCGGATGAAGTTCAATCTTGGCCTTTTTGATCAACCTTATGTGGATGAGAAATTAGTTGCTCAAAAAGTCGCTACACTACAGCATAAAATGCTTGCGAGGCAAGTAGCCCGCGAGTCGATTGTTTTGCTAAAAAATGATCAGCAACTTCTACCGTTGAATAAATCGTTGAATCGAATAGCCGTTATAGGTCCTAATGCTGACAATGCTTATAATCAGCTGGGCGATTATACCGCGCCACAGGCCGACGGTAAAATTCAGACCCTCTTAATGGGAATCCGGTCTGCAGTTGGTAAAAGTACCAAAATTGATTATGTTAAAGGCTGTGCAATACGGGATACAAGTCATTCGGATATCGCTGGAGCCGTAACAGCTGCTAAAGAGGCCGATGCGGTGATTTTAGTTTTAGGAGGTTCAAGCGCACGTGATTTTAAAACCTCCTATCAGGCAACCGGAGCAGCCAATGTGGACCCCAATACCGTGAGTGATATGGAGAGTGGAGAGGGCTTTGACCGCGTTTCGCTAGATATGATGGGCGATCAGATCAAATTGATGCAGGCAATACAGGCAACAGGAAAACCCGTTGTACTTGTAACAATTATGGGGAGACCGTTAAACTTGAATTGGGCAGCGGAACATGTACCTGCGATTGTGAACGCTTGGTATCCAGGACAAGAAGGAGGCTTGGCTATTGCCGATGTCTTGTTTGGCGACTACAATCCCGCAGGAAGATTACCGATTTCAGTACCTCGGTCAGTTGGGCAGCTACCAGTACATTACAATCATACAAAACCCAAACATCACGACTATGTAGAAATGTCGGCCAGTCCATTATATCCGTTTGGCTATGGATTGAGCTACAGCAGTTTTGAGTACTCTAATTTACAGATTTCTTTGAATGAGTCTGCGCATGATTTTACCTGTACGGTGTCGTTTGATATTGCTAATACGGGAAAATTAGCTGGCGATGAAGTTGCTCAGTTATATGTTGTGGATGAGGTGAGTTCGGTTGTGACGCCAGTCATGCAATTGAAGCGTTTTGAGCGTCGAAATATTACAGCAGGGAAGAAAGAAAGCTATTCTTTTCAATTGACCAAAGAAGATCTGAAACTCTGGAATGCAAGCAACGAATGGAAGACAGAAAAAGGTAAGTTTAAACTGTTGGTCGGTGCATCTTCGGACGATATCCGACTGAAAGGAGCATTGGAATTAACGAAGGATTATTAAATTCGAAACACGAAATATGACATGGGGCGGTCCAATTTTTTTGGACCGCCCCATTTTTTTTAATGTTGGTCGTTGAAACTACCTACTGTGTCATTTCAAACTCCTGTACTATTTCGGATATCCGATCCACAGCGATTTAGATTAAATGTTAGACAGTCTCTTTTTGCTGTATTGATAGCTTGGCTTCCTGGTCGGATCTACTGCTGCTGTTTCTGCTCAAGAAAGTTACCTCAGTACAATATGCTTAATATTTTTCCTGTTCCACGTATACGTAATATGGATAAGACCATTGGCGTCCTGAATGATTGTTGGATAAGAATACTCGTCGTTCTTTACACCATCTTCTAGGGTTAAGACATCTTTCCACAGTAAACCATCCTTCGATATGGCGACATGGAGTTTTGTGCGTCCTTCCCACCAGTCGTTGCCAGCGATTGACGGGTTGAAGACGATCATAAAGAGGCCATTTTTCAGACGAATAGCATCAGTGGCTGAATTTGGATTGAGTAAATTGGTTGCTTCCCAAGGGCTCCAGGTAAGGCCCTGATCTCTTGAAAAAGCCGCCATCACCTTATTTTCTTTGCTTCTGCAGAGGACCTGAATACGGCCATCGGCATGTTGGATGATACTGGGTTGAATCACCTGGACACTCGTATCAGGGCGAATCGGACTGACGGACCACGAGCGGCCATGATCCCGGCTAATTTCGACGTGTGCTTTCCAAATTTCTTCCTTGGATTCCGTGCTGGAAGGGGAGAGAAGCAGACCGTTTTTCAAGGTGATAGGCTTGTTTTTGATAGGTCCTAATATACCTTCAGGCAATTGTTGCGCCTCCGACCAGCTAGTACCCTTATCTAGCGAATGTTTAACATACCCCTTCCATTCTCTCGGGTTGGGCCCTATTTTATAATATAAAGAGAGGGTGTCGTTGTGTGGGTATTGATAGAAGACCGGGTTCCATGTTGGAAAGCGGGTGTCGCCAAAGATGCCGTCTGCAATCTGTACAGGAGGCTGCCATTGCCCATGGTGATATAGGGAGCTCCAGATAACCACGTCGGGGTTAGATTCGTGTGTGCCGCCAAACCAGGCTGCCAATAAGCTGTCTTTTCCGATGACTTGAATGGTGGATGCATGACATTGCTTGAATGGAACCTCACCTGCCTGGAAAATTTGTTCTGAACGGAGAATTTGTGGTTTGTAGGTGGCGCAAGAAGATAGGAGCAGCGCGAATAGTGTCGAAAATACGGTGATTTTTTTCATTGGAATTGAAGGTTTAAAAACCTGACTCGTTGGTTTAAGTATCATTTTCTTTTGCCTGTGTAGAAGCTTTTGGGGACCAAAATGTACAGGCGGTCACTCCTAACTGGTGACTTTATAACATGCTAAAATTGCGCTGCTTTTAATGCAGCGCAATTTTATTCTATTTGCTTTGCAATTGGATTGCGGTAGCATAGTTAAATCGTGTGCCGGGGCTTCTCAATGTAATTTGGTTACCACGTTGAGACCAGTCCAATTTACCTTTATGACCTAAAATAGCAATCTTTTTTACCTTAAAATTATCCGGTACTTCGAAAACGTATTCATTGGGCTGTTGGTAAGTATCACCTTCAGAAAGATGGAATACATTGACCACTTTACTGTCCTTGCTTCGGGTGTAGTAATAGTCACCTTGGTGATATGGGGCAATCGTCCGTGTTGCAAACACGGCAGTTTGATTGATTTTCATCCAGGCTGCCAGTTCGTTCAAGCGATCATAAGCCGCTTGGTCGTAGTCTCCATTAGGGCCAGGCGCTATGTTTAATAGGTAGTTTCCGCCACGGGAAATAATTTTCACCAATGTTTCTACAAGCTTCTTGGTTGGTTTGTAGTTGTCGTTGGGAACATAGCTGAACGAATCACCCATTGTAATGCAGCTTTCCCATGGAATATCCAAAGGATGTTCAGGAATCGCTTGTTCGGGGGTAACATAATTTTCCCAATTTCCGGGTACAGTACGATCTACGACAATAATTCCGGGTTGATTTTTTCTCGCCATATTACCGATGCGGTCCATGTCGATATCTTGTTCCACTTTGATTGTTCTTTGCCAATCGACAGACTGATCAATTGTTTTAAAAGGGCGTACCCAGCCTCCATCTAACCACAGGATATCAACCTTTCCATATTCTGAGGTTAATTCGTTGATCTGGTTATAGGTATAGTTTTTGAATTTTTCCCAACGATCCGGGTGTTTTTGAGGATCATAGTTTACATTACGGTCTTTTGGGGGAAAGTAACTCCACCAGTAAAAATCTGTGTGCCAATCAGGTTTTGAAAAATATGCACCGATTTTAAAACCGTCGTTGCGAAATGTATTAAAAATTTCTTTGGTCACATTTGCTTTAGGATTAGTCGAAAACGGTGTTTTAGAAGACGTGATCTTATAATCGGACTCCTTGGTGTCGAACATCGCAAACCCATCGTGATGTTTTGTGGTGAAGACCACGTATTTCATTCCGGCGCCTTTAGCAGCATCAGCCCATTTTTGTGGGTTGAAATCGGTAGGATTGAAGGTAGTCTGTAGATTGTTGTAATTTTTTACATACTCGTTATAGGTCGCTCCATGCTCTGGTTTTCGTTGTGTCCAGCCTTCGTCTTCTGGGCACAAGCTCCAGCTTTCAACAATACCCCATTGGCTATACGTTCCCCAGTGCATGAAAAGTCCAAACTTCATATCTTGCCATTGTTCGAGATTTTCAATCACTAATGGGTCTGTCGGTTTTTGGTAGCCGGCAGATACGTTATGTGCCTGGCCGAACGCTAGTGTTGCGCTTGAAGCGATAAACGCAGTGGATATAATGGTTTTTAGTTTTTGCATGTATAAATATAGTGAAAGTGATAAAAAGAAAGCCACCTTAGGTGGCTTTCTATAATTAAGCGTGAAATGGCGTTAGTTAACGTCCCAGAAAATTTTGGTATCGCGTGTATCTTTAGATCTTACAGCTTGGTAGTTTTCACTATTGTTAGTAATCTCTGATGAAGGATACGTCAATCGTACAGGAGGACGCTGAAATCCATTCAATGTAGAAACTGGAAACGCTGGCAGAGTTGGATATCCTGTTCTTCGGTATTCCGACCATGCTTGTTCGCCCTGTAACCAACCAAAATGTAACCATTTTTGTGTCCCTATAAGTTTTAATTTAGTGTTTTTATCCCCACTGAAAGCTATGTTTGATTCAGTGACAAATTTATTAATTACTTCGCTACTTGGTTTAATAGCTTTCGCATTATTTGAAGAGCTCTCATTAAGATAATAATAGAAGCCTACAGACTGCTTTACTGCTGTTTCATACGCTGTTTTTGCCGCAGCATCAGTACCCCATCTTTCTTGGGCTTCTGCTTTAATTAAGTTTGTCTCAGTGGCAGTCATCAAAACGCCAGGCAGTTTATTATTGATCCATGTAGTTGCAGAATCTATTACTGAATACTTCCTGAATTGTGCGTCTGCTTGGGCTGTAGTGAATGTAATGGGCATTGCTTGATATTCCTTATTGGGAACAAATTTTCCGTTTACTGTTTCTCCAAACTTATCGAATAGTACAGCAGTACGAGGATCATTTGCAGTTTTTAAAACGGTATTCAGCATATAATCAGGTGCATAATAACTTGGAAGTTCTATTAGTGCATCTAATAAGCTAGAGTTATACGTTTTCAAAGGCTGTAAAAGTATATCTTGTGATCCAGTGCTATAATCTCCGTTGTTGTCGCCATCAACCAATGGATACTCTGTTGGGTTGTTTAGCATGTCCATAATCTCAGTTTTAGCTTTATTTTCATCAACATTGGAAATTCTCATCAATAAGCGTAAACGTAAAGAATTCGTATATTTTCGCCATTTGGTTAAATCTCCAGAGTTTAGAATATCTGCTCTGTTAAATTCTGATGTACTTTTTGCTGTTTTCAAAAAAGTATTAATTTCTTTTAGCCCATTGATAAACAAAGTATACAATTCCTTTTGATCATCAAATTTTCCAAGCTTGATGACATCTGTTAAAGGAAGACTTCCAGCTTCAGAAAAAGGAATATCTCCGAAATTATCAACCAATTTTGAAGCTTGATCAAATAAAATGACTTTAGCAGTATTCATGTATAGATCGCGACTTGCCTTTTCTTCCGTAGATAAGTTGTTATAAGATCTTTCCATTGATCTATAAACACCAATTATGCCAGGTGAATAAAAATCTTTCCAATAGTCATTAATATAAGAATCACTTTGTTGATACATTGTATTTTCATTTGCAAAATAAGCTGTTTGTGTATATTTTGCTTGATGCATCAATATAAAAGTGCGGTAATGCCAATATTCCGATCTTAAACGAGAATTATTCAGTATTTGTGAAAAAAATGCTGGTATATTGGGTAAAGTTGTCTGTTCTGGATCCGTATAACGATCCTCTAACTCAGTTTTACAAGACTGAAAGCTTCCTAATGTTAAAAGAATACTTCCGAATAATAGTATTTTATTAATTTTTTTCATTGCTTTAAGTGTTAAAATTTAGCATTAAGAGAGAAACCAAAACTTCTTGTTGCTGCATTGGAGCCGATATCAATACCTTGGGAATACCAATAATTTCCAACAGGTGCTTCTGGATCGATATCTTTAATGGAACGATAGAAGTAGAAGAGATTTCTTCCTATCAGAGAAAAACGTAAACTATTCAATTTTAATTTTTGCGTGAATGATTCTGGGAGATTATATCCAATAACAACCTCTCTAAGCTTAATGAAATTATTGTCTAGCACAGCCGCTTTCTCATTCCAAGCATTATTTCCCCAATAAAAATTATTAATATAATATTCAGCACCAGAAAGATGAACATCATTTTTAGCGCCTGTGTTTTGATTAACGCCATCTAAAGTTATTCCTGATTCACGATATTCCAATGTGCTTTCTAGTCGACCTGCTCCGTAAGCGTATTTATGCGGCGTGGAAATCATTTGTCCTCCAAATCTGTAGTCAGCAGTAAAGTCTAAGCTAAAGTTTTTGTAGTTGAATGTATTTGATAATCCTCCGATTGCTTTCGGCATAATATTACCCGCTTTAACATAAGTTGACTTATCAATAACATAATTACCTTCATCAGAGATTAGAAATTCTCCTTTTTCATTTGTCGCGCGAGGGAACACATATATATTTCCTAAGGTCTCCCCAGGTCTTGCTTCCATCCGGATGGAACTTTGATCCGCATCATAGAAAATTAATTTTGGTACACCACTGATCAATTCATCTAGACGGGACTTGTTATTTGAGAAGTTTAGTCTTGCATTCCATTTGAAATTTTCTGTTTGAATCGGAGTGCCGTTCAATGAAACTTCCCACCCTTTATTCGAGATTTTACCCACATTAAGGAATTGTGTCGACGCTCCAGTTGAAAATGCCGTACTTAAAGGCATAATTTGATCATCGATAAAATTTGAATAATAGCTTACATCTAGACCTAATCTATTTTTTAAGAATTTCAAATCTAATCCAATTTCCTTTTCAGTTTTTTTCTCAGGTTTTAAATCTTCATTTCCATAGGAAGAATTAGTAGCTAATGATGGCACCGGACCATTAACCGTTATTAATGATGTTTGTTTAAAAGCGAGATTTGACGCATAAATTGGTGCATCATTACCAACTACCCCATAGGATGCTCTTAGTTTTCCATAGCTAAAGAATTCAGGTAATTTAAATGCATCAGAGAACACAAAACTCGTGTTTACGGAACCATAATGATATGGGTTGTTTTTTGATGGCAATGTTGACGAATACTCTTGACGAGCTGTTCCTTCCAAGAATAAATAGTTTTTATAAGAAAGGTTTAATAAACCGAAGTAGGCATATTTTATAAGTTCCTTTCTAACGTGGGTAGTTACAGCTTGGCCAAAGGTATTATTTAAGCTAAACCAATTTGCAGAAACCAAACCACCTTCTGTTCTGGACATTTGATCATCATAGTTTTCCATACGAGACTGAAAACCTCCGCTTAAACTAAAGTCAAAGTCGTCAGATAATTTGTCTGCATAAGTTAATAAGGCATCTCCATAAATAATCTTATAGATTCCTTTCGAAACCTCAAATTTACCGGTACTATTAGTTTGATTATATTGAACAGCGTACTCGTTATGTTCTTTATTTTCGATATTTAATCCAGTAAAATCTGTTCCTAATCGACCTCTAAACTTTAGTTTATCTAATATGCCCCAGTTTAACGTAGCACTTCCCAAAAAGCGATTTTCCTTCTCTTCATAACTGTTACGTTTTTGTTGCCAAAAGTAGTTTAATAGGTTAAGAGCTCTATAATTAACGGGAAATGCCCCAGGTCTATTGGATCCAAAAGGATTGTATCTGTAGCCGTCGGAGGTCTGGTAGAGTTCGTTTTTCATCTTCTCAACGTCTTCAGCACCGCTAAAAAATCCCGCATAAGAACCGAGAACATCTCCCATTAAACCGGGCCTATTTTTGGTAATCGTATTAATATAAGATGCAACTACATCCAAATCCAATCGATCAGCAAGCTTGATTGTACTATTTAAATTAAAGGTACTTTTATTCATCTTACTACCTGGTACAATTGCCTTGTAGTCCATATTGGAAGCTGATAACCTATAATTTATTTTTTCTGTTTGATTGGAAATACTTAGATTAAAATTACTATTGTGTCCAGTATCGAAAATATCACCATAATTGCCTTTATTAGCGGAGTACTTTCTTAACGAACCGTCCCACCAGCGAACATCTTTACCATCGTATTTAGGTCCAAATTGGCCCCAGGCATTGTAATTCAAGAGTCTGTCACCTGGGAAGAGTGGATTTGTCATCCAGCCTTCTTCCGTACCGCCTACTTGTAAATTAGTAGCAGCATCATATCCTGGTCCGTACTCATACTGTAATCTCGGAAGAAACGCAGCAGTTTCGATAGAACCAGTGTAATTGAAGTCGATTCCAAGGCCTTTTCCTTTTACACCTTTTTTAGTTGTGATTACAATAACACCACTTGCAGCATCAGAACCATATAACGCTGTTGCACTGGCCCCTTTTAAAATTGTCATGGACTCAATATCGTTAGGGTTCAAATCTAACATACCGTTTCCACGTATTCTATTGTCGGACCATATTGCTTGCCCCCCCGGGTCAGTGATACCACCAGTGTTGTTTAAACCTTTTGATCCTGCCTGTTGATCGTTTCTGATCATTACCCCATCAACTACATATAAAGGTTGCCTGTTGTTACTTAGGGAATTAATGCCGCGGATCTGAATGTTAACGGCACTAGATGCTCCCCCTGGAGCGGAATTAATTTGCACGCCTGGAGCTTTTCCATAAAGGGCCGAACCAATGTTTGTCGTACCTGCTTGGGTTAACTCTTTCGAGCTTATTGTTGATGAGGCGTATCCAAGAGCTTTAGCCTCTCTTTTGATTCCCATTGCTGTTACCACAACTTCGTCCAAAGCGGAAGCATCTTCAGTTAATTTAATATTAAGTGTTTTTGAAGAACCAACAGTTATTTCTTGTGATTTGTATCCAACAATAGATACCCGTAAGACTTCGCCCGGCGATGCTTGGATCGTAAATGACCCATTACTTCCGGTTTGCGTACCGCGAGTTGTTCCTTTTACAGAAACTGTTGCCCCGGATACAGGTCCCTTCGCATCTGAAACTATTCCAGAAATGCTTTGCTGCGCATAAAGCGATGTGGCACTAAAAAGTGTACATAACGCTAATCCTGCAGTTTTTTTGTAAAATAGACTCATATTCTACTGATTAATTTGTGTGTAATTAGATTTAAATATTCGGTGTATTAGGTTTTCTACAACGAGGCACATCGTACCTTTTATTTGCGCATCTTTATGAAGTTCCGAGATTGCCAAATGTGTTGTTTTGGCAATCTCAGGTATGCAAAATTCATTTAGCGCAATTTGAATATGCGGTTCTAATATATGACCAACTTCAGCGCCACGGCCGCTGATCAATATCTGTTTCGGATTTAAAATATGAATTAAGGTCGAAATACCTTTTCCAAGCATATAGCCAATTTTTCCTATATTATTTATAGCAACTTGATCACCCACTCTGATCGAATCAAACAGTGCTTCGAGTTTATTTTCGTTACTATTTATAAAAGTGCTATAAATAGAATACTGCTCATTCTCAATATCATTCTCGACATATTTTATCGCAGCATTGAGTGATGCTACAACCTCTAGGCATCCCCTTTTGCCGCAAGAGCAGAGCATTTGGTTATCTGCCAAAGGGATGTGGCTAAATTCACCCGCGTATCCAGCGGTTCCTTTAAATATAGCGTTATTGATAATTATCCCCAGTCCAACACCCCAGTTAAGGTTAATAATTAAAGAGCTGGTAATGTCTTTGGCTATTCCCAATTGTTTTTCTGCCAACGCAATACATCGAGAATCATTCTCTATTACAGTTGGTATATTAAATCTTTTCTCAATATTGTGCTTAAGATTAAATAGACCATGAGCTTTGGGGTAAGATTCATTTATGCCTAATTCGCTGTTGACAAATCCAGGTATACTGACGCCAATACCGATAAAGTTTTCAAGTGATATCGTAGATTTTTGGATTAATTCCTCTGCACGATTTAGTATGGTATCTAGCGAAGATTTTTCTTTTAATTCTACTGCTATATCTCGATATTCTGCAATAACCTTATTATGCAAATCAGAAATCGAGATTGTCGTGAAATACTGATCGCATGCTATTGAAAGAATATAGTTGTCTGAGTTTTCATTTATTGTATATTGAATCGGTCGGCGTCCACCAGTTGACTCGGCAAATCCACATTCAACTATTATATTTTGCTCAATTAAGTGATTAACAACCTTAGTTACAGAGGGAGTGCTTTTCGCTATCTTTTTAGCAAGATCAGCAATTGATAGCATCGATTCAATATAAAGGTTTATTAATATCTCGTTTTCCATTGTAAATGAATGGTTAGTAGAAGTCGGTTAAACTTTCGTTAAAGATATGTTAAAAAAAAAGTAAGTTCCAAAAACTTTTTGTTTTTTTTTAAAAAGTTTTGATTTCTTTATTTTTTACTGCGTGAAGGAGGTGTATTATTGTAACAAGCTTGTCACCGACTAGCTCCTGTTTATGCCATTAAATAGTAAATTGCGCATAAAAATGAATATCAAATACCTTATATTTACCTCTTAATTATAGTATCTAATTATGAAACAACGCTATTACTCCTTGGATGTCTTTCGTGGGGCTACTGTGGCACTGATGATTATGGTAAATAATCCGGGGACATGGCTCCATACGTTTGCGCCGCTAAAACATGCAACCTGGCATGGATGCACACCTACAGATCTGGTTTTTCCTTTTTTTCTTTTCGCAGTTGGTAATGCCATGTCTTTTGTGATACCTCGATTACAGGAAGCTGGTCCCGCCGTATTTTGGAAAAAAGTAATTAAAAGGACGATTTTGATTTTTGCCATCGGACTTTTTATCAACTGGTGGCCTTTTATCAAATGGGAGGGAGCTGAGCTGGTATTTAAACAGTGGGTAGATCCAAATGATGCAAGTCGGGGCATACGTATTCTTGGGGTATTGCAGCGTATTGCCATTGCTTATTGCTTTGCTTCTTTATTAGCCTACTATTTTAAAGAGAAAGTGATTATTTGGATCTCTGCAGCTATTTTGCTTCTATACTGGGCTGTTTGCGCATTCGCGGGGGGATCGGATCCCTATAGCTTAGCAGGCTGGTTCGGCACAAAGTATGATATTGCTATTTTAGGTTTACCGCATGTTTACAGAGGCGAGGGCGTGCCGTTTGATCCTGAGGGGCTAATGAGTACGCTGCCAGCAGTAGTTCAGGTTGTATTTGGCTATTTGGTCGGTGTATTTATTAAAAAACAAGGGCAGGTGGATTGGCTGTGGACCAGAGTTCCAGCTTCCAACGAACCGCATTTTAAATTATTGGCGGGCATGTTTGTGACTGGATTTATTTTGGTCGTGTTGGCGTGGATATGGGCATTAGGTTTTCCGATCAATAAAAAAATATGGACGAGTTCCTATGTGCTCTATACAACTGGTTTAGCAACCATGACAATAGGTGGCATGATCTGGTTTATTGAGGTGCAGGGTGTAAAAAATAAATTGACACAATTTTTTGATGTTTTTGGTAAAAATCCACTGTTCATCTTTGTGTTGAGCGGTATTCTTCCACGCTTTTTAGGACTATTTCGTATCCCTGACGGCTTAAAAGAGGACGGCTCGCAACAATACATCGAAGCTTTCGCCTGGTTCTATAAATACGTCTGTGCGAAAATACCTGGAATCCCCGAAGTTGGCTCCTTCGTTTATTCGTTGTGTTTTCTGACCTTGATGTGGGTAATCTGCTATTGGTTGGATAAGAAAAAAATCTATGTAAAGGTATAATAGCATCTGAAACTTTGCTTGTTAAATATTTTGGCAACCAAATACTTTTGCTATCTTTGCAGCCAATTAATAAAATTTTTAACGCTTTAATATTATTCAGGAAATGTATTTAAGTAAAGAGTACAAAGCTGACATCTTCGCAGAATTCGCTGGATCAGCTACAAACACAGGATCTACTGAAGGTCAAGTTGCTTTATTCACTAAGAGAATTGCTCACTTAACTGAGCACTTGAAAAAAAACAGAAAAGATTTCGGTACACAACGTTCCCTACAAATGTTAGTAGGTAAACGTCGTTCATTATTAGCTTATCTTTACAAAAAGGATATCAACCGTTACCGTGCGATCATTAAAGGTCTAGGTTTACGTGATATTATCAAATAAGCTTTTATACAAAGGTGTTAAGAAAGCCATCCAATTTTTGGATGGCTTTTTTTGTATTTATACAAAAATGAGGTACGCTTATTTTTAGCAAAATTCGGCACAGATTTCTTAGCGAAGTATTGTAATAAATGTATACATTTTATACGCGGGTTGCTTCGCTAACAATGCGATCAGCTGAGTTCAAAAGTTCGCTTAGGCGATGTACACCTAAAGAAAGTGGGCGAGCATTTAAAACTGCCGTTTAACCTGCACTTTCATCTGAGCCGACATACATTTGCTACCAATGCACTGAACAACGGTATGAGGATAGAGTATGTATGTAAGTTGCTTGACCACGCTACCGTACAGCAAACACAGGTATATCCAAAAATTGTAAAATTTACTTTTTCTATGGGTTTTAATAAATCTTAAATTCTAGTATTTCTATAAGTTGATAATTGATAAAAAGCTTTAAAATCATTAAAACTTGTAAGTAATGAAAGTTTTAATGATTTATTGGATGCCTTTGCACTATGAGAAATTACACAAACCGCAAAGAATACCTGTCTAAATTATTAGCCTATAAAGATAAAGATCTTATCAAAGTAGTTAGTGGATTACGCAGAAGCGGGAAAAGCACCTTATTTGAATTGTATCGTCAAACCTTGGTGGAAATGGGTGTACCTGCAAGTCAAATTGTATTTCTGAACTTTGAAGATTTTGAACTGCATAAATTTCTCAACGATTTAGATGGTTTGTACACACACATTATCGGAAATTTAGATTTGTCAAAACCAAGCTATGTTTTTTTGGATGAAATCCAAAACGTCAACGAGTTTGAGCGTTTGGTGGATGGATTATTTGTAAAGCCAAATATAGACGTTTACATTACAGGGTCAAATGCTTTTTTGTTGTCAGGAGAACTAGCAACTTTATTGAGTGGACGATACATAGAAATTTCTATTTTGCCCTTTTCGTTCAAAGAATATTTAATAGCAAGAGATATTGATACATCGAATAAATACCTCAACTATGAAGCTCTTTTCTTTGATTACATCAATGAAACGTTTTTGCCCAAAGGCGTTGAATTGCGTGAAGGTGGTTACGATATTATCCAAGAATATCTCGAAGCCATTTACAACACCATTGTTGAAAAGGACATTACCCAACGTCATCAGATTAACGATAAACGCGCTTTTGGTAATATTGTGAAATTCGTAGCTTCCAATATTGGAAATCCGCTTTCGCCTGGTAATATTGCTAAAACCTTAAAACAGCACGGACAAACCACCCATAACACAACCGTAGAAAGGTATCTAGCATATCTAACAGCAAGTTTTGTGTTTTATAAAGTAAACCGTTTTGATTTGAAAGGAAGGAAGCAATTAGCTACTCAGGAAAAATACTATTTGGTCGATGCAGGTTTGCTCAACGTCTTAACAGGTAAGGAGCGCACTACAGACAGAGGACACATTTTGGAAAATATTGTTTATCTGGAACTGTTACGTAGAGGCAATAAAATTTGGACAGGTACAGCCCGAAATGCAGAAGTAGATTTTGTGTGCAGAACACCCAGAGGCGATATAGCATATTATCAGGTAGCTTGGGAAATGTCCAATGAAAAGACCGTAGAACGTGAATTTGGCTCATTGGAGAAAATTAATGACAACTACCCGAAATATTTACTAACTACAGACTCATTTACACAAGACCGGAATGGAGTTAAACATCTGAATGTGTTTAACTGGTTGCTTGAATTGTAAAGACAGAATATAGACGATAAAGAATTAAAGCGAATTTCAAGGTTTACAGCAATTTTAACTCAGTTACAAACCAAGCGTTTAATAACGGCTTCCGAATTAGCAGACAGATTTTCTATAAGTAAGAGAACTATTTATAGGGACATTAAAGCATTGGAACAAGCAGGGATTCCTATATTTACTGAAGAAGGAAAAGGGATGGTCAGCTTCTCTCCCGAGGCTAAGCGTGATAGCGTAGCCATGCAAATATTAGTCGAAAAAGACAGAGAATTGAATTAAGAAATGGAGTATAGTGGGATGGGTTACGCTAACTTCGGGCTTCGGCTGGGGAGCCCTTTGATAGGGGGCAAGTTAAGACCAAGTTATTGCCAAGTTCGCCCTGTAAGCAGTTTGAGTGTACAGTGAGTCCACGTTGAGTCCACCTTTTAAGCTGCTCTCACTGTGCCTGTATGTTTTTTACAAGTCGGGAGGGGGGCGGACTTGGGGCGAATTTGTCCATAAGCAATTTACAGCAAAGTCGCTTTTTATCGATCCTGTAGTTTCCATGAACAAGAAGAAAGATCTTAAAATATCATTCCCCGAGTTTGATATCAAAAGAGCGCTGGTCCTTCCTGACAAATGCAATGCCGTGGTATTCAAATTTCATGCCTTCTCATTTGATTTTGATGAGTTTGAGCCCACAGAGATAAAAGAGGTAGAATGGGAATACGATGTTAAGTATAAATAGGATGTGATACCGGCAAAAAACTTGACCGTTAAATGTGGCGATTTTGTCGGTAGTTCAATATTTGTGGGATTTACTATGCTGTATCTGGAAAAGGGAAGCTATCGGTCAAATGTGCTCAATGAGATAGATTTTAATCCAGCTTCGATTCTAGCAGCTTTTCAGCTTGTGTAAGGTATAAGGCACATTTTTGGGAAACGAAAATTAAAATTGAATTGATATATAGTATTTGCGTATTTAGCCTGCTGTTAATTGCACTAATCTTAATATTTTAATTTACCTTTGTGCTGAAATCTAATGTATTTAAAATATTGGCATGCTGCCAACAAGACGAAAAGCATGTCGCAAACAAGATTAAATGAATTACAACGAAATTAAAACAACCATCGATATGGGTAATGGCACCCAGATCGAATTGTCTACAGGAAAATTGGCAAAGCAAGCTGATGGTGCTGTAGTATTAAAACAAGGCAATACGATGTTGCTTGCGACAGTCGTTTCTGCCAAAGAAGCTAAATCTGGTGTCGATTTTTTACCTTTATCTGTAGATTATCAAGAAAAATATGCGGCAACTGGCCGTATTCCAGGTGGTTTCTTGCGTCGCGAAGCTAGATTGTCAGACTATGAGGTGTTGATCTCACGTTTGGTAGACCGTGCATTGCGTCCTTTGTTCCCTGAAAATTATCATGCAGATACTCAAGTGGCAATTAGCTTAATTTCTGCAGATAAAGATATTATGCCTGACGCTTTAGCAGGCTTGGCTGCTTCTGCGGCAATCGCAGTATCTGATATTCCTTTTAATGGCCCTATCTCAGAAGTTCGTGTAGCAAAAATTAACGGTGAGTTGGTGATCAACCCAAAATTATCTGACCTGGAAAATGCAACATTAGAATTTATCGTTGCTGGTTCTGCGCAAGATATTGGCATGGTAGAAGGTGAAGCGAAAGAAATTTCTGAAGCTGAAATGGTAGAAGCGATTGCTTTTGCGCACGAGGCAATCAAAAAGCAAGTTGCAGCTCAGGTAGAATTGGCCAATCTGGTTGGTAAAACTGTTAAACGGGAATACAACCACGAACCAGAAAATTTAGAATTGAGAGATTCAATCTTTGCAGCTACTTACGATAAAGTGTATGCTATTGCAAAATCAGCATCTACCAAACATGACCGTTCTGAAAGTTTTGCGAAGATTGCAGAAGAATATAGAGCAACAATGCCTGAGGAATTGGATGATGATACAGCATTCTTGTTTAAGAAATATTTCCACGATGTGCAGTATGATGCTGTTCGTAATCTTGTATTGGACGAAGGAATTCGTTTAGATGGTCGTGACGTACGTACAGTTCGTCCAATCTGGTCTGAAGTAGATTACTTGCCTGCTGCGCACGGTTCCGCTGTATTCACACGTGGTGAAACACAATCATTGACTTCGGTTACTTTGGGTGCTAAAGATGATGAGCAAATGATCGATGGTGCTTTTATCAACGGTTATAATAAATTTATTCTTCACTATAACTTCCCTGCATTCTCTACAGGTGAGGTCAGACCTAACAGAGGTCCGGGTCGTCGTGAAGTTGGTCACGGTAACTTGGCTATGCGCTCATTGAAACAGGTTCTTCCGGCAGACAATGAAAATCCATATACTATCCGTGTAGTTTCTGATATCCTAGAATCCAATGGTTCGTCTTCTATGGCAACGGTATGTGCCGGTACATTAGCGCTTTTAGATGCTGGTGTGAAGTTAAAAGCTCCGGTTTCGGGTATTGCCATGGGATTAATTTCTGATGAGACAACTGGTAAATATGCGATCTTATCGGATATCTTAGGTGATGAAGATCATTTGGGAGATATGGACTTTAAAGTAACGGGAACTGAAAAGGGTATCGTTGCCTGTCAAATGGACTTAAAAATCAATGGTTTGAAATGGGAAGTCTTGACGCAAGCGTTGGATCAAGCAAAAGAAGCGCGTTTGCACATCTTAGGCGAGATGAAGAAAACCATTGATGCTCCTCGGGAAGATTACAAACCTCATGCACCACGTATCGTTCAATTGTTGATCGACAAAGAATTTATTGGCGCTGTAATCGGACCTGGTGGTAAAATTATCCAAGAAATGCAACGTGAAACTGGTGCTACGATTTCAATTGAAGAAGTTGATAACAAAGGTGTTGTTCAGGTCTTTGCTGATAATAAAGCTGCTATAGATGATGCCGTAGGCCGTATCAAAGCGATTGCTTCTAAACCTGAGATTGGAGAAACTTACGAAGGTAAGGTGAAATCCATCATGGCATTTGGTGCGTTCGTTGAAATCATGCCAGGTAAAGATGGTTTATTGCATATCTCTGAAATCGACTGGAAGCGTCTTGAAACCATGGACGGTATCTTCAAAGAAGGGGATAAAGTCACTGTAAAATTGTTGGACATTGACAAACAAGGTAAGATGAAGCTTTCACGTAAAGCATTATTACCGCGCCCGCCAAGAGAAGACAAGCCAAAACAGGATAAACCTGCTGGCGAAGCTCCTGTAGCTGGTGCTGGTCAGGAATAAACCTGTTACGCAATAGATAAGAAAAGCCCGCTTTACGCGGGCTTTTTTATGGAAAATAAAACTTAGCTGCATCTTTATCCTATGAAAAGTATACTTCGTTTGCTTCTGTTTAAATCTAGTCAGATTTTGGTGTTTGTCTTAGTACATTTGTCAGTTTATGGACAGCGGTCCTATGGGGATAAATTTCAGGAGCTGTCTGTCTCTATACAAGATTATGCACATAAAAATAATATGATTTTGCCAAGAGGACGTTATGAGTTTTATAAATTGGGCCATGCCATTTTGTGGCCTTATAATCATGATTTATTTTGGCCTCTGAATAGGTTAATTATAAAGGATAAAGCTATCCGGGATTCCATGACAGATGAGCTTTACGTTAATTTTGATCGGGAATATAACCGTGTTGTGCTGGATGTGTACGAAAGCCCTTATGCTTTTAATGAGGCAAGACCATTTGAGGCACTTTCCGTACAGGGCTCATTCAGGGGTGGAATGGGGCCGCTGTTGGAACGTTTGTCTAAGTTTTTATTGGTTCATCAAGGACGATGGGGACTTAATCTGTCTTCTTTTACCTTATATATGGATCGTGAGCTTAGCTCTGTGCCCTTAGCATACGATGGCGAGCCTGAGGTAGTGGAATTGCTCAAGCAATTTTTTGAGGAGGCCAAGATTCCCCATAAACCTGGTATTTACTATGGGAATCCAATGTATTGTTCGTATCGAATTGATTGGATGGCTAATAAAAATAAAGAGATTATGCTTGATTGCTCGGTATATAATGACTATTTTAATATACTGTTTAGTAAGACGAAATTATATGCGCTGGGCGGGAGTTGGAATAGCGTGAAAGGGCAAATGTCTTTTTTTTATGATCGGAAAAATGGCTGGAAACAGTTTGCTGCCCGACGGGACGTCAAACGCATTTTGAATTTTTTAAAGGAGGAAACTGCTGTTAATCTATTGAAGTTACACTATGGTAATAAAAGATTTAGTGGCAATTATTGGCTGGATGTAGTGGTGTTGAAATAGGGGAGAGGCTAATATCTAGATCAGAAAACAAATCAGGCTGTCGATCCGACAGCCTGATTTGTTTATTTATAACATGATCACACCTTTTATCTTGGCTACTTCTTTGTAGAAGTAGATGACCTGATCGGCATCTTTTACATTCAGATTTACTGTAATCGATGTATACTTACCCGTTTTAGAATCTTTGAAATCAAACTGGGCACCTGTGTCATCAAATACACGCTGGATTTGATTGAAGTGATCCTGATCTTTCGGTAAGATAAACTTGTACGTATAATCCTTTGGAAATGTTTCTAAATCTTCCAATCGCTCTTTGAAAGTTTCATAGAAGTCTTTTGGGTTATCACCTCCATCCGGGATATCTTGTATATTGATGTTTTTGTAATCTGCCATGTTTTGTTTCTCCTTAAATATGTTATTAAGGTGTTAACAACTATTAATCCAGTAATGTTTTACTGACAATTTTTCAGTTAATTATTGTCAGTGCTTGAAGGCCAATCGGCTTTGTTTTTACCAAAATTTTTGTTCGGTGTTGCACTCATTTCGATTTCCATCTTTCCGCCCTCCAAAAGCTGTGCATGTGTAATGAACGTTTTAGTATATGGTTTGCCATTCAATTTGATCGACTTGATGTATGGATTGGATTTACCTTGATTTTTAACATCAATTGCCATTGTTTTGCCATTCGGTAAATTAATGTTAGCATGCTGCATCATAGGGGAGCCAAAGACATAAACACCACTCATGGCATTTAGCGGATAGAAACCCATTGCTGAAAATACATACCAGGCACTCATTTGTCCGACGTCATCATTGCCACATAGACCAGCTGGAGTGTTTGTGTAAAACTCAGTCATCGCTTTACGGACTAAAGCTGCACCTTTCCAAGGTTGTCCAGCGTAAGCATATAAGTAAGGGATATGGTGATTTGGTTCGTTCCCCTGTGCATATTGGCCAATCAGTCCTGAAATATCCGGTGAGGCTTCACCTCCAAGATCGGATGACATGGTTGTAAAATAATCCAGTTTTTTCAAAAATTTATCTTCACCACCGAAAAGATTGATCAGACCTTTAACATCTTGAGGTACTAACCAGGTATATTGCCATGCATTTCCTTCGCAGTAATCATTTTCGCGGTGTTTGGCCATCAAAGGATCGAACGGCCTACGAAATTCACCATTGGCTTTTTTACCGACAAAATGACCTACTTCCTTGTCAAAATACTGCTCGTATAGTTTGTAGCGTTTTTTGAAGTAAGCGGCATCTTCGGTTTTTCCAAGTTTCTCCGCAATCTTGTAAGCACCAAAGTCTGCGATGGCATATTCAAGGGCCCAGGCAACGGATTCGTTAGGCATGCTATCAATAGGAATGTAGGTCAGTTCGCGCGCATATTTCAATCCGTGGTCATTACCCATGGCTGTTGTCTTAACTGCTTCCCAGACCAATGGATAGTCTTTCTCGTCAATGATCCCTTTTAAGAAGGCGTCGGCAATGACTGGAATCGCAGGCAATCCGACCATGGTATTGGTTTCATTGCCCTGTAAGTGCCACATCGGTAATTTACCTTGTTGCTGATAGATCGCCAACATGGTTTTGATAAAGTCCTGGTTGATTTTGCGGTCTTCCAAGATGGTCATCAGCGGGTGAAGGCCACGGTAGGTGTCCCAAAGGGAAAATACGGTATGATTGACAAAATCTTGTTTTTCATAAACCTGTTTATCGGTGCCCATATAGTCTCCATTTGCATCATTAAAAATGGTAGGTGCAAAGTAGGTATGATATAGCGCGGTGTAGAAGATGGTCTTTGTGTCTTTATCTGCTTCGAATTGGATTTTATTTAATGTTTTGTTCCAACGTTGATCTGCGTCTTGCTTTACTTTTTCAAAATTCCAGCCTGGAATCTCTGCGTTGATATTATTCAGCGCATTGGTCGAGCTAACAGGAGATATACCAACTTTGAGTTCAATGGTTTTGTTTTTAACAGCATCGAAGAATAAAGCCGCTTTGATTGCCTGCCCTTTAAATGTCGTTTGGCCTAACTTTTCTTCTTTTCCGTCGAAAAATCTTACTTTTTGTATCGGTTGGGAAGTTCTGATCGCAAAATATAACTTTTGGTCGGTGGCCCAGCCTGTTGAAAAGCGGTAACCAACGAAAGTCGAGTCGTTCACCTGTTTGAGGTAGGTGTCTGTTGGTTTATCCCAATTGATGTGGTATCCTAAATCGACCAAAATATGGGCATTCTCCGTTTTTTCGTAACGATATTGATGATAGCCCACTCGTTCCGTTGCCGTCAAATTGGCCTGCACCTGATAGTCATCCAAATAAGCACTATAGAAACCAGGTTTGGCGACTTCATTTTCCTTTTTAAAAGAAGATCCATAACCGGTACTCATTTTGTTGAATTCCGCTGGTGTTAATTGCAATTTTCCATTGGCTGGAACAATCATCAGGTCGTTGAGGTCGCCGATACCTGTTCCGCTCAGGTGGGTATGGGTAAAACCCAAAATTTCCTGGCTTTTGTAATTGTAGCCACTGCACCAATCCCATCCGTTGAACTTGTCCCAAATCTGTGGAATTTGAGTTGGGCCTAGTTGCACTGCACCTAAAGGTACATTGGCACCGACAAAGACGTGGCCATGGTCTGCAGACCCAATAAAGGGATTGACATATTGTGTGAGATTTTGCTGGGCTTGTGCGCAAAATGGCAAAATTAGTGTGCCCAACACTGTTTTGAATAGTTTATTTCCTGTCATAGGTTTTGTTCGGGTATTTGAAAACTGCTTAAAATTAGTAAATAAAACCTTTTAGCGCAATTTTATTATTATTTTTAGTAAATTGTCGTTAAATTTTTTACTTTAGTAATCTTCGAAATAAAAAACTTAACAAACCTACTACTACTACATGAAGAAACGTATTCTGATCAGTGATATCGCAAAGGCGTTGGGGATTTCTGTCACTACTGTGTCCTTTATTTTAAATGATAAGGCCAAAGAAAAGCGTATTAGTGAGGCTTTGACTAAACGGGTGCTGGACTATGTCAAAAAAGTGGGTTATAAACCCAATGAATTGGCCAAAAGTCTCCGCACCGGCAAGACGAAGATTCTGGGTTTGATTATCGAAGATATTTCCAATCCCTTTTTTGGAAATATCGCGCGTCTGATCGAAAGTAAGGTTTATGAGCAGGGGTATCGTATTATTTATTGTAGTACGAACAATGATGTGGAGAAAGCGAAAGAATTAATCCAGATGTTTTACGATCGACAGGTAGATGGTTTTATTATTACTCCATCCGATGGACTGGAAGATACGGTAAAGCAGTTGCAGCAGAATAATATTCCAGTGGTACTTTTTGACCGGTATTTTCCGGGGCTTGAAACGGACTATGTTGGGGCAGACAATTTTCAGGGGGCTTTTGATGCGAGTGACCATTTGTGTCAACAGGGGTATAGACGTATTGGATTTGTGTCGCTCTATTCCGATCAGACCCAGATGAAGGAACGCTCTGAGGGATATCTGAAAGCGATGGACAACAATAAGCAGCAGAGTTTTATTCAAAAGATCCAGATGGATGCATCGGACGAAGAGGCCATGGAAGCGTTGCGGGAGTTTATCTGTGAAAATAGACTGGATGCTGTATTGTTCTCAACAAACTATTTGGCTATTTCTGGTCTAAAAGCTTCTAAAAAGTATAACTTTCCGATGCCTGCGGTGATCGCATTTGACGATCACACAGCCTTTAAATTGGTCGAACCCTCTATAACGGTGGTTTCGCAGCCGATCAAGGATATTGCAGAGAACCTGATCAATATTTTGTTGCTTCGTCTTCAAGGCAAAATAAAAGCAACACGTAAAATGGTGTTGCCTTGTGAACTGAAAGTTCGGGAGTCGACCAAAGTAAAAGTTACGCTGTAGGATCGGCTACAAATTTCATTGAAATAGAATTGACGCAGTGACGCGTGTTTTTTGTCGTAAAACCTTCTCCGAGGAATACATGGCCTAAATGCGCGCCACAATTACTACAAAGGATTTCAGTGCGGCGACCATCGGCATCGGTGATCCTTGTAATTGCTCCGGGAATTTCATCATCAAAACTTGGCCAACCACAGCCAGATTCAAATTTTGACTCCGAACGGTATAATGGGCTGTCACAACGGCGGCAGATATAAGTTCCTTTGTGTTTATTGTCTAACAATTCGCCTGTAAATGGGCGCTCGGTTCCTTTATGTAGAATAACATATTCCTCTTCTTTACTTAATGGATTGTATTTTTTGTTTTCTTCCATCTCTGTGGTGTTATTTGTTATAAGTTTAGTGATCTACAGAGCTGGCATGTGTTGGACAGCGCTGTTTTCGCGTAGTTATTACCTAATATGATATAACTGCAGCAGGAATCTTTAGCAAGGTCTTTATAAACAATTAAAGTGTGGTTTATTTAAGCTTGCAACCCTATCCTAAAGGGCTATCGATTCCTGTTTTTAAAGTTACGCAATTCAAGCTAAAAATACACCTTTTGTATAAATGACAGTGTCACCTTTTTACATATTTTAAACTGTCATGGAATTGTCTTATATTTGATTGGCTATCCAAATGAAAAGTTGTAGCGATGGAACTACTTTAATAGCGAAATGTTATTTTATCCTTGTTTAAACGCATTTGTTTAGAATGATTATAAATTGATATTAAAGGTCACAAAATTGTCAGCGATTTATTAATAAATCATACTTTTGTGGCATTGTTAGGGGGGTAGTGGCTCCTTTAACCATGGGAGTTAATTTTTTACATTCACAAATAAATAGTATAAAGTGCTAAATATGAGAACTATCTCATCCGTTTTGGGAAGCCTTGCGAGGGTGGTGTCAACGAGTTTGATGCTATTATTTGCCGTTACGACGTTGCATGCGCAAGATGTCAAGGAAGGTGAAAAAATCTTCAAATCTAAGTGTACATCCTGTCACGCCATTGACAGAAAAGTGGTCGGTCCTGCTTTGAAAGGGATTCCAGAGACGAAAGACGAAGCTTGGTTAATCAAGTGGATCAAGAACTCTCAGGCGTTAATTGCGTCTGGCGATGCTGATGCAGTTAAAATCTTCGAAGAGAACAACAAGCTTGTGATGACTTCTTTTACTGATTTGTCTGATGATCAGGTTAGATCGGTATTAGCGTATATCACGGATGCTTCTAAGGAGAAACCGAAAGATGCAAACAGTGGTGGTGCTGGTGCTAAAGATGATAACGCGTCGATGTTCATGATTTTGGGCTTGATCGCAGTTGTTGTTTTGGCTGTGGTGGTTATTGTGGTGTTGAATCGTGTGATTCGTACGCTGGAAAATGTAATTGCTAAAAACCAGGAAGCTATTGCTGCACAACAGGAACCAGAAGATAATCAGCGTTTTGTGAAGTTTGCGAAAGCATTCGTTAAAAACAAAAAACTGGTTGGTTTTACGGTATTGATGTTGGTTGCTTTATTAGCTGTAGGCGGTTGGAAAACGATGTGGAATGTTGGTGTTCACCAAGGCTATCAGCCGGTTCAACCCATTAAGTTCTCACACCAAATCCACGCGGGTGTTAACAAAATTGAGTGTCAATACTGTCACGGTGGTGCATTTAAATCAAAAAATGCGTCTATTCCATCGGCCAACGTATGTATGAACTGTCACAATACAGTCACTGCTTCAGAGCATTATGATGGTGAAATTTCTCCGGAAATTGCTAAAATCTACCGTGCTTTGGATTGGGATCCTGATACGCGTACTTACGGTAACAATCCGAAACCAATTCAATGGGTTCGTATCCACAACTTGCCTGATTTTGCTTACTTCAATCACTCACAACACGTTGTAGTGGCTGGTGTGGAATGTCAGACTTGTCATGGTCCAATTCAGAACATGGAAGAGGTGTACCAATACTCTCCATTGACGATGAAATGGTGTGTTGATTGTCACAAAAAGACAGATATCAAGTCGGATAATAAATACTATGAAGATTTGATTAAAGCACACGAAAGAATTAAGAAGGGTGAAAAAATGACTGCAGCCATGATCGGTGGTCTTGAGTGTGGTAAATGTCACTATTAATAATTATTTGAAATACGCAATCTTATATACAGCTTAAATGGATAGCAATAAAAAATATTGGAAAGGTTTGGAAGAGTTAAATCAAACTCCTGCTTTCGTTGAAGGAAGTAAGGGTGAGTTTGCCGAATCTATTCCTGTAGAAGATGTATTAAATGAAGCTGGCTTGAGCACAAAAACTCCTCGCCGTGACTTCTTGAAAGCATTAGGATTTGGTTTGGGTGCTGTTTCTTTAGCGGCTTGTAACCGTACTCCTGTGCATAAGGCAGTTCCTTATTTGATTAAACCTGAAGAGGTAACTCCAGGTATCCCTAACTATTATGCTTCGACGTTCAACGGTCAAAGTATCTTGGTTAAAACACGCGAAGGTCGTCCGATCAATGTTGAGCCTAATCCGAATGCAATTGGTTTGAACCAAGGTTTGGATTCAACAACAGCTGCTTCTGTATTGGATTTATATGATGAGTCCAAATTGAAACAGGCACAATTGAAAGGTCAAGATGTGGAGTGGTCCAAATTGGATGGGGAAGTTGTTAAAGCGTTAAATGCTGCGGCGTCTTCTGGTAAACAAATTACGATCGTTTCTAATACGGTAAACAGTCCTTCAACGTTGGCAGCTATTGCTGCTTTCGGAACGAAATTCCCTACCGTTAACCATGTACAATACGATGCTGTATCTTACAGCGGTATTATTGAAGCGAATAAGGCTTCTTTTGGTAGAGCAGTAGTTCCGTCCTATAATTTTGAAAATGCAAATGTGATTGTTTCTGTTGCTGCTGATTTCTTAGGAACTTGGTTGGCAGGTGAGGAGCATACACAACAATACGCTAAAAATCGTGACTATAAATCGTTGAAAAACGGAAAAATGTCACGTCACGTGCAATTTGAATCTGGTCTTTCCATGACGGGTACAAATGCGGATGCTCGTATCGCTATCAAACCTTCGGAAGAGGGTGCTACCTTAATCGCTTTGTATAATGCAATTACTGGTCAATCATTGGCTGGAGCAACTGCAAACAAAAAAGCGCAAAAAGGTGTAGCATTAGCGGCCAAAGAATTGGTGAACAGCAAAGGCGCGGCTGTTGTTGTTGCAGGGTCTAACGATGTTAATGTACAGGTATTGGTTAATGCAATCAACGTTGCATTGGGCGCTTATGGTACCATCATCGACCTGGATAACTATTCTAAACAATACCAAGGTTCGGATTCTTCGTTCCAGGCGTTCTTAGCTGCTGCGAAATCTGGACAAGTTGGCGTTGCGTTCTTCTTGAACAGCAACCCTGTATACGACTACTTCAAAGCAGAGGATGTGAAAGCTGCATTGAAGCAGATTCCTTTCACGTTGTCATTCGCGCAGCGTGCGGATGAAACAGCGTCTGAATTGACTGCTATCGCTCCAGCAAGTACTTTCTTAGAGTCTTGGGGTGATTCCAATCCAAAAGAAGGGTTGTATTCAATTATCCAACCAACGATTAATCCTGTTTTCAAAACACGTCAAGTTGAGCAAAGCTTGTTGACTTGGGCTGGAAATAATACAGATATGTACAACTTTGTTAAGAATCTGTGGTCTACACAAATCTTAGCGGGTTCTACGAAAAACTGGGATGCTGTATTGCAGACTGGTTTTGAATATAAAGGTGCCAAAGCGGCAACAGCTCCTGCTTTTACAGGAAATGCTGCAGCAGCGGCTTCGGCAATTGAGGCATCAAGCAAGGCGATTGCTGGGGAGTTTGAATTGAAACTTTATGAGCCTGCTGGTCTTCGTGACGGTCGCTACGCAAACAATGCTTACTTACAAGAGTTACCTGATCCAGTTTCTAAAGTAACTTGGGATAACTACGCTGCTCTTAACCCGAAAGATGCTGAGAAATTAGGATTGGGTGAAGACGGTAAAGTGACTGTCAAAGCAAATGGTGTTGAATTGGAATTACCCGTTGTACAACAACCAGGACAAGCACAAGGAACAGTTTCAATTGCTGTAGGTTACGGCCGTACAAAAGTGGGTAAAGCCGGTAATGAAGTCGGTAAAAACGCGTTCCCTTTTGCTTCTATCATCAATGGTACAGTACAAGGTGTTGCTAAGGCAACTGTAGCGAAAGCGTCTGGAACTTACCAATTGGCACAAACACAAACACACCACACGATCGAAGGTCGTAACGTGATCCGTGAGACGACATTTGCGAAATATCTGAAAGATCCTAACTCGGAGGCAGGACGCTTTACAGATAATCACAAAACATACGATTTGTGGAACAAGTATGAGCAACCAGGTCACAAATGGGTGATGGCGATCGACTTGAACGCATGTACAGGTTGTGGTGCTTGTATCGTAGCTTGTAACGTTGAAAATAATATTCCTGTTGTAGGTCGTGATGAGGTTCGCCGTCGTCGTGAGATGCACTGGTTACGTATTGACCGTTATTATACGATCGAAGGAAAAGATCAAGATCTTACAAAAGAGAAGGAAATTGCGAAAGCTTCGGCTGATTTAGATTTCGAAGATGTCACTGTTGTTCACCAACCGATGTTGTGTCAGCACTGTGGTCACGCACCTTGTGAGACGGTTTGTCCGGTATTGGCAACAGTACACTCTTCAGAAGGTTTGAACCACATGGCTTACAACCGTTGTTTTGGTACACGTTACTGTGCGAATAACTGTCCTTTCAAAGTGCGTCGTTTCAACTGGTTTGCTTACTGGAATGATTCCCGCTTTGACAATTACTTGAACAATGAATTTACACAGTTGGTATTAAACCCAGATGTCGTAACACGTTCACGTGGGGTAATGGAGAAATGCTCAATGTGTATCCAACGTATCCAAGCAGGTAAATTACAAGCTAAGATTGAAAATCGCAAAGTGAAAGATGGCGATATCCAAATGGCTTGTCAACAAGCATGTTCTGCAAATGCAATCATCTTTGGAGATGCCAATGATCCAGCATCAGAAGTATCTAAAGCATTACGCAACGAGCGTGTTTATTACGTACTTGAGGAAATCAATGTTCAACCGGGTATCGGTTATATGACAAAAGTTAGAAACACTTTTGAGGCGTAATCTTGTACAATATTTGAAATAAAAATACTATGTCATCGCATAACGAATCAATATTAAGAGAACCATTAATGACCGGTAAGGACATTACGTATGCAAAAATTACGGATGATATCTTACTACCGGTTGAAAATAAACCAAATAAAGCATGGTGGATTGGTTTTACCGTAGCTGTATTGGGTGCTTTATTATGGGTAGTTAGCGTTAGTTATACCTTTTGGACAGGTATCGGCGCTTGGGGTCTGAATAAAACTGTAGGCTGGGCTTGGGATATCACCGACTTCGTATGGTGGGTAGGTATCGGTCACGCGGGTACGTTGATTTCAGCTGTATTATTAATCTTCCGCCAGAACTGGCGTAATTCAATCAACCGTTCTGCAGAGGCGATGACGATCTTTGCGGTAATCTGTGCGGCGACATACGTTGTTGCTCACATGGGTCGTCCTTGGTTGGCCTATTGGATTTTCCCACTTCCAAATCAATTTGGGTCACTTTGGGTAAACTTTAACTCTCCTTTAGTATGGGATGCGTTTGCGATCTCGACATACTTTACAGTATCCTTGGTATTCTGGTACTGTGGTTTGCTGCCTGATATCGCGACAATTCGTGACCGTGCTACCGGATTGAAACAAAAAATCTATTCTGTATTATCATTCGGTTGGAATGGTTCAGTTAAGACTTGGCAACGCTTTGAAATCGTGTCCTTGATCTTGGCAGGTATTTCAACGCCACTGGTACTTTCTGTACACACGATCGTATCCATGGACTTTGCAACTTCGGTTATCCCTGGATGGCACACGACGATCTTCCCGCCATATTTCGTGGCTGGTGCGATCTTCTCAGGTTTCGCGATGGTACAGACCTTATTGTTGATCTTACGTAAAGTAATGAATTTTGAGAACTACATCACGATGTTCCATATTGAATCGATGAATATCATCATCATGACAACAGGTTCTATCGTGGGTGTGGCTTACTTGACTGAGTTGTTTATCGCAATGTACTCTCGTTCAGAATACGAAATGTATGCTTTCGAGAACCGTATGTTGGGTCCATACGCTTGGGCTTACTGGTCGATGATGACGTGTAACGTAATTTCTCCACAGTTATTCTGGTTCAAGAAAATCCGTACAAGTATTCCTATCTCTTGGATCTTATCTATTGTTGTTAACATCGGTATGTGGTTTGAGCGTTTTGTAATTATCGTGACTTCATTGCACCGTGATTACTTGCCTTCATCTTGGGCAATGTTCTACCCAACTTGGACAGACGTAGGAATCTTTGTAGGTTCGATTGGACTGTTCTTTACATTATTCTTGTTGTTCTTACGTTTCTTACCGGGTATCGCTATCGCCGAAGTGAAATTGTTGTTGAAATCATCTTCATTACAACATAAAACCAAGTTGGCTCAAGAAGGTGCATTCCCTGACGAACAAGTGAAGTACTTCCAAGAATCATTGGAGAAATATGATTCAGTGACAGAAGAAGAGATTAAAGAATTATCAGTTAGAAAATAATCAGCAATGAGCAATACAAAATATATATTAGGTAGTTTTGCGGATCCCGATGATATGATGCATGGGATCGACAAATTGCAAGCAAACAATATAAGTATTTACGACTGCTTTACTCCGATGCCTATTCACGGTATCGAGGCAAAGCTGGGTGTAAAACCTTCTCGCTTGCCTATCGCAGCATTTTGCTTTGGAGCATTAGGAACGACATTAGGTTTTAGTTTGTTGTATTATACAATGGCGTACGATTGGCCGATGAATATCGGTGGTAAGCCATCTTTTGGTATGCCGAACTTTGTTCCGGTTACATTTGAGGTTACCATCTTATTGTGTGCTTTGGGTATGGTTGCTACATTCTTCTTCCGTAACCACTTATTCCCAGGACGTACACCTCGTGTAATGGACTTGAGAGCAACAGATGATCGTTTCATCCTTGCAGTAGATGCCAAAGAAAATACAGATCACGCTTTGATCGATAGCTTATTGAAAGAAGCTGGTGCTGTTGAAGTTAAGTACAATGATAGAAAATATGTTAGCTATGAATAAGAAGAATTTACTTGGAACGCTATGCGCCGCTGTGGCATTGACAGCACTTGTTTCTTCTTGTGGTGACAAAACAACTCGTAGTACAGGTTTAGAGTTTTCTCGTAACATGTACGATCCGCTTGCTTTCAATCCGGATCAACCTAATGCGAATTTTGCTGATGGAAAAACAGCACAAACACCTCCTAAAGGTACGGATCCTATCGGTTTTACTCGTTTTGAGTATGCCAATACATTAGAGGATTATGAGCGTGCAGGAAGAGAAGTAAAAAGTCCTTTAGTCGTAAATGCCGAAAATCTTGAAAAAGGTAAAGCTTTGTTCACAACGTATTGCTCTGTATGCCATGGTGTAGAGGGTAAAGGTGATGGTCCTATCACCAAAGACCGTAGCGTGACAGATTCAAGAGGTACCCGTCAATTAGAGAACTTTCCTCCGCCACCATCTTATCATAGAACAGATGCGGCGAACTCTTCACGAGGTGGTTTGATGGCTGACTTGACTGATGGTAAAATTTACCATACAATTTATTACGGACACAACTCCATGGGATCACATGCGTCTCAATTATCTCCAGAGGAGAGATGGAAAGTTGTTATGTATGTTCACGAATTACAAAAGAAATAATCTAACATCAGATATATAAATGGGAACTCACAGTCATCATCACGATTATAATTTCAACGAGCGATACGAGTTTGCTGGCAAAGCTAAAATGTTCAGTATTATCGCTGTTGTACTAGGTATAGCTGCTGTAGCTATCGGGTTGCTTTCGGGCGATCACGTTACTGTAGAGCGTACTTATGCCAACTTGTTATTGATGGGTTATTACTTTACATGTGTATGCGCAGCTGGAACATTCTTTGTTGCCTTGC
Organism: Sphingobacterium sp. UBA3549; assembly: GCF_002376635.1. NCBI lineage: Bacteria > Pseudomonadati > Bacteroidota > Sphingobacteriia > Sphingobacteriales > Sphingobacteriaceae > Sphingobacterium > Sphingobacterium sp. UBA3549. Next base: position 9,936 of record NZ_DFOE01000007.1, on the reverse strand, counting down.
AATATGTGACCCAATCTGCATGGTCTGCAGGTTTGGTACGTATACCTCAGGCTATGGCGAGTGTTTTACCAATTGCTTCATTGATTTTATTAGTTATTGTAGGTTTAGGTTTAACTACACATAATTTATACCATCACTGGAATGCAGACGGTATCACTGATCCGCATAGTACAAATTATGACCCTATCATCGCAGGGAAATCTGCTTATTTAAATGTTCCATTCTTCTTGATCCGTCAAGTGGTATTTATGGGTACATATAGCATTTTTGCAGTTATTTTTGCGAAACTTTCTTATAAAGAGGATTTGGAAGGCGGATTGACTTCTTATAAAAAGTCATTCAAATTGTCAGCAATCTTCTTGGTTATTTTCGGTTTTACCACTCCTATCTGGTCTTTCGATACCGTGATGTCTTTGGAAGCTCACTGGTTTTCGACGATGTTCGGTTGGTATAACTTTGCAGCAATGTGGGTAAGTGGTATTTCATGTATTACCATCATTGTTGTTGTGTTGAAGAAAGCGGGTTATATGAACTGGGTAAACGAAAATCATTTACACGATTTGGGTAAATTGATGTTCGGTTTCTCGATCTTCTGGACTTACGTTTGGTTTGCACAATTCATGCTGATTTGGTATTCAAACATCCCAGAGGAAACAGTTTATTTCTACAAACGTTGGGAACCGGAATACAAACCTTGGTTTTGGTTAAGTATTATCATTAACTTTGTGGCACCTTTGTTATTATTGGTAGACCGCGATGCAAAACGTAAACAAAACGTTATGTTGTTCGTTGGTATTCTATTGTTGGCTGGTCACTGGCTTGACTATTACATCATGATTATGCCAGGTACCGTAGCGGAGCACAGAGGATTTGGTGTCATTGAAATCGGAACTGCGCTTGGTTTCTTAGGTTTGTTCACTTTCTTAGTGTTTAGCAAATTAAGCAAACAGGCATTGGTGCCTAAAAATCATCCGTTGTTGGATGAGAGTTTGCATCACCAAATATAGTTTCACTTTTAAAGGAAGGTTACGTAAAAAACGTTATAAAAGAAATGAGCTTTAAATTAAATAATAGATTCAAATCCATCTCGGGTTTTGTGCTTGCTCTAGGGTTGCTTTTTGCAAATCCTATCCTGGCGAGTCAACAAGATACAGTAGCATCTGATTCTGCAAAAGTGGCAACTACAGCGGTAGCGGCCCCTGCAGCGACGGATTCGGTTGCAAAAGATACAACAGCGGCAGCAGGTACTGCTGCTGTTGCATCTGCTAGTTCTTCTACTGAAGCTAGCGCGGCTGCTCCTGCTGTTGAAGAAGTGAAGCAGATAGACCCTCAGGTTTATAAAAACTTCACATATTATGTGTTGTTATTCTTAGTTGTGTGTACAGTCGTTGCCGTTATTGGCAAAGTACTTTCGATCTATGAATTGACAAGAAAAATGAACGGTAAATACAATCCGTTTGCGAATAACACATTTCAATCGTCATTGTTATTCATTTTCTTGGTCGTATTTCTTTATGGTGTGTATTGGTCCTATGTACATTGGGGAGCAGCTTATTGGCGCTCAGCAGTGACGGAGCATGGCGAGCGTATTGATACCATGTTTATCATTACGACAGCGATCACAACATTTGTATTGGTTATCACACACATTCTGTTGCTAACGTTTACATTTTTGTACCGTATGCGGGCAAAACGTCAAGCTTATTATTACCCACATAACAATGCAATCGAGAAATTGTGGACAATTGTTCCTGCTGTCGTATTGACAGTACTGGTATTGTTCGGTTTCTTTACGTGGAGATCGATTACAAATATTCCTGAAGATCTTCAGAAATCAGCATTACAGGTTGAAGTTCTTGGTGAGCAGTTTCAATGGAATGTTCGTTATGCTGGTTCAGATGGCGTTATTGGTAAGCGTAATTATAAAATGACGACGCCAACTAATCCATACGGTATTGACTTTAATGATAAAAATTCTTGGGATGATATTCAAGGATCTGAAATTTGGTTGCCTGTCAATAAACCTGTACGTTTCCATATCATTTCAAAAGATATTATTCACTCTTTCTACATTCCGGATTTCCGTGTTCAGATTAATGCGGTACCAGGGATGACCAACTATTTCCAATTCACACCTACTGTAACGACAGAAGAGATGCGCGATCGTTTGGGTGATTATAACTATGATTTTGTAATGTTGTGTAATAAGATCTGTGGATCTGGTCACTACAATATGCAGAAGAAAGTTGTTGTCGTAACAGAGGAGAAATATAAAGAATGGTTAGCTAAACAAAATAAATATTTTACTGAGGATTTGCAAAAAGAGTTCAGTGGTAAAACAGCTAACGTGAAAAAGGATAGTGTACAAGTTACAGCATCTTTGAACTAATTAAGAATTTTTGAATATAAAATCGAATATGTCAAGTACAGTAATATCGCATAGCGCTGAACATCACGATTCGCACGGCCATCATCACGAGGAGTCGTTCATCAGAAAGTATATCTTTTCGGGTGACCACAAGATGATTGCCAAGCAATTCTTGATCACTGGTATCATCATGGCAGTTTTTGCGATGCTTTTATCAGTATTATTCCGTATCCAATTAGCATGGCCGGATAAAGAGTTCCCTATATTAGAAGTATTCTTAGGTAAGTGGGCTGAAGGTGGACGTATCAAACCGGAGTTTTTCCTTTCCTTGGTAACCATTCACGGTACCGTAATGGTATTCTTCGTGTTGACGGCTGGTCTGTCAGGTACTTTTAGTAATTTATTGATTCCATATCAAATCGGAGCACGCGATATGGCATCTCCTTTTATGAACATGTTGTCCTACTGGTTGTTCTTTGTAGCATCGGTGATTATGGTGGCATCGTTCTTCGTAGAGAGTGGACCTGCTTCTGCTGGTTGGACAATCTACCCGCCATTATCGGCTGTTCCTACCGCTATCGCAGGATCTGCAACTGGTATGACCTTGTGGTTAGTGAGTATGGTTCTATTTGTTGCTTCACAGTTGATCGGTGGTATTAACTATGTAAGTACAATTTTGAACATGCGTACAAAAGGTATGGACTTATGGAAAATGCCTTTAACAATTTGGGCATTCTTCTTGACTGCAATCGTAGGTATGTTGTCATTCCCGGTATTGGTTTCAGCGGTTGTTCTTTTGATTTTTGACCGTGCAGCTGGTACGTCATTCTATTTATCTGATCTTGTTGTTCAAGGACAGATTTTGCCGAATGAAGGTGGTTCACCAATTTTGTTCCAACACTTGTTCTGGTTCTTAGGTCACCCTGAGGTATATATCGTTGTTATGCCAGCTTTGGGTCTAACATCTGAGGTTATTGCTACAAACTCTCGTAAACCAATCTTTGGTTACCATGCGATGGTTTATTCGTTAATCGGTATTACTGTATTATCGTTTATCGTATGGGGTCACCATATGTTTGTAACGGGTATGAATCCGTTCTTGGGTGGTGTATTTATGATTACAACACTGATTATCGCAGTTCCTTCTGCTGTAAAAGCATTTAACTACCTTGCAACCTTGTGGAAAGGTAATATCCGTTTCACTCCTGCAATGATGTTTGCTATCGGTTTGGTATCATTCTTTATCTCTGGTGGTTTGACAGGGTTATTCTTGGGTAATGCGGCTTTAGATATCAACTTGCATGATACGTATTTTGTTGTTGCTCACTTTCACTTGGTGATGGGATCGGCATCAATTTTCGGTATGCTTTGTGGTGTTTACCATTGGTATCCTAAGATGTTTGGCCGTATGATGAACGCCAAATTAGGTTATTTACACTTCTGGTTGACTTTCATAGGTGCTTATCTGGTATTTTTCCCAATGCACTTTATGGGTATTGATGGTGTTCCCCGCCGATACTATGCATTTACAGAATTTGCTTTCATGGCTAAGTGGGTTTCTGTAAACAAATTGGTTACTTGGGCTGCGATTATCGCTGCCTTAGGTCAGGTAGCATTCTTATGGAATTTCTTCACATCGATTTTCTTCGGTAAGAAAGCGCCTCAAAACCCTTGGCAGTCGAATACATTGGAATGGACTACTCCGGTAGAGCATATTCATGGTAACTGGCCAGGTGAAATTCCAACTGTGCACCGTTGGCCTTATGATTATAGTAAGCCGGGTCATGGTGAGGATTTTATTCCTCAAGATGTTCCTTTCTCTGAAACGATGAGTTCTAACTTACCTCATGATTTTGAAGGAGATGAGGAAGCTGAGCGCATCCAATCAGAATGGAATGCTCAAAATGGTAGAAAAGACTAATAGAATCTTATCAATAGAGTAGGCGCAATCCTACTCTATTTTATAGAAGTTTGTATTTTTTTAAGAGGTAGGGGTAGTATTATGTTTCCAGCAGCTGAGAAGCGATTTATAAAGACCAATTTTATAACGATCATTGTGTTGTTTTTGGTCATTGTTGCTGGAGGAGTGGTTCGGAGTACAGGGTCAGGTATGGGATGCCCAGATTGGCCAAAATGTTTTAACCGTATTATTCCTCCCACAGATATTTCTCAATTACCTCAAGGATATGAACAGCATTATATTGAAGGAAGAGCAAAGAAGAACGAACGTTTCGCGAAGATTGTAGAATTTTTCGGGGATAAGGAAATGGCTTACAAACTCCGTACCGACAAGAGTATTTTGCAGCATGAAGAGTTTAATGTCGCAAAGACCTGGACGGAATATATTAATCGGTTGGTTGGTGTTGTTTCTGGATTTTGTTTGTTATTGACAGCGATTTATTCTTTCACCTATTTAAAATTAAGAAGTTCGATCGTTGTATGGTCAGTGATCAATCTTTTTGTTGTAGTCCTTCAGGCGTGGTTAGGATCGATTGTAGTATCGACTAATCTGATGCCATGGATTATTACAGTGCATATGCTTTTGGCGATTGTAATTGTTTGCATTAGTATTTATACTTATTTCAAAGCGGTTACTTTACGAAACAAAAGCCTACTGGTCAATCGTTCTTTGGGTATATTAAAAGGGCTTGCTATAGCTTCTATTTTACTGATGCTAACACAAGTGATTGTCGGAACGGGTGTCCGGGAAGAGGTTGATTTGTTAACCGGTTCTACAATAGCCCGAACTGATTTTATAACGACTATCGGCCAACAGTTTGAATTACATCGCTGGTTGGCATATTGTTCTTTGATTTTAGTAATCGTATTATTCTTTTTGGTCCGCACAAGTTTTAATTCGGGGTCTAAGCAGTATAAATTTGCTTTGATTGCACTAATTCTAGTGGGTATCCAAATGCTATCAGGAATTATTTTAGCTCGATTTGCAATACCTGCCTTTGCACAGACAACACATTTGGTAGTGGCTACGCTCTTATTTGGAGCGCAGTTTTACTTGTTGTTATTGTTAAATAAGCAACGGCACTAATACCGCACTCGAGATGTTTATGTTTAAAAGGACGTGTTTAATTACACTGATAGTAGGAGGTCTCTTTTAGTTATGAAAGAATTTATTTCAGATTTCAAAAAGCTTGTTAAGTTGCGACTTACATTGACGGTGGTATTTTCTGCCTCAATTGCTTTTTTGATCGGATCAAAACAACAGGGTGATATCGTCTGGATCAACTGGTTATTGTTGACTTTGGGTGGTTTTCTGGTAACAGGGTCTGCCAATGGTTTTAACGAGATCATTGAAAAAGATTTGGATAAACTGATGAAGCGTACGGAAGACAGACCCTTGCCTTCTGGCCGAATGACAACTGGACAGGCTTTGGTATTGAGTGTCTTTATGGGCATATTAGGAACCTTGGTACTTGTTCGATTGAATTTCGTAGCGGGTTTGCTATCGGTATTCTGTATTCTGCTCTATGCGTTTATCTATACACCTTTAAAAAGAAAATCGCCAATAGCAGTGTTTGTCGGTGCGTTTCCGGGTGCATTTCCTCCGTTAATAGGATATTATGCAGCCTTTTCGCAAGATGATTTAGCCTACTATAGTGGACATAACGAAGAGGCCATTATTATTATACCTTTTGTATTGTTTGCTATTCAGTTTTTATGGCAGTTTCCGCATTTTTGGGCAATTGCCTGGGTGGTGGATGATGACTATAAACTGGCGGGCTTTCGCTTATTACCGACGACAAAACGTGATAAGATATCGGCCTTTATGGTGTTTTTAACAGGGTTGTTTATGATACCTGCAGGTTTTATACCTTATTATTTTGGCTTTGGTGGGATTTGGTTTACGGTTGTTTCCGTGATTGGTGGATTGATGTTTGGTTATTATGGTTATTTGCTGTTTAAGAATTGTGATATTCCCTCAGCAAAGAAAGTGATGTTTACCTCATTTATCTATCTGCCTGTTACGCAACTCGTATTATTGCTTAACTTTATTCCATTGAAATAATGTTAGATATACAAACACAAACTGACGAGAAGTTAGTACAGAGAAAAGCCCAGAAGTTCAACCTATGGTTGGGCATGTTGGGTATGTTTATGATGTTTGCCGCGTTATCCAGTGGTTTTATAGTATATACGGCGAGTGGTGTTGACAAAGGAATTAAGACCTTATTGCCCAACGCACTTTTGTATAGTACACTGGTGATTGTGGTTAGCAGTCTGACCATGTTTTTAGCGCATAGATCGGCTAAAAATGGTGAGCCTTCCAAACAGCGGTTGTTTTTGATAGCAACTTTTATTTTGGGAGTCGTATTTTTTGCCTTGCAAGTTCATGCTTGGAATGTATTGATCGATAGGGGTGTTTATTTTGTGAATAACAATGCATCACAATCGTTTGTATATGTTTTTATATGGATGCACTTGGCGCATATTATTGCGGGTTTGATCGTTTTGATTGGCGCGATTATAGGAATTAACAAACTTCCTAAAGACGGCAATCTTTTCCGCATGGATCTTGCCAGTATTTTTTGGCATTTTCTCGATCTTTTATGGATTTATATATATGTTTTCTTACTTTTGAATCAATAATAGTAAACAATGAGTACAACAGTATCGCAATTGGATAAGGTAAAAACTGGTCCATGGAATGGTGGAAAATCACCTTGGAACTTAGAGTATGGAAAAATCATGATGTGGTTTTTCTTGGTAGGGGATGCCTTCACATTTTCTGCATTTTTGGTTTATTATGGCGCACAACGCTTTTCTCATCCAACCTGGCCTGATCCAGATAAGATCTTCCAATCTATCCCTGGAATTGCGGAGCATGGTCAGCCATTGGTATTCGTCGGTTTGATGACATTTATTTTGATTATGTCTTCGGTAACGATGGTATTGGCTGTAGAAGCAGGCCACCGTAACCAAAAGAATGAAGTAGTCAAATGGATGTTGTGGACTATTTTGGGCGGTATCTGTTTCGTTGGTTGTCAGGCTATTGAGTGGACCCACTTACACCACATGGGTTTTTGGTTTGGTAAAAATCCAGCAACTGGATTGGAAGGTGACGCTATCAAAACAGCATTATTACCTTATTTCACACACGACATTTCCTATACTTCCGCGTTACAATTTGCTAACTTGTTCTTTACAATTACTGGTTTTCACGGATTTCACGTTACAGTAGGTATTATTTTAAATATCATCGTTTTATGTATGACATTAAATAATACATTTGAAAACCGTGGTTCTTACCTAATGATCGAAAAAGTAGGTTTATATTGGCACTTTGTGGATTTAGTATGGGTATTTGTTTTTACATTCTTCTACTTAATCTAATTACGCAATAAATAATTTTAGATAGCTATGTCACAATATCAAGATAATATCGCTCATGGAGAGCATGCTCACGAAGGTGGGATGGATAAAAAAGCCATTTGGAGAGTATTTGGCGTGCTTTTAGCGCTTACTTGTCTAGAGTTCTTAATTGCATTGGGCTTTGTGCACCATTGGCAAATTTTAGCGAAGGGTGCATTGGTAAATACCATTTATATTGTACTTACTTTGGTTAAAGCTTATTATATCGTTGCATTCTTTATGCACTTGAAATTCGAAAAATCGAGCTTTATCGTTACCGTTGGAATTGTCTTTATTTTTATTATTTATTTTATTGTTTTGATGCTTGTCGAAGGGGGGCATTTGGCTTCTGTTTTTCAAGAACATCAATTATTTCCCAATAAATAGATAAAGTGAATGGATAATAATACTGGACAAAAGAAAGGTATTAAAACTATATTGATCCTGGCCGTAATTCTTTTACTGCCAGGATTTTTATATTTTATACTGAATAAAAGCGGTTCGAACAGCTATGCTTCTTTGCCAATTTTTGGAAAGAAGGAAGTGCCTGGCACTACCCATCGGAAATGGGGGCGGGACATCGTTGACACAATTTATCATACCGTACCCTCGGTTGATTTTGTTAATTACGATGGTAAAGAGGTGCATCTATTGGATAATGATACGACGCTTTCTGTGGTGCATCTGATGTATTCTAGGGATGCTTCGTTATCTCGAACGATGATTAAGCGACTTGATCAAATTGCTAATCGATTTATTCAGAATAAGAAGGTTAAGTTGTATTCGATTACCGTTGATACTACTTATGATACACCAGAGGTATTGGCTAAATATGCAAAAGTTTACAAGCCCTGGACCAAATCTTGGTTTTTTGTGACGAAGCCTTCGGTGGATATCTTTAAATTTGCGAAAGAAAGTCTTTTACAGGATGCGCTTGTCAACCCTGATGGTAGCAAGCCATTTATTATCGGATCAAATTATCTGTTGCTCGATACCAAAGGAAGGATAAGAGGAATATACGATATCAATGTGAAGACTGACGTTGATCGTCTTGAGGATGAAATTAAATTATTATTGGTCGAGGAAATCCGGAACCATCCAGCTACTATAGAACAAAAAAGGTAATTATATCATGGGAGAGAGTCTCAACACAGAGAAAAAGTATAGTAAGTGGATTTGGCTACTATCTATTGTGATTCCAATAGTAGTCGCTATCCTTTTTACAGTGAATTTGCAGAAATTGGGTTATAATGTGAAGCCGCTTACATTTTTACCTCCGATCTATGCTACGATAAATGGCATTACTGCTGTATTGCTTTTTTTGGCTGTAGCTGCAATAAAAAGGGGGAATAAGTCCTTGCATGAACGTCTGATCAAATGTTGTATCGCTTGCTCTTTAGCATTTTTGGCGATGTATGTTGCCTATCACATGACTTCGATTGAAACAAAGTATGGTGGTGAGGGCATTTGGAGACCGATCTATTTTTTCATCCTGATCACACATATCCTGCTTTCTATTATCATTATTCCTTTTGTACTATTTACATTTGTACGCGGTATATCGGGATCTTATGAACGACATAAGAAATTAGCTCGAATTACTTATCCGATGTGGTTATATGTCGCTGTTACAGGAGTAATTGTTTATTGGATGATTTCTCCTTATTATATTGGTTAATTTAAGCAAGGAAGGGAGTTTATTTATGAAACGTATTTGGATTTATCAGGCTGATCGCATATTGTCTCAAGAGGAAAGCGCGCAGATTTCGGCCGAATTGATGGCTTTTGCCGAACAGTGGAAAGTACATGGAAAGCCGCTTTCGGCTTCTGCGGAATTGCGTGATGGGCTTTTTGTTATCCTTAAAGTGGACGAGGAAATCGCCGCTGCTTCTGGTTGCTCGATTGACAGTTCGGTACGCTTTTTAAAAGGCATTGAATCTAAATATAATATTCAATTATTTGACCGTATGCAGTTCGCATACAAGTCGGAGAATGGGATCGCTGTGGTTAACCGTGATGGATTTGAAAAGTTATTGGCTGATGGTATCATCAATGACGATACTTTAGTATTTGATAATACGATTACACAGGAGCATCAAATGGAAAATGCTTGGGCCGTACCTTTCCACAGCAGTTGGCATAAGCGACTTTTCAAATAGTTCATATTATAATGACAACTAAAGAGGGTGTCCGAAAAGTCG